>NZ_OZ244056.1:0-304317 GCF_965215465.1 Simkania sp. | reverse complement strand
CACTCCCATTTCGGGAAGTTCGCCATGCGTGACATGGTTGCTTGTTTTGTTTGGACAACCACATGTTTTGCAGCTTTTTATAACCTTGGACTCAACTACCACATCCTGATCGAACGGGTCAAAATTATAAATATTATCATATTTTTAGCTTTCAGTGTGACGGTAATTGGTCTAGTTTGGTATAAAAAGCGTAAGAAGAAACAGGCTTCATAAGGATCCAAAAAGAGGTCGCTTTTAAAGGTTTATGCTGAACCCGCCAAATAGTCTTTCATTCTTGCGCGCCCCGCTAGCGCTTTTGTTCATCATTGATAACACTGTGATGCGCGTAGTGATCATCCTGCTTGCTATGCTCACAGACTGTATTGATGGCTATTTAGCACGACGCTACCGTTACACATCACGCTTTGGCGCTGTTTTAGATCCCATTATGGACAAGTTTTTTGTCTATATCGCCCTCTCAGTTCTGGTTTTTGAAAACCAAATGGAGCTATGGCAAGCAGGAACAATGCTAACTCGCGACTGTTTCCTCTTTATCTTTATGCTTTACCTGGGAATTTCCGGAAATTGGAAGACCTTCCAACTCCGTTCTATTCGCTGGGGAAAAGTCACGACAGCTTCCCAGTTTTGCATTTTGATTGCCATTGTCTTGAAATTCCCCATTCCAAATTTTCTCTACTTGTTCTTCATCTTATTTGGGTTCCTTGCCTTCATTGAACTCATCCAATTTTCACGTCGCACTGTACGTTAATTCAAAAATTCGTTATAGTTTTTTCAAACTATTTAAGAGTTTGTGATTTATGGATGCAATTCCCGGCTTAAGCTCGCTGTTAATTCCCGTCGAACCAACTTTTAAAAGTGTCATTCGATCTTCTTGCATCAATTTCAGTGAATGGATCATCTCTTTTCCCTTTGGCAATCCCTCTTTTGAATACTCCACTAATTTGACCCTGAAAGAAGTCGAAACAACCACGTTGCAAAAAGTTTTGCGCGTCATGACAACGGCTCTTTTTGCTTTCATTTGCTATCAAACAAAGCCTGCAATTTTTGCCCTTGCTATCCTCCCCAAAATCTATCATCGCTACACTCTCCCAGAGCAGAAATCTCCACCTCTACCAGACCCTCGTCCGACACCTCCATCGCCCCACTCCTCTGAAGAAACAGTATTTGGCCCATTAAACTCCAAAGAAAAAGTTCAGATTTCATGCCTTCTCCCTCTCATTGATTATTTCTTAAGCCTCAATGATTATGGAGCAGCCCACCATGTTGTAAAAGCCACATCCTACAATATCTACTCCCAAGCACCTACTTTAGGGCTAAAAGAACTCGAAGTCTTTGTTTTGGAAGGTAAATCGAAGGAAGCCAAATCTTGTGCACAACAACTCACTTCCAGTATCAAAACTGCCGAAACCATGAAAGCTCTTTTGCCACAAATTATACAGCAGCTGCTCAATTGAGAACTCATCGAGCTTGCTCATGAGCTGGCGCTTAAATACCCAACAGAAGACTCGGAGCCTGAGTTCCTTCTTGTCGGTCATTATCTCTCTACAGGAAACAACGCAAAAGCAAATGCTTTCTTAGATCAATACAAGATCGATAAGCGAGAAAAACTGATGGATTATTTTAAAAAGAAGAAACAATATGGACTGGTCCTTTTAATTGCAGAACAAACTCCCAAACATTCCTTCTTTGGCCTTGACAAAGCCTTTTTACTTGCAAGCACTGGGCAGAGTGAAAGCGCTCGAGCCTTGATAGAAGATCATCAGACTAATCACCAATATCCCCATTCAGAGATTAAATATGCAAAAATTTTACGTGCTCTCGGAGAATGCGGGAGAGCGCTGAATACTGTTATAGATCTTTTTCTCGCACTTGGAGAGGAAACAGTACTGAAAAGCATTTATCAAAAACAAATTGCAGAATTTGTATTCCAAGAAAAAGACCTCGATCGCCTAAGGCTCATCCTTGAGAACATTAAAGAGGTCTATTTTGTCGATGATATCTACCAGCTGTACACACAACTTTGTATAGAACAGAAAAAACCAGACCTCCTTAATGACTTAATTCTCAAATACAGCCTCACTTATTCACAGAAAGATATTGTCCAACTCGGGCTGTTTGAAACCTACCTTGATCTAGATGAGCTTGAACTTGCAAAAGGACTTCTAAAGGAGCTCTATTTACCAAAAGATCGAGCCCTATTGCTCTTATGCCGGTACTACGCCAGAAAAGGATTATTTGAAGAGGCACGTGCAATCCAGCCGAAAGTTTTAGATCCACTACTCTCCATTCGGGCTACCGTGCATATCGCTGAAGAACTTCACAAAAAAAGCTCCAGGGAAGGCCTGAAGCTTGCTGGAGAGATTTTAGACAAAGTCCTCAACATGCCAAGAGATGCTTGATATCAGCTTCACAATCTGATAAAATTTTCGGCTAACAAACAAAAATTTTCATATGAAAAAAACAACTTATTTTAATATCGCGACCCTTTTAGCCCTTTTGCTTGGAATTTTAGCAGGATCCTTTCCAAGTCCCTTCATCCATGAACTGAGCAGCTCAATTTCTGACATTTTCCTCAAGATGTTAAAGTTCATCAGCTTACCTATGATTTTCTTGGCCATTGTTTCAACGATGACACAAATGAAAAGCTTGTCAGAAGCAAGACTCATGCTGCGAAAAATCTTAAAGTACACCATTGCAACAACACTTGTTGCTGCCACAATCGGCCTTTTGCTTTTCCTGCTCGTGCGCCCTAATCCCATTGCATCGGAAACAGCTATCACCCCTCTTCAACCTCAAGGAAGCTATTTGAGCTTTCTCTCCAAGATCATTCCTTCTAGTTTAATTGAACCTTTCATCGAAAATAATGTCATGGGGATGGCCTTCATTGCAATGGTCTTTAGTATCGCCATTTTAAAGCTTCCTGAGAAAACAACTCAAACAGTGAAAGACTTTTTTCAAGGGCTCTTTCAAGTTTTGCTCAAAGCCACAACTTGGCTAATCACCATCATGCCAATAGGAATTTTTGCTTTCACCGTTCAGTTCACTGAAAACATCCGCGTTCATCAGGAAGACCTGAAAAAGTTACTTTTATACGGGCTCGTCGTCATAGCAGCCAACTTAGTTCAGGGATTCATCGTTCTTCCGCTTCTTTTGAAATGGAAAAAGGTCTCTCCTATCCGTACTGCTCGTGGAATGATGCCAGCATTAACCACCGCTTTTTTTACAAAGTCGTCAAATGCCTCACTTCCCCTTGCTTTAGAGTGTGCAAAAAATCGCCTAAAACTCTCGGACAAAACAGCTCAATTTAGCTTTCCCCTATGCTCGATTATCAATATGAATGGATGTGCTGCCTTCATTTTAATTACCATTTTGTTCGTCTGCACCGGACAGGGAATCGTCTTTTCTCCTTTTGAACTCATTGGGTGGGTCTTTCTCGCTTCTCTTGCTGCAATTGGAAATGCAGGCGTTCCGATGGGATGCTACTTCCTCACCACAGCTTTCTTGGTTGGCATGGGGGTCCCTATAGAGATGATGGGAATCATTCTTCCTCTCTATTCACTTTTCGATATGGTTGAAACAGCTCTAAATGTATGGTCTGATAGCTGCGTCACAACAGTCGTTGACAAAGAGCTCAAACAAACTGCATCCCAACTTGAAGAAAGTCCCGTAAAAGCATAAAGTTATGGCATGAAGCAACTATTTCTAGTTTTCATGCTATGTGCACACACAGCCTTTGCCCTTTCGATTTCCTCTGAAGATGCTCATCTCATTGGTGAGAAAATTTGGAAAAACGAGTGCAGCAGCTCAAAGGAAAAACTCACCCATTGGAACGTGGGAGAAAATTTTGCTTCTCTAGGGATTGGCCATTTTATTTGGTATCCACAAAACACCCCCAAAAAATTTCAGGAAACATTTCCAAATTTGATCACCTTTTTAAAAGCTCATGGAAAAGCGATCCCCATATGGCTGGAGACAAGTGAAACATGCCCCTGGGACTCACGTGAAAACTTTTACCAAAACATCCACTCGTCCGAAATGAAAGAGCTGCGCGCATTCCTCTACGAAACTCGTCACCTGCAAGCAACTTTCATTGCTCAAAGGTTGGACTCTGCAATTGTAGAAATCCTAAAACTCTGCCCTAAAAATTCCAAAGATCACATTGCGCAAGCATTTGAAACCCTATCCAAAAGCGCAAAGGGACTTTATGCAATGATCGACTACCTCAACTTCAAGGGATCAGGAACTGCTCCTGAAGAGCAATATCAAGGCCAAGGCTGGGGACTACTTCAAGTTCTTCTTCTCATACCTTCTACTTCGCAGTCTCCAATCGAAGACTTTGCATCTGCTGCAAAAAAAGTCCTAGAAACCCGTGTTCAAAATGCACCCCCCGAACGCAATGAAGCCCGTTGGATTTCCGGCTGGCTGAATCGCATCGCCACATATTTGTAACCAGAACTCTAACTTGTAAAAAATATCGAATATCAAGGAGAAAGTTTACAAAACAAATCTCTTTCGGTTAAGATCGTCTGAAACAAGAATTACTATGATGAGGATCACCTATTATGAACGTCACACGTGAATCGATTTTTATTTCTGCACTACGAACATTTTGCAATTCGCTATCTGGAATGTTTGGTATTTTAATCGGTCTCATCATCATAGGAGTTATATTTGTCTTTGCTTCTAAGCCTGCGATGGTTTCTGACAAAACAACAATGATCATTGCTGCTGATGCTGATGGAAATCGCTCTCTTCTACCCGAATCATCTCCTGCAATTTTGCGCATCAATATTCATGGGGAAATTGGAACGCGAGATCTGAATGCCAAACTTCTTCAGACTCAACTTCTCGACTCTCGTGAAGGCGCATTGAAGCACAACCGTGTCAAAGCGATTCTTTTGCATATCAACAGTCCTGGTGGAACAGTTGATGATGCAAACAACATGTACATGTCCTTAGTCGAATACAAACAAAAGTACAAAGTGCCCATTTATGCATATGTTGATGGAATGTGTGCATCAGGTGCGATGTATATCGCTTGTAGCGCTGACAAAATTTTATCCAACCCTACCGGGATCATTGGTTCTGTTGGAGTGATCATGGGGCCCAACTTTAATGTATCAGGACTCATGGAAAAGTATGGTGTCTCTCAAGTAACCTTGACTGAAGGTAAAGATAAAGACATGCTTTCGCCTTATCGCCCTTGGAAGCCAGGTGAAGATGATTCTCTTAAAGCCATTTTAACTTACGATTACGAGCGCTTCACTAACATTGTTTCCAAAAACCGTCCCAAAATCAATAAACAAAAATTGATCAACGAGTATGGCGCGCAAGTGTTTGACCCTATTAAGGCTCAAGAACTTGGATACGTCGACGACGGCAATTCTTCCTATAACTCAGCCCTCTCTGAACTTGTGAATCAAGCTAAAATTGACAGCTCATATCAAGTCGTTGAACTTAAAGTTCCTCATCCGATATTATCGGATCTTATTGAAGGTCAATCACCCCTCTTTTCAGGAAAAATTAAGCACGAAATTCAACTTAGCCCAGCTTTTAAATCAGAATGGATGAATCGTCCCCTGTATCTTTACTCCCCGGCTTTGACAACCAATTAGTCAAGATGAAAAACATCTATCTGCTCGACGCCGTTTCGTTTCTTTTCCGCTCTTATTATGCCATTCGAAACATGACGAATAAGCGGGGCGAATCGACCGGCGCCTTGTACGGCTTCATTCGATCTGTTCAAAAAATTATCAAAGATTTCGGACCTGAGCATCTCGTTGCCATTTTTGACGGGCCAAACAATAAGCAATCCCGAGTCGAGATGTATGAGCATTATAAAAGCAACCGGACAGGAATGCCTGAAGATCTCGTGCCGCAACTTGAACTTGCTCTTGAATTTTGCAAGTTGGCGGGAATTCCTTATCTATCTGAAGAAGGCGTTGAAGCCGATGATTTGATAGGGGCCGTCGCAAAATGGGCAGAAAGCAATCAGGCTAAAGTGTTCATCTGCTCGAGCGACAAAGACCTCGCGCAGCTCGTCTCTGATCAAGTCTTCATGATACATACTCACAAAGATAATTTACTGATTGATCGGGCAAAAGTCGAAGATATTTACGGAGTGAAGCCCGAGCAAATTGTCGACTACTTGGCCATCATGGGCGACGCCTCAGATAACATCCCAGGAATTCCAGGATTTGGTCCTAAAACAGCGTCTTCCCTCCTGCAAGAATATGGAACGCTCGATAAGATTCTCACAAGCCTCGATAGTATGAAGAATCAAAAAAGAGCAGAAAAAATCCGTGAGCACAGAGATGATGCTCTACTCAGCCGCCAACTCGCTGAGCTCATTTTAGACGTTCCTTTCCCCAAAGATGCAAAAAGCTACAAGTTGAAAGACCCAGACCTTGAGCCGCTCACAGCCCTCTACCAAGACATGAACTTTTCAACGCTGCTCAAAGAACTTGGCGCAGAAGAAACCACAGAAGTGCCAGAAGAACCAACAGACTACATCATTGTCGACGAGCATGAGGAACTTGATAAGCTTGTTTCTCGCCTTTCATCAGAAAAAACCATCGTCTTTGACACAGAGACAACAGAATTGCAGCCAATGAAAGCCCGCCTTGTTGGCATTGGTTTTTGTATTGAAAAAGGAAAAGCTTGGTACATCTCTACCAATGGAAAACTCGGGTTAGAGACTGTTTTACAAAAAATCCGACCTCTGTTTGAAAACCCCGAGATCGGATTTGTTGGACACAACATCAAGTACGACTTGCATATTTTACTTAATCATGGAATTGCACTGCCAAAAATTGCATTTGATACCATGGTTGCCTCTTACTTACTCAACCCTCAAAACAACCGGCATGGGCTCGATCAACTGAGTTTGGAAAAATTTGGCAAAATCAAGACCCCCATTAAAGACCTCATTGGAACGGGAAAAAAGCAAAAGTCGATGCAAGATGTCCCAATCGAAGAAGTGGGACCTTATTGCTGTGAAGATGTCGATTACACCTTCCGTCTAAAAGAACTGTTCGAAACCGAAATTAAAAGTGAGTCTTTAGCCCCCATTCTCTATGACATTGAGCAACCTCTTATCCCTGTTCTCATTTCAATGGAACGCACAGGCATGTTTCTCGATGGCGAAAAACTGAAGACCATGTCTGCCACACTCACGAAAAAAATCTCCCAGATCGAAAAAGAAATTTACGACTTAGCAGGCGAAGAGTTTAACATCAAATCTCCCAAGCAACTCAGTGAGATTCTCTTTGATAAGTTGCAGATTCCTACGGGTCAAAAAAAACGGAGCACGCGCGCAGAAATCCTCGAAAACTTGCAATACGATTACCCCATTGCCTCGAAAATTCTCGCGTTTCGTGGTTTAGAAAAGTTGCGCTCCACTTATGCCGACACACTTCCTCTTCAAGTGAATGAAACGACAAAACGGATCCATTGCACCTTTATGCAAACCGTGACTGCAACCGGACGTCTTTCTTGCCAAGACCCCAATTTACAAAACATTCCCATCCGATCAGAAGAAGGACGCAAAATTCGCGAAGCCTTTCGCCCAGATCCAGAAAATAGGCGCTATCTCTCAGCTGACTACTCTCAAATTGAACTGCGCCTGCTTGCACACATGAGTCAAGACCCAAAACTGATCGAAGCGTTCCAAAAAAACGAAGACATTCACGCATCCACGGCAGCCGCTGTTTTTGACGTTCCCATCGAAAAGGTCACCAAAGAAATGCGTTCTCAAGCTAAAGCTGTGAATTTTGGCATCATTTATGGGCAGCAAGCTTTTGGTTTGTCGCAAGAACTGGGAATGGAGCTCAAAGAAGCTTCCCGATTTATTAAATTGTACTTTGAAAAATACCCGCAGGTGAAAGCTTTTCTCGAAACCTGTAAAGAAAAAACCCGTAAAACGGGCATGGCAACAACAATGATGGGACGCAGGCGGATGATCCCTGAAATCCACAGCACAAACGGCATGATTCGCGCAGCTGCAGAGCGCCTCGCCGTCAACACTCCACTGCAGGGAAGCCAAGCCGACATCATTAAAATCGCCATGATCAAATTGCACGATGAGCTGAAAGACGACCCTGAAGTTCAAATGATTCTTCAGATTCACGATGAATTGATTTTTGAGCTGCCCGAAGGCCGGATTGCTCAGGTAGAACCGCTCGTCCATCAGACAATGGAAAATATCGTGCAGCTCTCTATTCCCTTAAGGGTTAACATTGAAATTGGCAAAAATTGGGGAGAATGCTAAGCTTAAGAAAAATAGCAGTAACTGGCGGCATTGCTTCAGGCAAGACCACCGTTTGCCGCCTTCTAAAAAAGCACGGAGCTTATCAGGTCAGTGCTGATGATATCATCCATCAGTTATTAGAAAAAAATGCAGAGTGCAAACGTCATGTGATTGACCTACTTGGTCCAGACATTTTGAGTGGCGATAAGATTGACCGAACAAAAGTGGCCTCTCTGGTTTTTTCAGATCCTGAAAAGCTTCAAAAATTAGAAAACTTACTCCACCCTCTACTACTTTCAAAGATAGAGGAAGAGTACCGACAGGTAGAACATGATAAACGCTACTGTTGCTTTGTTGCAGAAGTGCCTCTCATTCAAGAAATCGGTAAAGAAAAAGAGTTCGATCTTATCTTGGCCATTATCAGCGATGAGAAAACAGCAAAAGAGCGTTTTATTGCAGCCGGCTTTTCCAAACAGGAATACGACAGACGCATGAAAAGACAATGGGATATTCAAAAAAAAGCGGAGCTGGCGGATTTTACCATAACAAACGATGGGGACATTGCCCATCTAGAAAACCAAGTTAAAGAATTCATCCACACCTTGATTTAAGGAGCAAAACTTGTAATGAACGAAGATAGCCAAACAGGACCAAAAACTGTTAAAGAGAAACCTGAGAAAAAAACTCCTCCTCCTCGCCCTCGTCAACCCAAAGAATCACATCACCAACAATCACCTAAAAGTCCTAAAGCACAACAACCACAACACCCCCCCAAAAGCAATAAAGAACACACCATTACTAAGATCGCTGATCTCCAGCGCATGAACATCGAAGAGTTGAACAAGTATGCCAAAACGATTGGACTAGAAAACACGAGTCAGCTCACGAAGTCGCAGATGGTTTTCGAAATCGTTAAATTGAAATCAGCCAGCCCCGACGAAACGCTTGTTGGAGAAGGTGTTTTAGAAGTTCTTCCCGACGGATTTGGATTTTTACGTTCTCCTAACTACAACTACCTTCCTTCTGCTGAAGACATCTATGTTTCTCCTGCTCAAATTCGACGCTTTGATCTCAAAAAGGGAGACACTGTTTATGGAACGATTCGCTCTCCCAAAGAAAAAGAAAAGTACTTTGCCCTTCTTAAAGTTGACCGTATTAACAGCCACCCTCCTGAAAAAGCAAAAGAACGGATCTTTTTTGGAAACTTAACTCCCCTTTTCCCAACAGAGCGGATCGTGATGGAGACTGATAAGGAGAAGCTCGCCATGCGCGTACTCGACTTAACCGCCCCCATCGGAAAAGGTCAACGCGCCCTGATCGTAGCTCCCCCAAAGTCGGGAAAAACGATCCTCATGCAAAATATTGCTAACTCAATCGCAAGAAACCACCCAGAAGTTGTTCTGATTGTTTTGGGAATTGACGAGCGTCCTGAGGAAGTGACAGACATGAAACGCATGGTAAAAGGAGAAGTGGTTTCTTCTACCTTTGACGAACCCCCAGAAAGACATATTCAAGTTGCTGAAATGGCCTTAGAAAAGGCTCGCTGCCTTGTCGAGTATGGGCAAGATGTTGTCATCCTACTTGACTCGATCACTCGCTTAGCCCGTGCTTATAACACCGTCCAACCTCACTCCGGTAAAATCCTCACAGGAGGTGTCGACGCTCACTCTCTCCATAAACCGAAAAGATTCTTTGGTGCGGCTCGTAACATTGAACATGGCGGCTCCTTAACAATCATTGCAACAGCCTTGATTGAAACCGGATCCCGAATGGATGAAGTCATTTACGAAGAATTTAAGGGAACCGGTAATATGGAACTGGTTCTTGATAGACGCCTAGCTGAAAGACGCACTTTCCCTGCAATCGATGTTGTGAAAAGTGGAACGCGTAAAGAAGAACTTCTTTATCATCCGGAAGAACTTGAAAAAATTTATCTACTGCGTCAAGCTTTAGCAGATCTAACTCCGCTAGATGCAATGAACTTACTCTTGAACCGACTGAAGAAAACAAGCAACAATGCAGAGTTTCTTCTTTCGATGAAAGAATAAAAATGATTTAAATTATTTGCTAATTTTTCTACGATCCGGGTTAAGAGCGTGTAGGTAAAACCGACCTCCTAATACCAAGTGGTTTAGGGAAATTCTGAGTTCGAGGTTATGGCCGGAAAAACAGATAATAAGCCTAAAAAGTTACTACTCATCACCTCTTCTGGTGGTGGTGGCCATATTCAAGCTGCAAAAGCCAAAGCTGTAAAAGCTCTTTCAGAGGATCCAGACCTCGAAATCATCCAAAAGGATATTTTCACCGATTGGCTTGGACGTCATTTTGGTAAATGGTTTGTCCACATGTGGAATTTTTCCCAGAAAAGGGGAAATTTGCATATGCTCAGCTTTTTTTCTAAAAACATCCCCGTTGCAGACGTTCTTTTTTGGATACGCATTTTCACGAAAGCTTTGACAACCATTCTCCGTGAAGATGTCGACCGAGTGATCGACACTCAGCCCATGGGCACTTCCTCTATCATTAAGGCCCTCAAGGTCGCAAGTCGTTTCACTGGGAAAAAACTCAAACTTGAAAAAGTCATTACTGAACTTCCCACAGAAAAAGTGATTCATTTTTTCAAGCCTATCAAAATACTATCTCAAAAAGACCGCAGCCTTTTACGCCTTGTCTCTACAACACCTCTGCTCAGTGCCGACCAAACATCAGATGCTTTTTGGCAGAAAAATTGCAAGCTCCAAGAAAGTGAAGTCCTCTACGAAGACTTTCCTCTTCGAGCCGCGTTTGAAAAATTTCGACAAAAGCTCGACACTCCAACAGATCGGATGAAAATTGAAATCAAAGTGAAGAACTACATCGAGAAGTTCCTCATAGCTGACACGATCAAGCGGGGCAATCTCCATGCTGAAATTTTCCGCGATAAAGTTGCACTTACAATTGAGCCGACGGATAAAGTCTCGACAATTCTCCTCGGAAGTCAGCCGACAGAAGAAGCAACCATTAAATATGTGAAAAGCTTTATTGAGATGGCTAACAAGGCTGGCGACCGTGGTTTCCGCCACTTACTATTTGTTTTCTGCAATCATGAAGCAGAACATCGAAATAGTCTGCTGCGTCGTGTCCATGACGCCATCCAAAAATTTACGGATTATCCTGAATATCTCAACATCATTCCCATGTGCTTCCAAGGGGACGAAGTGATCGCTCCACTTTATTACCGAAGTGATGCAACCTTCACTCGATCAGGAGGGCTCACCTCAATGGAGCTACTGTCAGTGGCCCAAGGACAAATTTGGATTCACTCGGAAATCAAAGGCACTCTCGATAAAGAAAAATTAGGCAGTGGAATGCCAATCTGGGAGCGAGGAAATGCTCACTATCTGCAAGAAAAGAAAGGGGCGCAATTCATCACCCCAGAAACTTTTGCAGACTTTTGTAGTTCTTACTTCATGCCCGAGTCTGCTTCCTCTTCTTTAGCCTAAGAGCCCCATTGAAAGTTATCAAAGACGTCTTTTCGGATCTCTTTCAATTCACTTGCATCAGGCAGTCTCATATCCCCCTCTCCTTCTGGAGGGGAAGTGATCGTTGTAGAACTTTCTCCGAAAGCAATTTTGGTGATGGCTGCAACAATTCCCTTGATGGTCGTGTCAAATCCTGTTGAAGCTCCAGGCTTAATTGTCATTTTCAGACTCCCGTTAGATAGCCTCCTGAGCTCCTGAACATCGACATATATGTCTGGGCTAAACAAACCAAAACGGGCAGGAATGACAAACCGCATCGATCCTTCTTGGATCTTCAACGTCGTTCCTTCTGAATCTTTTTCAACAGTTCCTTTCACTGTCTGAGCAATTTCTATTCGCGCGCCTTTTGGAACAATTGCTAAACGATTTCCAACTGCTTTTAAGGCGTTTGGAATGGGCGTTCCAGACTTTTGCATATCTTCAATAAGCATGCTGATCGGCGCGATAACTTCAGGTATTGGATTTTTAGAGCTTTTTTCAAGCTTCGCCCAATTTGGACGTCCGATCCACTTTTGATCTAAAGCAAACTGAGCTTCACCTGTCTTTGGGTTATAGCTAGCAGTTTTCATCTCTCCGGGAAGCAGCTCTAAGACACCTTGAAGTGATTCGATATCTTCTTCTTGGAATCCAAGCGCTCTTATAAATACATCTCGGATGAGCTGATCAGACACAGTTTTGGGAATAAAACGAGTTTTTGCTATTTCTTCTACACTCTCTTCACGCGTTCTAGGGTAGATCACAGTATGTGGGTTTTGCGTGGCTGCCCATTCCAAAATTTCATAGCGCATTTTCCAGATCGTAATCTCATCCGTCGTCCAGCTGTAAAACTGCCTTGAAATAAAGTAAAATGCAGCTTTGCAAATCTTGGTAATCGTCCAGTCATTCTCAAAGTAACGACTTTCTCCGATGAGATCGGGATCCATGATGCGTAATTGCTGTTTCACATGGTTGTAGAACTTTTCTTCTCGATTAAAATCATTGCCAAATAATGCACGCGCAAAACTTAGAACACGTAGCATGTAGACACGACGACATCGCTCAAACTGACAAGCCTTTTTTAGAGCGGTAGAATCTGTAAATTGATCTTGATTTGCAAACTCGCAACAATTTGTAAAATCAATATTAGAATCGTTTTGCTCTTGAAGCGATTCCATCGAACTCAAGAGTTCCTCTAGCTTCTGCTTTTCATCGCCTTTAGCTTCCTCTAACTTCATTCGAGGTGCATAGATCCAACTTAAGCGGATAAAATCTATTCCACTCACTTCTTTCCCCTGCATTAATAATTAATTTTGCTAACTATAATACATAATAAGAATAATAGAAATAATAAATCTTATTTTAATTAAACCTTTTCCCACTTAATAATATCTTTAGTTCTTTCTAATTGCCGTGAATTAAAAATAGGGATTGACTTCGATTCTGGAGGTAAGATGGGGGTGTGGGTTGCTTGGCCAAGCTTAGCTGTAGAAAACGCCACAACAATCACTTTAACAGCTTGATCGACAAACCAACTTGAGCCAGTGCTGACGTCTATTTTAATTGTCATCGAACCGTCTTCTCTTCGTCCCCATTGAAGGATATCAATATGGAAATCAAGGTGAGCCCCATTAAAAGTTGCTGGAACGGTTGCTTTAACGGCATCTGACTTAAACTCTAGACAGGTCCGATCTTCTTCTTGAACGACTTCGCCTTCGAGAACCTTTCCAACAAGAATAGACGCATCACATAAGTCCACATGGACCCCCTTAAAGCCCTTTTTTTCGGGAATTTTAGGAAACCGCTCTCTGAGCTTTTGCCAATCGGGACTAACTTTCCAACTGTCATTGAGCACAAGGGAAAACTTCTTGGTTTTTGGAGAGAAGTTGAATTTTTTGATCTCTCCAGGAAAAAGCTTAAATAGGGCTTGTAAGTTCTCTCTCACTTCTTCTTCGAATCCGAGCTGATGAATACAGACATGGTCGATTAAAATATCTCGTGGATCCTTCCCTTCATGTTCCTTGAACTCTAGAGACGGTATCGGTGGCAGCTCTAATCCTTTGGGATTTTGGCTCGCTCCCCATTTGAGAATGTCATGCCGACCCGCCCAAGTCCGAATTGCCTCGGTAAAGCACCACATATAGAGCTGACCCCAAAAAAAACACAGAACGGTTTTGTAAACTTTAAGAGCCAGGTTTTCGCTCTCGTCGTAGCGACTTTCTCCGACAAGACTAGGGTCGATAGCTCGGAGCTCCTTCTTTGCAAGCTCAAAGAGTTTTTGCTCCGCATTTTCTTCGGAGTAAAACCTTGATCTTGAATAAGCTATAACATCCTTGAGGTAGTGAGTCCGCTCCCGTTCAAAAGCTTCGATATCTTGAGCGCTCTCTTCATCTCGATCATACGTGTTGACAAAGGTTGAGCAGTCGTCAAATGTTGTGACAGAGGAATCATAAACTGTAAGGGGCTGCATTGCCTCCAAAAGAGCATCTCTACTCGCTTTTTCATCAAGGGATGCGTCAATAAGACTTCGCGAAGGACGAAAAGACGAAAATGTCGTAAGACCTGAAAAATCAAGTGGCATAATCCTCTCCAGTTTTAAGGTGAAAAGATCATACCTGAAATCACATTAAAATAAAAGTTTGCCCAGCTGGTAATTAAAGATTTTACATCAGGTAATCGAGCATCCCATACCAGTCGTGTCGTCTGACAAAATCCTCGATAATGCCCTCTGAGCAGCCAACTGTTTGGGCAAATCCAGGAATGAACCGATTGAGATTGTCGTGCCGAGCTTCTTTCGATAAACGATCACAAAGCCCTTCTGTAAATTTCACCCATTTAAAATGACTATCTTTAATTTTAGGCATTCTTTTTTTGAGCTCATGAGTTGAAAAAATGTAGCCCAAAAAACGCATAGGGTGGACTGGTTCGATTTTTCGTCCGAGTTTTTTCATGTCCTTGGACTTCTTTAGAAGTTCCCAGAGGTTCAAGTCTGCCATATTTTTGATCAGCTTAGAGATATTATGACAATCATCGCTCGTCAAACGGAGGGCATAGAAGTGGTGCGTCCCTTGATCATGTACAAACATCAGGCGAGGCTCCTCCTCCCCTAGCTCCGTTCGAGTGAAGGCAAGATCGGATTCTTGAGGAAAAGCATTTAAGTAGGAATCAGCAGCAAAATTCGCAATCACACTTGCTAGCTCTATCCATTCACTCAAATCCTCATATTTGATCCATTGGGCTGCTTCGTCAGTTAAGAGGTACCCTTCCTTATGGATTGAAAACTCCTCCTCACTGATTCCCACTGACATGATATCGAGCACGCGCTTATAAAGCTGGCTCATATCTTGGGGGGCCCCTGAAAAATATAGGGCATTGTCCTTTTGAACAAACGAGAAGGTCTCTTGCCTCTTGGAGGGAAGCTGCGATACGATAATGCGATAGAGCAGCTGATTGAGCTGCATCTCACTTTCTTCAAAGTAGCGAGGGAAATGCAAGGTCATTTCATTTTTATCATCTTGAAGCTGAGTCATTTTAATCTCTACCTCAGCATGCACTTTCAGTCCCGAAAATAGGCAGACAAGGAGAAGAATCCCCCATGTTTTCGCAGTTCTCATATGTCACTCCACTTTGAAAAATAAAGGAAAAACTTAAAGCAACATTTCTTTTTAAATCAATCTATTTAAACGGCTCAATCAAAAAAAAATTTGAAAAATAATTCGAAATCTTACATGTAGGAATTTGAAGCAACTTATGTTTCATGAAACCTGGTTATTTATTAGGAGTAACACAATGAAAAGCGTGCCAAAATCAAGTCGCCCACGGTTCTGCCCAAAGTGCACCGGGCTTGCTTTCGGGATCGTTTGGGGATTAGCTATTCTCCTCACTGGATGGATCTCGATGACTGGATGGGGATATACCTTTGTCGATGTGATGTCGTCAATCTATACAGGTTATCGATCTTCGTTTGTCGGCGGAGTTGTCGGTGGCATCTGGGGATTCTTCTTCGGAGGCCTTATCGGCTGCTGTTTTGCAATCGTGCACAACCGCATTGCAAGTCGGTAAACACGCATTGGAAGGGAAATCAATGCCTCAGTGCGATTTCCCTTTTTCTCTTTCCAACTATTCAGTTAGTATACGGGGGATGAACCTATCCCACTACTTTGAAACCATGCTTTTCGTCTCTTTTTTCCCAAATTCTAGTGGCTTTCCTAGCCCAACTTTCTCAAGTATGTGCGTCGAAAAGCCACTAGAATTCGAAAAAAAATCGCTCAAAAACCATCACTTTAAAATAATGGGATAGGTTCATGAGCTCTCTTTATCCTCTTTTTTTTAAGCCCGTCTATAAAGATTATCTCTGGGGAGGAACCCGGATCCTCACCGAATTCAATAGAAGTGAACCAGATGGCGTCTATGCAGAGTCGTGGGAAGTTTCAGACCGGTCTGACGGAATGAGCATCGTCACAAACGGCTCCCTCAAAGGCAAAACCCTCCACGATATCGTTCAATCTCACGCCAAAGCTCTACTCGGAGAGGCCCACCAAGCCGACCAGTTTCCCCTTCTCCTTAAACTTATTGATGCTCATGACAATCTCAGCATCCAAGTCCACCCCGATGATGAACGAGCAAAAACCTATGGAGGAGAGGCAAAGACCGAAGCTTGGTACGTTCTCGACGCCACAGAAGATGCTGTGATCTATGCAGGATTCAATGATCACTACCCCCAAGAAATCGTCGACCGGAAGCTTGCGACTCGAGATATTCTTGCCATGATGCATACGATCCCCGTTGAGAAAGGAGACATGATCTTCATTCCAGGCGGACGCTTGCACGCCATTGGAAAAGGATGTTTTGTCCTTGAAATCCAGCAAAACTCCAACACGACCTATCGGGTCTATGACTGGGATCGCGTTGATAGCGAAGGGAACCCTCGCGAACTTCACCTCGACAAGGCGCGTCGAGTGATCCATTACGATGATGTTATCGATCCACGCTTAACCCCAAAACTGCTTGAAGAGACCCCTTCGCATAAGCAGTGGAATTTGCTGAGTGCGTCACATTTTGAAGTCGAAAAGTGGGCTATTCAAGCTGAAATCAGCTGGCCCTGCTTAGACCAATTTGAAATTCTCTTTTTTCGCGCAGGAAATGGCACTTTGAAATGGGACGGAGGAACTCAACCGATTGAAATGGGAACGACTTGCCTACTTCCCGCAGAGCTTAGTTCGTTAACAATTGAGCCGGAAGACGACTTAGAACTCTTACGTTTCTACATCCCCTAAAAAAAATGCAACCCACTAGGTTTTGTGGGTTGCATGTTTAAAATTATGAGCAGAGGTTATTATTTGGCTTTGCTAAGCATTTTCCCGACAAAAACACCACCTGCAAAGATAAGCGAGCCAATGGCAACAGTTTTGAGAACGCTTCCAATACTCCAGCCTGTATCTTCTCGTGGCGTTGAGTCTGTGGTTGTTACAACTGCATTACGATCTGGTTGCCTGTCTATTACTTCAGGTATATCCTCTACAACTTCTTCAACTTTTGGACGTCTATCTTTAACATCAAAGTGAGTCAAAGACTGCTTAAGAAGCATCGGTAATTGTACCCATGCATTCTTTGGGTCAATTTTTTCTGTGAGAGGATGATCTCCACCCACTTCGTCTGAAATAAATACACCAGGAATGACCATTGTTTTACATGATTCAGCTTTCAAAGCAGTTGACAAGGCTTCCATAATGAAATACGTTTCTACGTCAACCGATTGAACTCTTTCTCTAACATCGTCTAACCACTCAGCCGTTTCAACCAAAGGTGAAAGAACTGTGACATTGGTATTGCTCAGCGAGCAAAAATCTCGTTGGCAGAAGCTAAGAGGCATGACTCTTTCTTCATCAATGGCTACAGGTTTTCTCCCAGCAAGCTGTGATGTTGTTGTGACCTGGTAACTTCCAACAGGAGAACCTTTTTTGAGAGAGCCTCCAGCACCCACCATCACAAAGCCTCCGACTTCATGCTTATCTAAAATAAGTCGCGTTGCAATGCGAGAAAGATCTCCATTTGGCATACGGAAAGAAACTAAAGTCTGAGTCTCTCCACTTATCTCCACATCAATTGTTGAGAATTTAAAGATTCCATCGATATTCGCTTCTTTGTAATTATTGTATTCCTTAAGCAACCCTACAGCTACTTCCTCTCTTGCATCCGCAGTTAAGAAAGGACCTTTCATCTGTTCTGGATACAAACGCTCAGCGACTTCAAGTACCATTCCTGAACGATTTCCCATCACAGCAAGAGCAATGGGTTTTTCGCCAACTGCTGCTTGGAATTTATCATAGAGTTTGTCCTGCAAGACTCTAGCACAAAATTCAATATTTCCTCGTACAGAAACTCTTTTGTCTAAATCAACACCGACGGCTTTAAGTTGGAGTAGCGTATGAGTAAACTTTGATTCGTTTGAAATCCCGGCAATGACAACTTTTTGATTACCTTTTTGGTCTTCAAAAAGGAAATACTTCGTAGAGCTTCTTGTATTGAGAGTATATTTTAGCTCAAACTGCCCTTTACTATGAAAATAGTAAGATTGCATGTCATCTATTGGCCCCACAAACAGGTCAATAGGCGTCTTTCTATCAAGAATCAACTCCTGAATTGGCCCTGAGATGCGCGCATCGAGATACGCGCTAAGCGGAATCGTATGCTTTGCTTCTCGATCAAACTTAACAACACATTGAGGCACTTTCTCTCCAGTATCATAGAATACAAAATGTTCTGGACGTTTCCTTAGAGGTAGCCTTACATCGACACCTTTTGTTTGGATCACATTATAGCGCATGACAGCTTCACCAATCTTGGCAACCTGCCCAAGAAGCGTCTTTCTCGTTTTGGCATCAGGGATATCGCTAATGATATCCACAGTTTTTTCCATAAGCAGCTCATTAAAGTTTTCCTGTTGTTTAGGATCTAATAAGATCTCTTCCATGACCTCTTTTAAAGCCTGCTTTACAACAACAACTATTAATGGATTTTCAGATTTGTTTGCCGCGACCATCGCGCGGTCATTTTGACTTTGCGCACTGATAAGATGTAACTCTCTTCCAGACACGCCATGGGTATGACTTGTCATTCCTTCCTACTCCTTCTCATTTCCCCGTTTTACTCCCAAAACTTGCTTTGCAAGTCGTTTTTATTAAAAACTACAATTATTATAAATGAAAATTTAATTTAGTTTAATAAAAAATTTAGTAAATATTAATTAAAATTTTATCTTTATAGTTTTTTAAGTTATTCACAAACAATAACTTAAAACCATTTTAAACCCACTAATAACTTATATTAAGCAACTTACATAATAGTTTTAAATTAATATTAAATATTTTATAATAGTAACTTCATATGAAAAATATTTTGGGAGTTAGAAAGGAATCATGGCTACTTTAACGGAAGTATCTAATAAAGAAAGAGTTGAAATAGGACACCCTACTCATAAACCAGTAGAACAGGAAAAACTAGACTTTCTATTCGGAGAGCAACTAACTACCGGTCAACATTCAACAGGTAAATTAGTTGAGCGAGAGATGGGTTCTCTTGCAATCTCTGAAATGGATCACTCATTGCCTACAGCAACAGACCAAGTTGCGAGGAGTTATTTTCATTCACTTGGCACGGACCTAGAGACTGTCAACAGAATGTTTGACGGGAACCGGGTAGATGCTCGAGTAGGTGGAAGCCAAAGATTCATGCAAATTCGTAAAGATGCTGGACATGACATGTTCATTCGAGCCGCTCGGCCTAAGATTGAGCTGCTACTCGAAAAACATGGAGAAACGCGCCCATTCGATGAGGTTGTTTCTATCTTTGGATTTAACCGACTTTTCATGAGAGAGGTTGGATCTGCAGGAACAGATGTCGATTTTTTCATGCTTGTCGATACAAAAAATGACAGTCTCATGAGAGATATTCATAGTTTGATGAAAACAGAAATCGCACCCGCACTTGCTGAGATGGGAATTGACATGGAAACAGCAGATTATCTGATGATTCGCATGGATCAGTACTTAGACAAACTTTCAGCAACACATAAGTCTCTCTTTACACTAGCAAATACAGGCAATGTCGATTTTATCACGGGTTCAAAAGAGCTTGTGACTCGGGCCTTTACTCTTACGAATGAGCAATTAGCAAGTCATTTTGTCGCCCTTTTAGAAAAAAATGGGCACATCCCTGATACCGCAACCGCAGGAGTCAAAAGGCAGGTTTTAGACAAAATCGATAGCAACCCTGAAGCGCGAAAAGAGATCATTACATTGCTGAGAAAAATGGCCAGCAGTGAGCTTTATATTGGGAAAACTCCCTACAAACATAAAAAGACCATTCAAACCGAACTGCTAAAAGTCACTCCGGAAGCAAGACGTCTTAGAACAGCAAAAATCTCGATCAAATTCAATTTCAACCGCATTGCAGATATGTATATGACAACAAGTGTTGATCCTCGCAGAGAAGTTCTATCTGGGCATCAAATCCAGGCACTAGAAGAGCTCAGTATGACCTTATCGAATATCAAATGTCGCATCGATGATGAAAAAACGCATCCGTTACTTAAAGTCCAAGAAAATTACTCAGACCTCACACTTGAAGATCTTCACAAATTTTCTATGAGTGATCGCCAAGTGGTTGCAGAACTGCTTTCAACGTTTTCTTAGTCGACCCACGTTCGGGAAGCTTTGCAGAAGAGACATATGACGCTCTTTGGACCCTTTCAGACCAGATGGGGAAAGTCGCTGTTACAATTGAGGATTCGATTTATCAAGAAGCGATCAACTTCATTCCAAAAGCCGAAGTGAAAAAGAGTGAAACCGAAGGCCCTTCCTGGCTAACTATTGGTCTTACGACACTAGGAATGCTAGGGGCAATTGGATTAACTTGCGTTCTTTACAACAAATATAAATAAGAAATGACAGTGAGGGAATTATGCATTCGGTAATTGGAGCCTTTTCAAATCTATGGTCTAAGCCCACTCCTCCACAAGCTACGGAAGACGCTCCTTCAGGAGCATCTTCCCAAGAGTGTAAGGACTGCCCACCTAGCCTGGGCCATAAACTTGGGAGATCATTAAAAAAAATGGAGACCTTCCTTCCTACTTCTGAAGTGAAGAACTTCAACCCAGGTAACATCACATTAAAATTCGATGTTAAGCATCTAGATGCAACGAACCTCAGCTCTCTTTACGACACCATGGCTTCTTCTTTCTGGTTTTCTCGAGATGTACAAGAGCTTTACGTTGAGCATAAAGGCTCATTTACTCTAGTATCGCCAGATTTTAAGGGAACAAAGAATGAGGCTCTCTGCCGTTGTCTCAAAATGGCTGAGCTGATTAACAAGATTGCTCCTGATGCAATGGATCGAAATCTCAAAATGGTTTGGAAAAAATTAGAAGCGCAATATCAGTTCCCTCACTTTACAACGACAGATGAGATGCGCCAGTATTTAGAAAACGAGAAGCATACCTTGGATGTGACTCTTCTTGATCTCTCTCGCTCTGATATTGAAATCCTCCCCCCTGAAATTCTTAAATTTCCCAATCTTTCACAAGTCATTTTGTACGACACAAACCTTGGGCAATTCCCCCATATATTAAGCGCCCATTCAAAACTAGATTTGAATAAGATACATTGCGAAGACTTGACTTTCACAAAAGGGACATCTACTGCGCAGGGAGCTAAAGCAGAGAAGTCTGATGCACCTTTATCTGATACTCGTCCAAAAAGAGCCTCAAGGGGCTGCAGGAGATAAAAAACTTTCTTTGTACCTCTTAAATAGTATCGTCAAATACTACCCGGTTCTTTAGTTCTTTCTAGGGAAATTTTTTGCGTTGCCCTGCTTCGTGAGGCCCTCTTTAGGGCTTCCTCCATCGGTCGCCTTAAACTTTTCTCCTAGTAAGCTCTCTTTCACGCAGTATGATTTGAGGACAACATCTAGCACATAGATGGGTTTCCCCCTATATCATTCATTGTAAAAAATTTAGGTAACACCTTTTTTTGTTAATACTATTGTTTTCTAAATAGGACGCGAAGTATAATTACCTCTGCTTAAGTTTAGAGAATGCTTAAATCATCAGGGGTTAGTTATCATGGCAATAAAATTTTTGACAGGAATGGTAAATCTTGTTTGGTCTTCTTCTGAAAGCCCAAGCCAGGGTGAACAGCTATCTCGCGAACTCAAAAAAATGCAGGCTTTCCTTCCTACTCCTGAAATTACAAACTTCAATCCAAGTAACGTCACCTTAAACTTTGATATCAAACGCCTCGATGCTACCAACCTTAGCGCTCTTTACGACACCATGGCATCTTCTTTCTGGTTTTCACATGATGTCCAAGATTTATATATCAAGGCCAAAAGTGCATTTACTTTAGCACCACCTGATTTTGACGGAACAACAGAAGAAGGGGTCGGCCATTGTCTTAAAATGGCGGAGCTGATTAACGAAATTGCTCCTGATGTCATGGATCGTAACCTTGCAAGAGTTTGGGGAAAACTCGAAGATCAATACAAATTCCCACACTTTGAAACTGCAGCTGAGATGCGTGAATACTTAAGTAAGGGGAACAAGCAAAAAGTCGTGACCCTTCTAGATCTTTCTCGCTCTGAGATTGAGATTGTTCCACCAGAGATTCTTCAATTTCCTAGGCTTTCACAAGTCGTTTTGTACGACACAAAGCTCGGGCAATTCCCCCATGTATTGAAGGCTCATCAAAGCCTTGACCCTCAAAAAATACTCTGCGAAGATTTGACCTTCAACAAAGGGACTGCAGCTCGTTAGAACTCTTGAGGTTCTACGTTTCTTAACCCTGCGATTGCGAGAGCAAGTGGTGCAAGCTTACTGATCCGATCGCTGAGCTGACTCTCTTCAATGCGACAATATTCAAGCGGCATCGTCCACGCATACTCAGCTAGAGCCCGTTTAAGGGGCGCCATCACTAATTCATGTGTATGAGATGCAATCGTTCCTAAAATGATCGCATCGGGATTGAGTGTCATGAGCAAAATCCCAATGCCTTGAGCAAGACGCTCTATGAACCCTTCCCAGATTTCCAGTGCATAGCTATCGTCTTTTTTGACTGCTGCTGCAACGCACTTCATGTCTATTTTATCGATTTCCCCTTCTGCTGCCTCTAAAATCGCTGTTTGAATCTTCTTTTGCTTGATTTCTTCTTGGATGCGATGAGCAAGATTGGCTCCTCCACAAAACACTTCAAAGCACCCTCGTTGCCCGCAAGGACACTTAGGCCCTTTGGGATCTAAAACAAAGTGCCCCACTTCGCCCGCTGTGTCGGTTTCACCCTGCAGCAATTTCCCCTGAGCGATGATCCCTCCTCCCATTCCGGTACTCATGGTTAAGTAGACTAAATTTTCGAGATGTTTTGCCGCTCCAAACTCCCACTCAGCTAGTGCTCCTGCATTCGCATCATTATTGAGAAAAATGGGCCGTTCAAGAGCTTCTCTAAAATATTCCCGAACAGGAACATTGACCCAAGTTGGCATATTGGGGGGAGTGAGCATCATCCCCTTTTTGTAGGAAATGGGCCCCGGCACCGCCATGCCGATGGCTTTAATTTCGTGAATTTCTAGGTTATTGTCTCTTAAAAGATGACCAATCAGTTCAACAATTTTGGGAAGGCCTTTCGTGGGGTCCCCAAGGGTCGTTGTCATCACCCGCTTGTGCTCAATGATATTTCCTTCCATATCCCCCAAACAAACTGACACCTTCGTCCCGCCAATATCGACACCCACTAAATGCATCAGTCCACGATTGCTCCCTTACTCTTGAAATTGGCTTTTTGAGTATCTGTTAACCCAGTAACTCCTCGAAAATCCGCCTTTATGACATTCGCTCCATTGAACCGCGCATGGGTGAGATTTGCACCCTGAAAATTCGCATACTCCAAGTTGGTATTGAGAAAGTCTGCTCCCTGACAATTGGTATTGGTCAAAATGGCCTTTTGTAAAAAAGCACCTTGGAAGTTGACGTTCATAAGGGTGGCACCCGATAGATTGGTTTGGGTTAAGTTTGCACTTCTTAGATTTGAATTACTTAAATTGACGTTCTGCAAATCCAAATTCCCTAGATCCGCATTCACCAAGTTGACATTTTGTAAATGACGCTGTCCGTTTTCGGCTTTTTCCATGTCATGACTTGCGCACCCGCCAAGTACAATAGCTAAAGAAAGCATCAAAAAACCAACATAGCGCACAGTCATCCTCTAGGGTTAAATTGCCAAAGCTGTTATATTTCGAAATGCCTCATTGACCGATTCTTGAAAAGGAAAAATGCCGACGTTTCACATCGCAATTAAAATCGTCAAAAAGCTGTATGAAGAAGGTTATACCTCCTATTTTGCTGGGGGATGGGTCCGAGATTTTCTCATGCATCGGACATCGGACGATATCGACATTGCCACACAGGCCTCTGTTGAAGAAGTGCAGCGGATCTTCCCCAAAACCATTCCTGTTGGAGTGAACTTTGGCATCGTGATTGTTGTGGAAGAGGGGCACCATTTTGAAGTTGCAACCTTTCGCAAGGACCAAGGGTACCGCGATGGAAGACGTCCCATTGGTGTCGAATCTGCCGATGACAAGGAAGACGCAGAAAGGCGCGATTTTACCATTAACGGCATGTTCTATGATCCTCTAAAACAAGAAATCATCGATTACGTCGAAGGAAAAAAAGATATTGAAAAAGGCGTCATTCGCGCCATTGGAAATCCTCACGAGCGCTTTTTAGAAGATCGACTGCGCATGATTCGTGCCGTTCGCTACGCAAGCCGGTTTCATTTTTCAATCGAATCAGAGACACTAAAAGCCATTTTAGATCACTCTGATGCCCTTTTTCCAGCTGTTGCCATTGAACGGGTCTGGAATGAATTTTGCAAAATGGCTGCATACCCCCATCTTGACATCGCCCTCATCACCCTCCATCGACTTAACCTCCTCCCCGTCATTTTTCCTCTTTTAAAAAACATCCCCATCGAAGAGGTGCAACGCCGCCTCCAAGCACTTCCTTATTTTCCCGATGATGCCCCTGTGATTTCAAAAATCTTCGAACTTTTCCCAGGAGTTAATCTGGAAGAAAAAGACGAGCTTGTCACTTACTTGAAGCTTTCCAATGAAGATCGTGAATTCGTCCGCTTTTTTCACGCTGCTGAAAACGTCCTGACTAAAAATTCCGCTGACGATTACGACTGGGCCCGTCTTTATGCCCACCGATTTTTTCCACCTTGCCTAAAGATTCACGCCACGCACCTCCCATTAGAAGAGCGGCAAAACTTTTTGCAAGAACATCATCTCCGAGCGCAAATGCTCGAAGACCCCATCCAGCGGATTCAAAATAAAAGCCCTTATCTCACTTCGAATCACCTGCGCCAAGCAGGAGTTCCAAACGGGGTGAAAATGGGTGAATTGCTGAAATTGGGTGAGCGCCTTGCTGTAAACGAAAAGATCACAGACTCGACCCAAATCATCGAAAAACTCAAAGAACTCAATCAACTATAAAATCGTGCAGCAAGCTGGTGCATAAATTGCACTGCTCAATCGTACGATGCATTTTCAGTTCCTATTCTTTGCCGATGGTTTAGGTCACTTTCCCAGCCGCTTCCCGATCCATCATTAATCGGATCATTTGCATGCTGTATCATGTCATTTAGTCCGGATAAAATTAATCCTGTTCCTAGCGTTTGAGTGATACCGCTTGGAATGATACACAATAATCCACCGGCCAAAGCCTTACAAAAACCTATCGCTACCCCATCAGGAACTTTAATTTCTTTGTTATTATCTTTCTTTTTCTTCACATAAATTATTTTAGGACGGGGTAAGTATCGAGAATCATAACTAATATCCCTAGCTTCCCCCTGTTCCTTCAACAAGATCAATTCATAAAAACCCTCAATAAAATCTCTGTCTAAAAAAACTCCTTGTCTCTCTGTGCGCTCAAAAATTTTTTCAAAAATTTCTGAAAGAAATGGAACTTTGTAACCTTGCTCTACGAGTAACAAACGTGCTTTATACAAGTCATCAATAGCCTTTTCAGTCGAAAAGTCACTATCAACAAAAGAAAGACAATCTAAAACTTTATGACACAAATCCCTTTCAGTCATCTCTTGTCGGATAATATTGTTATTCTTAGCAGATAAAGAGGATATAGAACCGATTAACAAAATAAAAAACATCATTGAGAGCTTCATATTGACTCCTAAAGAAATAGTCTCGCTAAAATAATTAAACCGATTGCAGAACCTATCCCACCTAGTAGAAAAGAAACAGCTCCCCATAATTTACCAAAACTTTGCACTTTACCTTTAAGCCCGAGCATCCATAATGCCCTAGAAATAGCATAAGTAGAAAAGGTAAATAGAAAAACAAAGACTATCGTTTTGAAAATTTCGTACTGCATAGTTGACTTCCATATTTGTTAGATGTCAAATAGTATTTTACTGTTCTAATTTAAAACAAGATGTAACGATCTTGAGATGAGGATACAGCTTCGATAGAAAAGCTCTTATCTCACTTCAGAGCAACTGCGCCAAGCAGGAGTTCCAAACGGGATGAAAATGGGTGAATAGCTTAAATTAGGTGGGCTCCTTGCTGTAAACGAAAAGATCACAGATCCCACTCAAATTATCGAAAGACTGAAAAAACTCAGTCAACTATAACATCGTGTAGCAAGCTGTTGCATAAATTCATTCACTAAATTACCTTAACAGCCTATCCCTAATTCGAGGTGTGTTGCATAACTCCCTAGGCAAGCCCCACTCAAAGCAAAATCTTGAAAAACAAAAAGGCATAAGCTTAAGCTTCTTAGCTTAGTACAACAAAGAAGCTAACTTATGACTGGAAGCAGTATAAGTCTCTCTTGTTAGCCTAGATATGCGTGCTCCTTTGAACTTAAATCTTCAGTTGAAGCTTCTCTTTATTCAACACAACTAATTAGTACAAAAAGGAGGAAAAATTGGTGAGCGTGTTTAAGCATAGCTTATCCTCCGCTTGAAAATTGAAATGATTGAGACTAAATGATAGTCTAATTTCATTCAATAGATCGAGGATAATAGTAGTATGACACGGCAATTTGTAATGGAAAAAGGGTTTCAAATCGTCATATTTTTCTTAATGGACTTTTGGCAAAATTTCTTAAAAGAACTTATGGTTGAGAAAAACCTCATCACCTCAGCAAAGCTTAATCCCGAAAAACGAGAACAAATTTCAGCAGAAGACAAAATTAAAGATGACTTGCATGACAACTATCATTTCGTTTTTGCTACTGTTTGCGGTGATCCTGCAGGCCCAGGAGACTATTTTGAAGAAGTTATCGAAGCCAGAATGAAAATCCCGCCCCTTAAACAACATGATGGGTTGACTGTTTCAGAAGAAATGCTTTTCCAACTCGCGATCGATTTTTGCCGCTACTTTAACAATAAATTTGATGAGTATTGTGAAAAAACTGAACGTAGAGGTTCCCTTTGTTTTGCAATTGATTGGCTTGAAGATATGAGACGTCATCCTGATAAGCACAAAACTGAATGGAAAATTTGGGAGAAAACTATAGAATATGTCCTCTCACCTGGAGATAAGCATCTCATTTTCTAGCAACTTCTCCTTTTTGACATATGGTTTGATCATGCTGAATCACCTTGTGTATTGAGTTTAGGTATGAAAGCAGACACAATTTCAATAGAAAACGGATTTCAGATCATTATGCTTTTTCTTCAGAGACTTTGGTGGAATATTTTACAAGAAAAAGTGCATCATGAAAGTTCGGTCCTTTCCCAAAATCGTACGCCTTCTTTGAAAGAAGGGGAGACGCAAAATGGACTAATTGAAGACAATGAGCTTTTCTTCCTTATAGTTTGTATCGGTTCATCCTCCGATGATTATTTTGAGACTGTCGTTGAACGCCGTTTTAATATCCCTCCTATGCAGCAACACGACGGACTTACATTAAAAGAAGAGCTGCTTTTCCAGCTTGCTATTGATTTTTGCAGCTACTTTAATGAGCGATTCCAAGAAAATGGAAAAGACTCTCTACGCCTTGCAATCAACTGCTTAAAAAACATGCAAAAGCATCCACAAAAATACAAAACTGAGTGGAACATTTGGAATAAAATAGTTATCGATGTCACACAACACGGCGCAAAATCACTTGGGTCTTTTTAAAAAGTGCAGCAAGTTGTTGCACAAATTCAATCCTCAACTTTGATGACAATTAAAGTGAGATCATCATGTTGGGGAGCCCCTCCGGCAAAAAACGCCACTTCTTCGATCAGCTCATCGACAATTTCTTTTGCCTTAAGCTCTTTCCGATCTTTGTAAGACTCCATCAGCCGTTTTTCCCCAAACATTTTCATCTGATCATTATGTGCTTCGACCACTCCATCTGTGAAGAGAAGAAGAGAGTCTCCACTACTGAGTTGCACGGAGGAAGTTTGCACCTCATCAAACTTTTCAACACCGAGCGCCATTCCTTCTGTTGTGAGCTTTTCTATGGCTCCGTCTGCTCGCAGGAGATAGGCCGGAAAGTGACCACAATTTGAAAAATGAAGCTCTTTTGTTTTTTCATCGTAAAATGCCAGCCAGGCTGTTACAAAAACGCCACTATCCCCTGTATCAAGGCAAAAGAGGTTGTTGGTCTCTTTTGTGATCGTTTCAAGATCTTGATGCATCTCCCCATAGCTTCTGAGCATGCTGCGAACGGTTAAAGAGTAGAGGCAGGCATAAATCCCCTTGCCTGCCGTGTCGGCAATTGCGAAAAAAAGCCGATCCCCTTCAGGAGCAGGGCGTACCAAAAAGTCGTAGAAGTCTCCCCCCACTTCTTTTGCAGAAATAAACCGGGCAGCAATATCTAGCCCCGGAAATGTGGGAAGTTCTTTTGGTAAAATGGAATTCTGAACTTCTTGGCCTATCATGAGCTCTCGTTCAAATGCCTCTTTGGCTGCTTTCTCTTGTTTGATGCGATGGATAAAGTCATTTAGGGAAACGATCATCGCATTAAAAATCGTTCCCACAACATTGATCTCAAACCCCATCCGATCAGGAACATAACGTGCAGACAAATCGGCTGATCGCAACTGTTCCATCGCCGCGCAAAGATTTCGGAGCGGCTTTCCCAAACGGACCGTGAGCCAAATTGTTGCTCCTCCCCCGACCACCAAAATGATCAGGAGTAAAATGATCATCTTCGCCAAGAAATATGGAATGTCCACAAAGTTTGTATGCCTTGGTGCGGCAACGAGAAGAAGCAAGTTACTTCTAGGAATCTTCTCAAACTCCCCTACATAATTTTCTCCTAAAAAGGAAAATTGCTCTTCTTTTTCTCGAGCGGAGGGAAGGTGCCACTTTTGCCATGTCGTATCAGTCGATAAAAGGACGGTTCCGCTGTCAGAAAGCAAAGAGATCACTGTCGGATATGGAATATTTTTCTCTATTGAGAGTTTATCCGTCAATCGTTTAGGTGAAAAACCTGTCGCCCAAACCTCATTTCCGTGAGAAAAGGGCTGCAAAAAATAGAATCGATTGGTTTCAGGGGTCCCGATAAGCATCCCCTCAGCAGGTAATTTTTGAGGGATAATCTCTGAAAAGTCGCGTCCTATCAGCTCGGGCAAAGAGGCCTCATCACAAACGTACTTTCCTTGTTTTTGCACTAAGTGAAACAGCTCTGTCGACAGATCTCGATCAGCAAGTGATTGAAGTTTACTTTCAGAAGGGTGAATTTTATCGACATACTTTAAAAAGTCACTTTCCCCAACCATCACCTCTTGGATCAACTCTCCTTTCCCATGCAGGATAAGCTCCAATGTGAACCGATTGTCTTTGGCTTGAAGCCGCGAGTCTTCGTAGTACATCAGCCCAGCAAAAATCAGCAGTGGAATCACTAGCAGAATCGTTTCGATGAGTAAAATACGAAACGCCAGCGATCCACTCAGTCCCCTTAAAACCTGACGATTTTTCTCCTCAAAGTCCATGCTTTGCACCCTACCTTGAAATCCTAGCAAAGAAAAGAGAAATTGAAATTTTTTCCCTATTTGTTGTTCGTAATCATTTAAAATTTTAAAATGTCACATTTTCATGAAGTACCGATAAGGCCTTTACTATGAAGAAACTATTCTATCTCCTCCCAGCTTTTTTCATTTTCAACTTACTCCCCTTGCAAGGAGTCTGCCCCATTCAAGAAGGTGGCTATCAAGGTGACCTGGGAACGGTTGAGGGAAACTGCGAAACCTTCGACCTTCCCCCACTCTCAGCATTTGGGTCTCTATCGATCAATCAAAACGCCCCACTTGGAGCCATCAACCGCATAAACTCCGATCAACTTCCGGTTACGAACAACTTTCAACTCTTTCAACAAGAATGTGCCATCCTTCAAACAATTACATGGACTCAAGGAGAAATCTCAAAAGGAGGAAACGGGCTTAACATGAGAGCAGGCCCTTTTCTTGTGGGCATGGCTCGAACAGGGCCTTCTGTGTTAATTCCTCAATACTCAATATTTCTAAACCCCACTTTTCCTAATCTCGTGACTGATACACGCACGACCATTTTTTTCAGCACAGCTGAAGTCAATCAAGGTGGAGCAAATGATTACTTTGACATTGGGACTGATATACAAAACACACAAACTTGTGTGTTAACTTATACCCCAAAAAACGGAACAGCTGGTCAGCTCGTTGACTATAATGTTCTTGGGAATGTATTTCACGATGTCTACTACGATAACTTAACACCTTGGATCGCTTCTAGTAACGCTCTTTAAGTTCAGGGAAACTCGATCTTCATTAGTATTGATAATGGTCCTGTTACACTTGTCCCGATTGGAAACACAATCACTGGACGTAAGTTTCAATTTTTCGTGACCAGAGTCAACCCTGAAGGACCTTCGTCATTCATCTTTTATGCCGAAAACGCTGCAGCATCAAACATTGAGCTCGAAATTGTTAATCTAGGAGCCAACACCATCTCTTTTAATGCAACAGCTCCCTTTACTGGATTCATTCGACTCGCCGCGCTTTCAACAAATGACCCTGCTCCAACGGTGAACACAAACTGGGAGCAGCAGACATACTTTATGGCACCAGATACAAATAACCCACAAACGGCAACTTGCCCTGTTGAAGACCCAAATTGTGGCAACAATGTCTTATCAGCTTCTTGGTGGAGAATCATTTTAGTTGATGCCATTTCCCCTACAGGGATGAACCTCTACCTTCTCTACCCTAATACTTGGACAAATCTCGCGACAATGCTTTCAAAAAAACAGATTGGCGCAAATTGGCAGCTAGGTGGAGATCCCATTCGCTTTCCTGATACAGGCACCATGTCTATCCTACTCCCCCTCCTTTGCCTTCAAGATAGTGCCACAGCAGAAACCTATTATCAGGACTTTCTATCTCAAACAAATGTAAATGCCCCTCCTTATAATTTTGCTGGAGACTTTTCGACGAATTTCTTCACTCTCCGATTTGACATGTACATGGCTCAAAATATAGCGTCCGACATCAACACCTTTCAAAATGGCAACCCTATGCCACAGTACACATTGACTGCTCCCGTCAACAACTCAGCAGTTTACGATAACTACAGACGCTACATCCCTGTTTCTGCAACCATTGCCACAACTGCAAACACGGTAGCTTGGACCTACACGTTGTCAGATCAAGTGCCTCCTGGTGATGGTCAAAATAAACCTCTCATTTGCTTTCCTCTTTGGAAGCATTTGCAAGGCAGTACCCCCGGGGTAGTGAACACGACTCCAGGAGCTGGAGAACCCCTGCAAAATTTCATTTATAACGACACGATTAAGGGGACGTTTTATGCTGCAGAAGCCACAAACGGAACCATCACATTTCTCGAACAAAAGATTCCCTCTTGGTTTACAAGCAACAATTTGTTCATCCCTAGCCAACTTACTTTTACATCCACTCAACTTCAAGACTTAGACAATATTTTGACAAGTATCCTCCCACAACAAACTCTTCCTCGCCTTCCCTACATTCCCGAACTTCAAATCGATCCCGCCTATAACGGAGGCAAAACAGCATTCATGTTGGCCAAAACAGCTCTTTATATGGCTTATTTTTTGACGCAAAATGGACAAGCAAGTCAAATCGATCAAGTCACCCGCCCCTACATTGAAAATGCCAAAAGCATCTTGACGGCTTATTTAGTAGGGCGAATCCCAGGGAAAAACTTCTTCGTTGCAGATCGCACTGGAGCTGGTATTTGTGTCAATGGGGCCGGAGGTGTTGGAGATTACGTTGACGGACCCAACATGCAACAACTCATTGATAGCGGTGTTGACTTTGGCAACTATGATTACAATGACCACCACTTCTTTGCAGGCTACTTCATCATGACTGCAGCAATGATCACCGATTGGGAGCTTAAATATGCGCCTCAAGACTCACACTGGGTCGACGTTCCAGTCATGGGAGCTGATTACAATCAGTACAAGATGAGAGACTTTGTTGACTTTCTCTGGCGTGATGCTCACAACCCGTTTTCCAATGACCCTGATCTCCCCTATGATCGACAAGGATATCAATGGGAGGGCCATAGTATCGCCAATGGTCTCCAATATGAACCTTTTGCTCTTGGTCGCAACCAAGAAAGTATTGCTGAGGATTTCAACTGCTGGCTAGGGATGCACGCCTACTCTGAAGTCCTGTTAAAAACCTCGCTGACAGGGCAAGAACAAGCTCGCTATCAAACGATTCGTGATTTTAGTCTCATGAACCTAAAACTCACTGCTAGCTCTGGCAGCGTCTTGTGGTATAAAAATCCTACATATTGGAAGAGAGCCCTTGCTGGGACTTCAATAGATGGGGCCATATATCCTGGACAATTTTCTATGACTACTGTAACTAATGGACAAGTCAATGATCAATCGGCACAAAACCAAACCTTCTTTTAATGCGTATGATGAAAGCACTTCTGATTTTTTTCTTACTTCCTTTGTTTCTCTATGCACAAGATCAAAGCTCCTACCTCATTTCTGAAATTCGGTTTCAACTAAGTCAAGATCACCCTAAACAAATTTCTATTGAAGAGCTCGAAACGATCACTGTTTCTACACTCCATAATCAGCATTATTCAATACGAGAAATCAATCGCACCCAACATGTCTTAGAAATTTCCAAAGAAGGATTACAACAACTGCTCAATGATGTCACAAACCTCTTTGCAGAGCATGGGATCGATTGGGTGTATGCTAACATTCCTTCAGATCAAATTGCCCAAGATGGGTCCGACCAAAGACAATCAAATCAGGCTCTTAATGTTGCCGTCTCAACTCCAACAATTGGAAAAGTCGAAACTTCAGTGTCAGATGCAAAAGGAAATGCAACTCCCCGGTATCAAGAAAAACAAGCCAAAATCATTTCGAAAAATCTGCCTTCGCAACTTCCAGATCCAGCAACGGGAATTCCAGGAGACTTTGTCAACTCAGAAACACTGAACAACTATCTCTACAGTTTAAACCGCCATCCTGATAAGCAAGTTGATTTAGAAATAGGACCTGCCGACACCCCCGGAAGCGTCGCCTTAAATTTCATCATTCACCAAGATCGCCCCTACCACTTTTACACCTCTGTCTCGAGTAACATCCCTGTCGTCGTGAGCCGTTGGCTTGAATCGGTTGGCTACATCAACACCCAACTGACTGGGCGGGATGACATTCTCAAGCTCGATTACACCACTGACAGCTTTGATCGCCTCCATAGTTTTCTCCTCTCTTATGAAGCCCCTCTTGGAACCTCTGTAGGAAAACGGTGGTCGCTCGGAGCTAACGTCAATCGCTTCACTTCAGGACAGTTTGGGATCAACACCAAACCCTTCAGAGGAACACAAGGAATTGTCGATGGGGAAATCATCCTCAATGTCTACCAATATAAACGGCTCTTTCTCGATTACTATGCGCATTTGGAGTACCGACATATTCGTAACCAAGCTCACTTCATTTATCCCGAAGTCTCGAAGAACTTCCTCCTCCCTTCGACAGGTCTACGGCTGACACAACTCAAAAAAGAAACCAAGCTGCTTGCTTCGTTTGGGGTCAACTCAACACTGAGTGATCTTTTTTGGGATGTGGGGCATAATCTCGATGCTTTAGGTCGCTTTGACTTAAGCCGCAACTGGGCCTATATCACGTTTGATTTCTACGCGAGTATGTTTCTTGAAGCTTGGGGCGAAGTTTTCTTAAATAAAAAAGATCAAGCTACACACCTTGCCAACGAAATTGTTTTAACAGCAAACGTTCAAAACGCCTTCAATCAACGGCTCATTCCTCAGCTAGAAGGCATTGTAGGAGGACTTTACACCATCCGCGGCTATCCTCAGTCAACTGCTGCAGGAGATAATTTGTACTCTGGATTTTTGGAATATCGCTTTCACCTCCCCAGAGCTTTGAAAATCCAACCAAACTCGAAGAAAAAACTCTTTGGGAAACCGTTCAAAGTCGCTCCTCCAGGACCGAAAGAGCTTCCCGATTGGGACTTTGTTCTCAAAGCCTTCTATGATATTGGAACTGTCACGGTCAATCAACGTCAGCCAGGAGAAAAAAACGAATTTCTCATGGGGGCAGGTCTGGGAGCAGAACTCGTTCTTTGGCATAACTTGTTTATCCGTTGTGATTGGGGAATTTCTTTGAACGCAGCCAACGGCATCAAAGGTGGGAATAATGAAGTCTACTTCACCTCTGTGATCATTTTTTAATGACTACTTCCCCACGAAGCAACCCAATTGCAAGTGGCTTCCCACTCCTTTGGGTTTTGCGTAATGTAAGTCTCAACGTCTTGAATCAGTTCCGGGATTTTTTTCGCATCGTCCAAAGCAACCGACTCGGACAATTTAAGATTAATCCGTCGATAATTTTTGCCAAGTAGCATCTGACATGTTTGTCCTGGAAGCTGATCTTGTACATCAAAGAGCATCGTGAAAAGAGGTGTTTTTGTGGCTGGGTTTTTCGGGTCGAGATCAATGATCCAACTAAGCGCTCCCCAATGCTCTCCTTTTGGAATGTTGTTTTCCGTATACCCTGTCCCAAATGAAAGTAAACTGACCTCTTCCCGATTTTTTAATGCCGCATAAGCAAATGCTGCTGGGTCATTCGCCGCCATTCCTCCATCGACATACCCCTGATATGAGGGAAAATAGGTCGGTGCCGCTGATGAACGCATCATGGCATCGATCAAAGAAACATCTGTCTGATCCGTCATCACCACGGTCCTCCAGCGATGCAACTTCACATCATCGAGGTTGACTGCAGGAATCACAATTTTTTGTCTAAGCTGATTCAAAGAAATTGTCGGATCAACTCCTTTAGAAGCAAAGGCACTTTGCAATGATGGAACCCGTAGAGGTTCCGGCCAATAGATCGGCGTTTGTAGCGAGTGTGACCCCAGTTGCCTCCTCTAGCTTATGCAAGAAGTAAGCAGGAATCACCCCCCGAATACCTCCTCCATCAAATGACAGAATCTTCTTTCCCATGAGTCTCACCCATTTTTTTTCACGTTAGGGCGTGTACTCAATTAAAACAAGTAGTGTCATTGAATAGATGCCCTAGCATAAATGGATCTTTTCAAGTAAAATGCTCTTATGGACATTACTAGCTTACAGCACCCCTATGTGAAGCATCTCGTCAAACTTCGCTCAAATCGGAAGTATCGCTACGAAAAAAAAGCCGTCTTCCTTGAGGGGAAAAAGCTCCTCTCCGAACTCAAACTTCCCTTGAAAACACTCATCATACGCGAAGGTGAAGAGACCTCCCTCCAAGCCGAAACCATTTACCACGTTCCCTCAAACGTGTTTGAAAAAGTCTCAGGCGTCCAAGCTCCTGAAGGCCTCGCAGCAGAAATTGCCATGCCTCCCTTTGCCGATTTATCGCAAAAAAAGAGAGTTCTAGCCCTAGATAAGATCAACGACCCCGGAAATTTAGGAACACTGATTCGCACTGCCTTAGCTCTAGGTTTTGACGGAGTCTTCCTCACTGAAAATTCTGTCGATCCCTACAATGAAAAAGCTTTACGCGCAGCAAAAGGAGCCACCTTTAAAATTCCCCTTCAAATGGGCGATTTAGAAACTTTTGCTCGCTCCTTTCATCTCTATATCGCCGACCTCGAAGGAACTCCTCTACCATCCGTCACCTTTCAAACCCCTGCCATCCTCCTCCTTGGGAACGAGGCACAAGGGATTTCAAAGGAGATGCAGAAAAACGGCACCTCCGTTACCATTCCAATTAAGAACCAAATGGAATCGCTCAATGTTGCCATCGCCGGCAGCATCTTGATGCACGCAATGTTATAAACCTATCATGTCAAAGTTCGACGACTTCTTAGATTACGAAGAGGATTACCTCTCACAAGGACAAAAAAGAGCCAGCCGCAAAGAACGAAGCCTCTCCCGTTCCAAGGACCGCTCCAAATATAAAAAAAGCGACCAAGACAAACTCAAAAAACAGCTCCATGCTGAAGAACCCCCGCTCGGAGCTAACTTTCTCCGAGGTCGCGTTCTGTCCATCAACTCTGAAATGATCACTGTCCTCTCAGATCATGAAACTTTCATTTGCACTCTCAAAGGTGTCTTAAAAAAAGAACGCACCCGTCAAAAAAACCTCATTGCCATTGGAGACTGGGTCCACTTTGAGAAAAAAGGTGACGACTCTGGTGCCATCTCCCACATTGAAAAGCGCTCTTCTTTTCTTGCTCGCGCCGATAACCTATCGCGTCGAAAAAAGCAGCTCCTAGCTGTCAACATCGACCAAGTCTTTATCGTTATGTCCGTTTGCACTCCTCCTTTCAAGCCGCTTCTCATCGACCGGTACCTTATCGCCGCTAAAAAAGGAAACATGCAACCGATTATCCTCATTAATAAAGTTGATCTTCTCGAGGACCCACCCCCACATATCCAACCAAGTGAAATCGAAGAAGAAATAAGACTCCTCGCCGACTTTGAAAAAGCCTACGCCCCCCTCGACATTCCTATTTTAAAGCTGAGTGTCTCCACTGGGGAAAACCTCGATCAGCTTAAAGCGCTCATGGAAAACAAAGCCTCAGTGTTTTCCGGCCAGTCAGGCGTTGGCAAATCTTCTCTTATCAACGCTGTTTTGGGAATCGATCTCGCCATCGGCGACGTCGTGCAAAAAACGCGTAAAGGATCGCACACCACCACGATGGCTGAGCTCCTACCTATCGAAGGGGACGGTTTTTGTATCGACACACCTGGAATCAAAAGTTTTGGTGTTTGGGATATAGCCCCAGAAGAAATCTCCCACTTCTTTCCGGACTTTCACTCCTTTGAAAGCCAGTGTAAATTTCCCAACTGCACCCACCTTCACGAACCTGACTGCGCGATCAAAACCGCTCTCGAAGAAGAAAAGATTCACCCCTTGCGCTACGCTTCCTACTCCACTCTTATGAGTGAAGAAACACCGAAAGAGTGGGAATAAAAAAGCCCTAATTAATTCAAAAAACAAAAACGTTTATAATTACCCCTTTGTAATTAAAACTATCTATGCTACCAGAACAGTAACGGTTAATAAAGGTAGCACACAGAATGAAAGGTGGAATTGATGAGGTCTATTTTACCTCTTTTACTGGCAGTTAACTGCTTTATAGGACTTCATGCAGCGCCTGTAGTGGATCGCGTTGCACAAGGCAAGGCAACCTTTCAACAAGTAAAGCACGAATTCACGATTCACGCTTCTGATAATTGCGTGATCAATTACAAGTCGTTTGACGTTCATACTAGCGAAGCCGTCCGCTTCCAAATGGCAGACCCTTCTCACCGTGTCTTAAACCGTATTCACAGTGCACATCCCAGCCAAATCAATGGAGCCCTCTCCTCAAATGGCACTGTCTATCTTGTGAACCCAGCAGGAATTGTTTTTGGACCAAACAGTGTCATCAATGTTGCACAACTTTATGCAGCTGCAGCCCACCTTTCGGACCAAGACTTCCTGATGAAAAAAGATCTTTTCACCAAAATCCAGGGTGCAATTGAGAACCATGGCCTGATCGAAGCCGACCTCGTTTCTCTCATTGGAAAAACGGTGAAACAAGAAGGGGTCGTCAATGCAAAGCACGTTTTATATGCCGTGGGAGATCAACTCTTACTCGGCAAAGAGGGAGAGCACCTCTTTATCCGCGTCAGTGAAGAATCCCTAGAAGCAGAACAGTGCTTTCTTGAAGCGGGAACTCCTGAAGCGTTTTTCCTAGTACACAGTGGAACGACAAAAGCTGAGAAGGTAGAACTTCTTGGAGATGAAGATTCCCTGATTCGGGTTGGGGGCTCGATTGCAGCCCAGCAACACGATATCGGAGGAGAAATCACCATTCATGGAGAAGTTCTCGACCTGAAAGCAGCCACACTTGATGTTTCTGCGCCACTAGGTGGAGGCACCATTCTTGCTGGAGGCGACTTTCATGGAGAAAATGCTTCGGCAAGCTACCTGATCTGTGACTCTTCCTCCACAATTCTCTCAGATGCCACTCACAGCGGCGATGGAGGAAAAGTGATCATCTGGTCGAATAAAAGAACAGCTTTCGATGGAAAAGTTTTTGCCCGTGGTGGTCCTCAAGGAGGAAACGGTGGTTTTGTGGAGACTTCAAGTGGCGACCGATTTGGTTCATCGTCTTGTCTAGTTAACACGAGTGCTCCCAAGGGAAATTATGGAACATGGGAGCTTGATCCCTCGACCATTCAATTCACACCAAATGGAGCCAATACCCCAACACTAGCCCAACTCGCAGATAGCAATAGTGATACTGGATATTTCGATGTCAATCCTTCTGTCGTCAATAGTGCAGTCAGTGATGTCGAACTCAATGCTGTAAAACCTGTCGGAGCTAATCCTCCTTCATCAACCACAATCTTCGTTGGAAATGCCTCTGATGCCGTTACGATTGATATTACGGCTCCGAATGTCAAGCTCACCTTAAACACAGGGCAAGACCCTAACCCTCCTAACGCACGAGGAACATTTAAGCCGCATGGTTCTATCAAAACCACAGGCGATTTAATCATCAATGCTAACACAGCGCTGTTTGGGGATACCACCTTAACATCTGTTAACGGAGGCGTTGAATTTAATGGCTTTGTTTCGAGCGACCTTCCTAATGATCCAAAAAAACTGACCGTCGATGCAGCCCAGGCAGTGACATTTAATGGCAATGTTGGTGGGAACCTTCTCAGTGACATCACAATCCAAAATGCAACACAAGTGAGTTTTCTTGGGGATAGTACCCAACTTGCATCAAAAATTTCTGCACAAGGACCGATCACATTCGGCCAAGTGTCACCAGTGACTCCACAGAATTTAACTTTGCGAGGAGATTCTGATATTTCTACGACAAGTGGCAACATCACATTCAATCTTGCTGTCAATGTAGACACTCCTGCAAACTTTTGGAATTTAGGACTTGAAACCCCTGGCGATATTACTTTCGTGAAGAATGTAGGATCTAATCTCGGGGGAAGCCAATTAGGAGACTTCACGATTAGAAATGCAAATCACGTGAAATTTCTCCCCAATCCCATTGTAGCCCAGGGATTTTATGCTGTTAATGTCCAATCATTTACTCTTGAGAATGGGACAGGTGATATTGATTTTCAAGGGCCGCTCTATACGAGTGGATCAGCTTTCAATTCCAATCCAAGCGCTCCGATGAATGGGGGCAATGTTTCGATTAAAACGAGTGGAAAAATCAACTTCTACTATCTTGTGAATGAATCTGGAACCGCAACACCCTATCTGCAAGTTCCTTCGGGGAAAAAAGCTTTCATTAAAGCTGTCATTAATACTTCAGGGGGGCGCGTCCTGAGCTCTCAACCAGGAAACGGGTACTCGGGAGGTAACGTCTCTTTAGAAGCCGATTCCATTAACCTCTTGGCACTCTATGCAGGTGGCACGACTGCATTCCCTGGATCAACAGGCATCGGAGGAAAGGGTGGAGACGTTTCAATCACAACAACAAACGGCACCCTATTGCAAGGTCCGATCTTTGCCACTGGAGGTCCAGGAACAGGTGGTGGCGGACAAGTTCTCCCAGCCTTGGTGTTTCCCAATCAAAACTTCAGCCAAGCTGGGCAAGATTCACCTGGAAATGTAACCATTACAGGCCCTCTCACCTTAGGTTTCAATGGAATTGTCTTGCGAGGTGGTGATATTTCGGTGGAAAGTGTGACAGGACCTGTGAAAAATCTCTTAGCTTTTGATGCGGCAACGCATGGCCTTGTTGCGGGGACAGGTACGTTAGCAAATTTAAGCTACCTTGTGGTGAACAACGCCAAAAAAGCAACCTTCGATTCAACTGTGAACGCAGACGGACTTGTTCTATTTAATAGCGGGGATGCAGGGATGCTTTTCAAAGAGCAAGTGACAGGCACCTCTGCTCTTGCAATCAAAAATCGCTTCACTGTTACCTTTGATCAACCTCTGATGGTGCAAAATGAGCAACTCTTAAATTGTGGGCAGACTCCACCTCCTACACCAGGAAATGGTGGTGGACAGTCTTCAGGAACAACGCAAGAGTCGTTCCAAGGCTCCTTTTCACCAACCTCTGCCGCCACAACAACCCTCTCAAACCAGCCCGTTCAGCACTCATCGAAAATCTCCCTCAGAAATGAAAAAGAAAAATCAAATACTGCTTTTGAAGAAGAAATTAGCTCTTTCTTTTCGCAGCATTACCAATACCGCAGCTTCGAACTGACTTATCTCTTTAAAATCAAAAGTGAAAACGAGATTTCTCTAGAAATCTTTGATCTTTCACAGCAATGTCTATTTGAGACGGTCTTTTCTTCTAAAGACCTTTCTCTTCCTGATACTCACCATTTGCTTGAGAATGGCCACTTCAGCCCAGTCTTAGAAAGGCTCGCAGAAAAACAGCTCCTTGCTGAAGAGCACTTCGTTCATGATGCTCAAGAAAGCACAAAACTCACATGCGAAAAAGAGTTCGATCGAATCATCGAAAAGAGACAAAATCAAGACCCCATCCCAAACTTCTCTCTATTTAAAAAAGAAAACCCCAAACTCGCAAAAACCAACCTGCAAATGGCTCGAGCCTACGCGGAAGAAAAAGAGTTCGAAGAAGCCTTAGAAAGTTACGCAAAAGCCCTTCAGTATACCAGAAATGCATCAGATTATGCGTCGTTGCCTTCTTTGTATGAGACAATGGGAGAATATGAAAAAGCGAATCTGGCAAATCTTTTCTCAGCAAAGTACCATTTCATCGCAGATAAGCCCTTAGAAGCCCTGCAAATCTTAGAGACTTGTTCAAGCAGCTCTTTAGAAATAACCCCCCTTCTCATTGAGCTTTATTACTATTGCAAAAAGCCAACTAGAGCTTTAGCCCTATTGAAACAAACAGCTGACACCTTTTCCATAGAAAATCCTGAGCAAGCCATTTCCCTCTATAAACGCATCTTACAAAACCACCCTGCAGAATTCTCGCTTTACTCGAGTTTAGCAACACTCATTGAGCAACCTCAGGAAAAAGCACAAGCTCTCTTCAAAGGAGCCCTATTTGCCCTTCAAAAAGGAGATCATTCCATAGCTGAATCCCTGATTCAAAAAGCAGAAAGCTATTCCGCTGACTCCTTTGCAAATGGACTCATTTCCTTAGATCTCTTCAAAAAACAAAGGCACATCCCCTTAGTGAAACATACGCTACGCGACATCGCAACAGTTCTTGAGAATCAAAGCGATCCAAATCAGTTGCTAGCGGTTTATAAAATGCTTTTTAAGTTCGAAGGAAGTTCAGAGTATTCCCAAAAAATCTTCAGTACCTATCTTGTTTTACAACAGCCCGAAAAAGCCTTCGAGTGGTCTTTAAACTCCATTTCTCTAATGATTGAGCATCAGCAGTGGGAGCAAGCGGAATGTCTAACAAAACAAACCCTCGAAAAGACACCAACGTCCCTACAAAAAATCGTTCTCTATAAAAAACTAGAAGAGATTTATACCCATTGGCATGAACATGAGCTTCCAGAGCTATGGCCCAAATTAGGAAAAGCTTACCAAGAAACGAAGCAACTGGCTTTAGCAGAAGAAAGCTACCGAAAAGCCCTTAAAAGCTCTCATCGCTTTGAAGAAGCCTTTGAGCTTGCAGAAGCCCTAAAAGGATCAGGAAAGATTCAAGAAAGCGTCCATATCTATTATGAAGCGGCCATAGATGCTCTCATAGAGCAAAATACTTCCAAGCTTGCACAATGTACTGAGCGGATTAAACAAGTTGATCCTCAGATGCAGCATCTAGATCGCGACCAAAAAATGTATCTCATGATGCAAGAACATCTTTTGAAACTTTCTGAAGAGCTTTATCAAGCGAACAAAAAAATCGCTTCATTTGAACAAATTGTTCAGTTTCTAGAAGAGAAGGAAAATTCAAGTCGGCATACTGCGGAACTTTAAACCCAATTGACGACCTAAGAATACTCAGGTCGATTTGCAATTTTTTTTCGGATTTCCAAGAGCAAAAATGCAGCATACTTGAAAAAGTAGGGACAGTTTTGGTCTTGGAAGTATGGGGAAAAGAAAAATCTCAGTTGAGTGTGCATAGGTTGTCATTTGGGTTTTAAACCTACAGATCCAATTTTTCTAGAAAATGACGCCCTTTTCGAATTTCAATTCCCTCTTCGACTTTTTCACGTTTTAGCTCTTTCACAAGTTGCACTGCAGGCAATTGATATTTCTGCTTGAAGTAGCGCAGCCCACCGCCAATTTGAGTGTTACTATGCTTGACTTCGATCATCTTCTCAATCTGGTCCTGAGCAACCAAGGCAAAATCCACTTCCTGCCGCTCTTTAGTTTGCAAATAACGGAGTGCGGCATTTTCTCCATGATAATCAACTCTTGCATGAACGTGCTTTAGTAAGCAGAAAGCTACAAAATTTTCAAATTTAATTCCCTGATCTCCTTTTACGAGTCCCGTATCAAAAAAATAGATCTTCGGTTCTTTCAGAATGCTCCGCGCAATATTTCGCGAAAAAGGCGTTACTTTAAAAATGATATAAAGCGCCTCTAAGATTTGGATGTACTTTTTCACTGTATTTGGTGAAATGGCGACATCTTCAGCAAGAGACGTGTAGGAAATGGGCGATCCTACGCGTTCACGCAATAATTCGAAGAGAAGACGGATGGCATTTAAATTATGAATATTCTCAAAATCGAGAACATCAACACGAAGTAAACTATCAACATACTGTTGGCGCCAACGCTTTGCCTCTGTGACGTTTTCAGCAAGAAAAGGTTCAGGGAATCCTCCTCTTTCTAAAAACTGATCAATCGTATAATCAAGTTTTGCATGTTTACATTCCACAGGAGATAAAGGAAAAAGGCGGTGTAGAAAATAACGTCCTGCAAGGGAATCTCCCACTTGGTGGAAGATTTCTAATCGAGCGCTCCCCGTCACTAGAATCTTTTGATGGGGTTGTTTTGTGTCATAGACTCCTTTGAGATAGTTTTTCCACTCAGGCATCTTGTGAATCTCATCTAAAATAATGAGTTCGACAGAAGGTAGCCATGACTCATCTAGAATCATACGACGATCTTCCAAATGGTCGTACGTTAGATAAACTGACGACTCAAATTCTTCTGCTATTTCCTTAGCAAGCGTCGTTTTTCCCGCTTGGCGCGGCCCAGCCAAGAGAACCATTTTCTTCTGAAGGTCTCGCAGAATAAGAGCTTTTTGTATCCTTTCCATACCTGACTATTTTGCACTGAATTGCGGAATAGTCAAGACTATTCCGCATTCTGTTGCAGAATAGTCAACCACAAAACTCCTAAATAGTTGATTTTAAATTGATTAAATTTTTTGCAGTTTTAAAAAAAAGTCTTCGCTATATTGAGGAGAAACAGGAGCATTTCATGAGTAAGATAAAAAAGGTCCATGCGAGAGAAATTCTCGATTCACGCGGAAATCCTACATTAGAAGTGGATGTCATCACAGAAGATGGAATCCTTGGGCGCGCCTCGGTCCCCTCAGGAGCCTCCACAGGTGCAAATGAAGCTCTCGAAATGCGCGACAAAGATCCCAACCGCTATGATGGAAAAGGAGTCAAAAAAGCTGTCCAAAATGTCATTGGCCCCTTGAACCATCTCCTTGAAGGAAAATGCGTTTTCAACCAAACCCGCATCGACCGTGCCATGATTGAAGAAGACGGCACTGAAAATAAATCTTCATTTGGAGCAAACGCCATTTTAGGAGTTTCCCTTGCCACTGCCCGTGCAGCGGCGCTTACCCATAAAGAACCACTCTATCGCTACATCGGTGGATCTCATACTAACCTCCTACCTAAACCGATGATGAATATCATCAACGGAGGCGAGCATGCAGACAATTCGCTCGATTTCCAAGAGTTCATGATCCGCCCTATTGGTGCTCCAAACTTTGCAGAAGCCCTCCGTTGGGGAGCAGAAACCTTCCACGCTCTAAAAAAACTGCTCAAAACGGCAGGCCACGCGACCTCTGTCGGAGATGAAGGAGGCTTTGCTCCAAATCTCACCTCAGATGAAGAAGCCATTTCTTTCATTTTAAAAGCTATTGAGGAAGCAGGCTACAAACCCGGCGAAGACATTACCTTAGCCATGGATTGCGCTGCCTCAGAGTTCTATGTCGATGGCAAGTACATCGAAAAGAAAAAGAAAGCTGCAAGTCAAGACTACCAAAAACGCTCTGCCGAAGAACAAGTCACCCACCTCGAAGCCCTCTGCTCAAAATACCCCATCGACTCGATTGAAGACGGGCTCGATGAAAACGATTGGGAAGGATGGAAAATTCTCACAAAGCGCCTTGGTTCAAAAGTGCAACTCGTTGGCGATGACCTCTTTGTTACCAACACCAAGTTCCTTCAAAAAGGGATCGATGAGAAAGTTGCCAACGCCATTCTCATCAAAGTGAATCAAATCGGCACCCTAACCGAAACTCTTGAAGCCATCGACCTTGCTAAAAAACATGAGTACAAAACGGTTATTTCCCACCGCTCAGGAGAAACTGCCGACACTTTTATTGCAGATTTAAGTGTGGCAACTCGTGCCGGTCAAATCAAAACCGGCTCCCTATCTCGCTCAGACCGTGTAGCAAAGTACAACCGCCTGCTTGCCATCGAAGAAGAGCTCAATTCCGCCGCGGCGTACTAGCCATTGCATAAAAAAACTCGTCCAGCTATGGATGAGACTAGATTAATATGTAAAAGGCAACATGCGACAAACAGTGGCTCTCTTCGGCGAGGCTGAAAGAGGAAGTCTAGCGACTCTTCTTTCCATCAAATCGCTGACCCAGCTCAACGAACAGCTTGGCCATCTGCCCGACGAAAGCCGCGGACTCTTTTTTGCTATTCAGTTTTTGCTTTATGAACACGATGTCATCTATGTCCGTGTCAAAGAAGAAGGGTTCAGCACCAAAGATTACCTAAAAGGCATGAAACAACTGCTCAACAAAAAGCAAATCTCAAAGCTTTCTGGCATTTGCCTCCCAGGCGTTGGCGACGCGCGCATCATCGATGCCACTGCCCCCGTTTGTGAAACGCATCAATGCTTCATGGTTACAACAGAACAAGACCTGTACGACTACCTCACATCTCTTCAGCTTCCCGCAATTTAACGATCGTGAGTTCTTCTGCAAGAATTGAACATCAAATTTTTTAATACAGGTGATGTCGCCACTGACTATTTTGTCATCCTGGGCTCAGGCTCCAAGATCGTCAATGTAGATAGGCAAGAATCTAGATAGTGCGTGACGAGAAAATCAATACTTTTCTTTCAATTTATTGATTAATAATCATTAGAAAAAATACAAAAAGTCTTTCTCATAGACTTATATCTTCTAAAACATTATTCTTTTTTCTAAAAAATCTCTGAGGGAAAAATATGCACATAGATGAAGCACTAAAAACACACCTTCCAAAACAGTATGCTGAAATTTTCACTAACGCAGTCGAAGACCGTGCTGTTTTCCTCGATGGCGTGAACTATGAACATGAAGGCAAAGTTTGGAATGTCCGCGTAGCAATGAACGAGGACAAAGGCCTTTTTATTCGCTTTCATCATGAAGGCAGCGTCAGTGGGGAATACTGGGAAAGCCTTCCTAAAGGACTGTCTGAGAAAAGCGTCAGCCAATATTCAAAAGAGAGGGCAACTACAGGTAGCTCTAGTTACCTTCCTGAAGCAAAAGAAGGTTTGTCTCCTGATTCAACATACCAAGTGATCAACAAAGATCACGCCACTGACAAAGCAACACCAAAAGTCTTGTTTAAGATCGACAACTCTGTCATAGACTTCTTCAAAACTTGCCCTCAGCTAACCCCTGAGTTCATTGACCTAACACCTTTACCTACCTCAATAAGCAGAGAGCCTACCAAAAAAGATTCGAACCTATTCAATAAGGTTCTGCTGATTTTCCTTGGGGTTGTAGCTGCCTATGTGATGTATAGGGTGGCGACTCTTGCCGTAAGTTATTGGCAAGAGTCTAAAGCCTAACCAAAGTAGGAGTTTAAACCTTCTTGGGTGGGCTGCATCGACTTGTCCCCGCTCTTCCAGTTGGCTGGACAGACATCGCCATGCTTTTCGTGGAAGATAAGCGCGTCAATTACACGGAGCGCTTCATCAACCGAGCGGCCAATCGGTAGATCATTGATGAGTTGGTGACGAATCACACCTTGCTTGTCAATCAAGTAGAGCCCACGAAATGCAATTCCTTCCTCGTCATTGAGAACATGGTAGTCTTTCGCAATGGTCTTGTTAAGATCCGACACAAGAGGATAAGTCACACCTTCGATTCCGCCCTTATTTTTTGGAGTGTTGACCCATGCAAGGTGAGTGAAATGACTATCAACCGAGCAACCGACAACTTCAGTTTCGCGAGAATGAAAGTCTTGAAGTCTTTCTTGAAAAGCATGCAGTTCTGTTGGACAAACAAAGGTAAAATCTAAGGGGTAGAAAAAGAAAAGGACATGTTTATTCGTAAACATATCGAGTGAAAAGTCATCGACGATTTGCCCGTTTGCAACGGCTTTTGCTTTAAATTGGGGAGCTTTTTTTCCAATTAGTAAACTGCTCATGGTAACCTCCTAAAGTTCTAAGAAGCCATCATACCAAGTTTATGGGATTAACTAAAGAGTTGCTTTGCGTCGGCAAGCCAGGGTTCGGCACCGATCGTTGTGGACGGTCCATGCCCGGGATAAACGCGAGTGTCGGGGGGGAGTTTGGCGAGCTTTTTGAGCGAGTCCCACATAGCTTCGGAATCGGCTGTGGGGAATGAAAGGTTGCCAATTGAACCTTTGAATAAAGTATCGCCCGAAATCAAAACTTTTTCTTGAGGCAGGTAAAAGCTCACCCCTCCAGGTGTGTGCCCTGGTGTATGAATCACTTCCATTTGTATTGCGCCAACTTGAAGCTTTTGCCCCTCTTCAAAGAAGTGGTCGGGCTCTGCTCCTTCGATAGCAAACATGAGCGGCAGTCCATCACTTCCCGGTTTGCGCATGTTATCTGCGTCGGCTTGATGGATGTAAAGCTTAAGATTAAGCGATTTTTTTAGCTCATGAACATCTCCGATATGATCCCAATGAGAATGCGTTAAAAAGATCGCTTCAATGTTTAGGCCATGCTTTTCTGCAGCTTTGAGTAAAGCTGCAGCACTATCAGGAGCTGGATCGATGAAAATCCCAGACTTGGTTTTTTCACAGCCAATAAGGTAAGCATTTGTTTCAAAAGGGCCTGAAGGGAAGACTTCTAGAATCATGAGACGCCTTGGGGCTTAAGTTGCACCGGAGAGGACTCGAACCTCTAACCTCCTGGTCCGTAGCCAGGTACTCTATCCAATTGAGCTACCGGTGCTCAAGGCTTATCATCATCGCCGAAAATGCCGTTTTTCAGCAAGAGCTAAAGTGTAGTTTTTGCTATCCTTCTTAGCATGACGATTGATTGGCACGAGCAATGGGCGCTTCATGCCCCAGATTTTCTTGATGGTTTCGTTCATGTGAAATCCTTTGGCTTTCGACTCAAACCAGGCCCTGGCTTTGGGGACCTGTCCCATCCCACAACCCGATTGATGCTCGAGATGCTCCCTTCAAAAATTTCCATGCCTGTTGTGGATATTGGTTGTGGCAGTGACGTCTTATCCCTTGCAGCCCATTTTGCTGGAGCACCTGAAGTCTATGGTGTCGATATCGACGCCGGAGCGATTCAGCATGCCAAAGAAAATGCAAAACTCAACAATGCTCCCCTCTTTTTTGGGGCAACCCTACCAAAGGTTCCTAAGAGATGCTTGGTTCTCATGAACATGATTTCATCCGAGCAACAAGTCGCGTGGGAAACGCAAAAAGCGCTTCATCCACATGCCGAAGAAATGATTGTATCTGGGATTCCTGTTGAACAGCGAGAGCGTTTTTTAGCAGCCAACACCTATGGAACACTTGTCTCTATGAAAGAACTCGATGGCTGGACTGTTTACAGATATAGTCGGCTAAGTTTAAAATTTCGCGGATAGGACGAAAGATTTTTGTGACTTGCTAGTACAGCGTTTCATTAAAAGGTTGTCATGGATATGCTTAGATTTTTGATGAAATTTGTGCTCATAAAATCGAGAACATTGTCCATGAGATAAGGTGAGATTTTATGAGGGCAAAGGGCACTAAAAAGATAAGTGCAGACAGGCAAGGTTTTAATGAAACTCTGTACTAGATGCGCAAGAGCGAAATAGACTTCATGCAAGTCATTGAGCTCGAGCACGCCGCAAGGCGCAACAAAGATTTGGATGAATTCGCGAAATTTTCTACTTAGTCGACTATGTAAAAAGGAGCAGTTTAAACTGCTCCTTTTTTAGATGAGTTACATCATGCCCATGCCTGGCATTCCGCCCATGCCACCCATACCTCCGGGCATTCCACCAGGAGCTTCATCGGATTTTGGCTGAGGCTTGTCGGTAATCATACACGCGACAGTGATGAGCAGGCTTGCGATCGAAGAGGCGTGTTTGAGCGCACTCTTTGTCACGAGGACAGGATCGATCACTCCTGCTTTCAGTAAGTCTTCAAATGTGTCGGTTAAACCGTTGTAACCAAATGCATCTTTTCCTTCGAGAACCTTTTCAGCAATCATGTTGCCTTCTTTCCCGCAGTTCGTTGCAATGGCAATTGCAGGCGCATAAGCTGCCTTACGGATGATATCTGCACCGATCTTTTCATCTCCCTTAAGCTTGAGATGATCCAATGCGCTAATTGCTCTGAGAAGCGCCACACCACCACCAGGAACGATTCCATCAACGACAGCGGCACGGGTTGCATGCAAGGCATCTTCGACACGTGCTTTTTTCTCTTTCATTTCAGCTTCAGTTGCTGCACCGACGTGAATCACAGCGACACCGCCAGCGAGTTTTGCGAGGCGATCTTCTAAGTTACCGCGATCGTACTCTGAAGTTGTGTTTTCAAGTTCGTATCGGATCTCTGCAACACGCTTCTGAACCACTTCTTCAGCACCTTGTCCATCGACAAGAGTCGTTTCTTCTTTACCCACCTTGACAGTTTTGACAAGTCCGAGAACTTCTGCACCGACTTCTTGGATATCGAGACCTACCTCTTCTGAAACAACCGTTGCACCAGTCAGTGCTGCAATGTCTTGAAGAATCGCTTTGCGTCGATCACCAAATGCTGGAGCTTTCACTGCGCAAACAGGAAGACCTGCTTTAAGTTTGTTCACAACAAGTGTTGCGAGAGCTTCGCCTTCGATATCTTCAGCAATGATGAGAAGTGGACGCTGTCCACCTTCCATGACTTTTTCAAGAATCGGAACGATGTCTTTGGCGTTTGAAATCTTTTTGTCTGTCAAAAGAACGTGAGCGTTTGAAAGCTCTGTTGTCATCTTTTCTGGATTAGTCACGAAGTAAGGCGATAAATACCCTTTATCAAATTGCATTCCTTCGACAACATCGAGAACGGTTTCAATTCCCTTTGCTTCGGCAATTGTGATCGTCCCATCTTTACCAACTTTTTCCATCGCTTCAGCAATGATTGATCCCACATCTGGATCATTGTTTGCTGAGATGGTTGCCACTTGTTTGATTTCTTCTGGCTTGCTAACAGGTGTTGCAAGTTTATCAAGTGCTTCAATGATGCTTTGAACAGCTTTGTCAATTCCACGTTTAAGGCTCATGGGATTGCCACCTGCAATCACGTTTTTGACACCTTCTTTGAAGATGGCTTCAGCCAAAACAATTGCAGTTGTTGTTCCATCACCAGTAACATCTGATGTTTTTGAAGACGCCTCTTTCACGAGCTGTGCGCCGATATTTTCGAATTTATCTTTAAGAGCGATCTCTTTTGCAACTGTCACACCGTCTTTTGTCGAAAGAGGAATTCCCATTCCTTTATTGATGACAACATTCCGCCCTTTCGGCCCTAACGTGACGATGACAGCTTTTGCCAGAGTCTTCACTCCCTTGAGGATAGACTTAAGAGCTGTTTCATTAAATTGTAACATTTTTGCCATTGCTTATTCCTCCGTATTACTCTATGACAGCCAAGACATCTTCTTCAGACATGAGAAGGTAATCGTCTTCTTCTTCGGTTTTCACTTCAGTTCCAGCAAACGCACCAAAAAGCACGCGATCTCCAACTTTGAGTTCGAGCGGAGTTACAGATCCATCATCTTTTGTAGCTCCTGGTCCAACTGCTACAACTTCACCTTGTTTAGGTTTTTCTTGAGCGGAATCGGGAAGGAGAATGCCACCTTTTGTGAGGGTCGCTTCAGCTCGCTTGACGAGAATTCGCTTTCCAAGAGGCTTTATCTTCTTGACTGACATAATTTTAGGTCTCCTAAGATCATTTGAAAAAACAAAATCATAATGCTGAAACCCCCTTTTTGTCAAGGGAGGAAAGATAGTTTTTAGCAATCTTCGACCTTTATTGCTAATATTCTGAAATGAGGTACCGAGCACGCACCTTTTCGAACTCACTTCGCTCATCTTTTTGGTAGGAAATCATCTTCCAAGCTGCGTACTTTTCTTCATTCATGATACGCAAGACTTCACTATTTCCATTTGCTTTGCAAAACAGATCCTTCTTAGTTTTATTGATCCCACCAATAGATGCCCTGACCCGATCGGGATACAAGCTTTTGAGCATTCCGAGCAAAAGGTACTGAACACTTGAAGGACGGTATCTCAACTTGTCAGTCACTCGTATCAAAACACCATGACATTCTTGCCCCTTAAGTGATCCATAGAACGGGCAGTAATGAAAAGGAAGAAACTTCACGCCAGGAAGCCGCTGCTGATTCAGTTTGGTTGCAAAGTCTTCTGCATCTAGCCAAGGAGCTCCCACCACTTTAAAAGGAAGGGTATAGCCCACCCCATGATTGACAATGTCGAGTTCTCCAAGAATGCCAGTTGAAGCATAGAAGAGTGGCGTGTCCGCTTCAGGGATATGAGGGCTCGTGGGGATCCACTCAAGCCCAGTATCCTTATAACTCATGCGCCTTTTCCACCCGCGCATGGGAACGACTTTCAGCTGGCACCCTATCTTGTATTCCCCATTGAAAAAGCGGGCCAACTCCCCAATTGTCATCCCATGACAGTAGGGCACATTGATATAACCAATATAAGAACGCCACTTTTGATCGAGCATCATTCCATCGACGATCATCCCATTGATCGGATTTGGTCTGTCTAACACAATCACTGGAATTTTTCGCTTCGCAGCCTCTTCCATCACATAATAAAGTGTTGTCGCATAGGTATATGAACGCACTCCAATGTCTTGAATGTCATAGATAAGCACATCAATCTTCTTGAGCATCTCATTTGTAGGACGACGTGTTGACCCGTGCAAACTATAAATGGGAATTTGATCCTTCGTGCTTCCATCTGCCACCTTTTCAAATGCATACCCATTTCCATTGAGTCCGTGTTCGGGAGAAAACAAAGCCACAAGCTTCAGATGATCTTTCAATAGTTTGGCAGTGGGGATGAGATCTCGATTGACACCCGTGTGGTTGGTCACAAGGCCTATCCTTTTCCCTTGAAGAAGTTTATGGTGTCCTTCAGCAAAAAAGACATCGATTCCCAAATCGACATCTGCTCGCAAAGTCATTGAAAACAAGCAAAATAGGAGAAGGAAAAAACGGGCCATATTTTTTTACAGTATTTTTGAAAAGATCATACGACAAAAAGAATTTTTCAGGTAATAAAACGGTTAGGGAGTGTTGTAAGAGGAGCACATGTCAGAAGAGAGCGAATCCAAACATTTGAAAGCCGCACGTGAGATGCTTTCTGCTGCCTATCACACTCCTTCAAGTTTGGAAGAGCGGCAAGAAAAAGCCATCGAACTCGCAGCACATATCTTGCTCGAATCTAACCGGATCATCACTAAAGATGATCAGAAAAAGCACGAAGAGCTTTCGCGTATGATGCGCGATCCTGTGGGGAAGGTTTTCACAACGGCGATGACGGATCAATGTTTCCGCTCCCACAATTACAGCCGGATTGCCAATCAAATGATCTATTTGCTCGGCTTGTATGGCATCCCTAAATTCTTAGGCCCCTTTAAACGACTACAACTCTATTTGTTTAAGATGTTTGGTGACAAATTTGCCAACATTCTCGTCCCAATGGCCATGCGCCAACTGCGACTAGAAACATCTAAAGTGATCATTCCTGGTGAGAAAGGGCCCTTAGCAAAGCACATCAAAAAACGGAAAGCCCAAGGCATTCGTCTCAACTTAAACCACTTGGGCGAAGCCATTTTAGGTGAAGAAGAAGCTAAAAAAAGGTTAGGCATTTACCTGCGCGATTTAAAAAATCCCTACATCGATTACGTTTCGATCAAAATTTCCACAATCTACTCTCAAATCAACCTCCTTTCCCACGAAGGCACTCTAGAGAATCTTGCGGTTCGCATGCGAGAACTCTACCGCGCAGCTATGGAACACAAGACGCAGCTGAAAGATGGGTGCACTTCGCACAAGTTCGTCAACTTAGATATGGAAGAGTACCGCGATCTCCATCTCACAAAAGATCTCTTCATCAAAATCTTGAGCGAACCCGAGTTCCATTCCCTTTCTGCAGGAATTGTCTTGCAAGCTTACCTACCCGATTCACATGATATCCAAAAAGAGCTGACCGAGTGGGCTATGGAACGTGTGAGGAATGGTGGCGCTCCAATAAAAATTCGAATTGTGAAAGGGGCCAACATGGCCATGGAACAAGTCGAAGCCTCTCTTCGCGATTGGGCTCAAGCTCCTTATGAACAAAAAGTTCAGACCGACGCCAATTACAAAGCCATGATAGTCTACGCCTGCGAGCCCGAGCATGCCAAAGCCGTTCACATCGGCGTTGCCAGCCATAACCTTTTCGACATCGCTTTTGCCATGCTTCTCCGTTTGGAAAACCGCGTCGAACAAGAAGTCACATTTGAAATGCTTGAAGGCATGGCGGATCATACTCGACAAGTTGTGCAAGCCTTAACAAATGACATCCTCCTCTACTGCGCCGTTGCTACAAAAGAAGACTTTCAAAGTGCCATTGCCTATCTCATTCGCCGACTTGATGAAAACACAGGAATCGAAAACTTTTTAGCTCACAGTTTTGGACTCACTCCCGAATCAAAAGAATGGGCCATTCAATGTTCACTATTCCGTGACGCATGCGAAATGATCCCAACTATTTATCAAACTCCTCGCCGCACACAAAATCGTTTTGATCCCCCCTCCCATCTCGACATCAAAGCCCCCTTCGAAAACGAATCCGATACCGATTTTTCACTCGAAGAGAACCGTAAATGGGGCGAAGCCATCTTAGAAACCTGGAAGAATAAACAAATCGACCCTATCCCTCTCGTCATTGAAGGAAAAGAAATCTCCCACCCCGAACCAGAAGGGAAAGGATACGACCCCTCAAGTCCTAACCGCCCCTTATATACCTATAGTATGGCTTCCTGGGAAGAAGTGGACCAAGCTCTCAAATGTGCTAAAAACTATGAAAAAACTTGGAGTCAAACTTCGGTCGAAGAGCGCTGCGAGCTTCTTTCTAAAGTGGCTCAAAGGCTTCGAGAAACTAGGGCCGACCTGATCGGCGCAATGGTTGCCGATGGAGGCAAGCTCATCATGGAAGCCGATGTCGAACACTCCGAAACCATTGACTTTGCCGAATACTACCTTCGATCGATGCAGCATTTAAGTGGGCTTGCCGACATTAAGTGGTCTCCGAAGGGAACCATCCTTGTGGCCCCACCTTGGAACTTCCCCACCTCAATTCCAGGAGGAGGAATTTGCACAGCATTAATCACAGGAAATTGTGTCCTCTTTAAACCCGCTCCCGAAGCAGTCCTAGCGGGATGGGAACTGGTCAAAGCCTTTTGGGATGCAGGAGTTCCTAAAGAAGCCCTGCAATTTATCAACTGCGAAGACGATCCTGTTGGAAGCCAACTGATCAAAGACACCCGCGTCAACTCTGTCATCTTAACCGGTGCAACAAGTACAGCACATCTTTTTGCAAAAATGCGTCCAGGAATCGATCTTTCAGCCGAAACTGGTGGAAAAAACGCCCTCATTATTTCAGCCCTATCCGACCGCGACTTGGCAATTAAAGACCTCGTCCAATCGGCATTTGGACACAACGGACAAAAATGTAGCGCAGCCTCCATTGCCATTCTAGAAAAAGAAGTCTACGACGATCCCCACTTTCGCAAACAGTTGCGCGATGCTGCAGCCAGCTTTAAAGTCGGCTCTGCTTGGGATCTTTCCAGCAAAGTCACCCCTCTTATTCGAGAGCCTGGTGACGACTTGAAAAAAGGGCTCACGACATTAGAAGAAGGAGAGTTCTGGTTACTTGAGCCCAAACAAGACAGTTCTAACCCCAATCTATGGTCACCCGGGATTAAATTTGGCGTCCACAAAGGAAGTTACACCCAACAAACCGAATTTTTCGGTCCTGTTTTAGGAGTGATGCGCGCAGAAAACATCGACCATGCCATCCACCTAGCAAACTCCACACCTTATGGATTGACATCTGGCATTCACAGCCTTGACAAACGAGAAATCAAAAAGTGGCAAAACCTGATCATTGCCGGGAACTGCTACATCAATCGGACCATCACAGGGGCAATTGTCAGACGTCAACCCTTTGGCGGCTGTAAAAATAGTAGCTACGGCCATGGAAGCAAAGCTGGTGGCCCTAACTATTTAAGCCAATTTATGCATGCTGAGCAAAACGGCATTCCAAAAGAAAAATTTCCTGTCGGGGAGTGGGTCAATAACCTCACTCGTTTTCTCGAAAAGTTCGATTTATCTGCTGAAGAACTTGGCATGTGGTACGCCAGCGTCTCAAGTTACGCCTTTTTTTGGCAGCAATTTAAACGAGACAAAGACAGCTCTAAAATTGTGGGACAAGATAACTTCTTTAGGTATCTTCCTCAGAAGAAGTTGGTTTTTCGCATCAGTCCCCAAACAAAACCGATGGACTACTTGCGCGTTTTTGCAGCAGCACTCACGTGTGAAACACGCTTAGAAGTCAGCTGGGAAAAAAGTCAGGATGCAAAAGTCCGCCAAGCAAATTGGGAGTCCCTCCTCCCCATTTTCAACATCGTCGAAGAAGACGAAGCCTCCTTTATCAAGCGAATGTGTAGCTGTCATTTCAAACGCATTCGTATGCTTGAAGAACCCAGCGAAGAAATGAAGCAAGCAGCAGCAAAGTCGGCAACATACATTGATCATGCTCCTATATTAGCCAATGGAAGAATCGAACTTCTTCACTATTTACGCGAAATGGCGCTTAGTATTGACTACCACCGTTATGGCAACCTTGGCCTTCGTGAAGGTGAGTTACGCAAGCCCATTCACTAACCTCCTCTTTTCAAAAAATTTGCACTACCTTAATAAAAAATCTTTTTTTTAATTTCTGAAAATCATACGATGGTAGCCATCAAATTTTTCCCGGAGTTCTAAGATATGAGTAGTTATCTTACCAATTTAGCATCAATGCAAACACCACTAACCGTAGCTGGTTCTATCTTTTCAGGAGTTGCTACAGCTTACGCAAAAAATTATCCTATCAAAAATGCCGCCATCATCAGCGGTGCCACAGGATTTGCAGCTTCAATCACAACTTCTGCTCTAGACCCAGAAACAAAAACAATCTACAAAGTACTTTTAGCCGCTGCGACAGTTGTCGGAACACTCATGGCGTTGCAAAGTGCTAGTAAATACCTAGAAGCCAAGTTTGGTTTTGTCATTGAACCGAAGCTTGTGAGCTACCTCACAGTCGCAAACGTGATCGGAGTCGCAATCAGCTTTGCTGTAAGCCGATCCAAGACTCTCCTAGACGTTGAAGCTTTTGACAAGCTCTCTGATGAAGCTGTTACAACTCTTCATACACGCATGCTCAAAGAAGAGAATAAAGAGTTTGCTGAAAGCAGCACTCTTCTCCAACTTCGCATGGTCCAGCGCTTCACAGCTCTTGGCCTAGATGTCAGCAAATTTGAAGCCAAATTGACTGTTGACGCTATTAAAGGTCTTAACAAAGCTGAAGTAGAATACCTCTTCAAGTTCCGTATCGAAACTGATGAAGGCAAAACAGCAAAAACATGGACTTCTTGGGTCGATGCTGATGAGACTAAAAACGCTCTCGTCTTACGCTTCCTTGCTTTCAGATTCTTTAACTCAACAATTTCTAAAGCAGATTTGGAAGCAGCGCTTAAAGTGAGCGATCTGCCAAAAGAAGAGTTTGAACTGCCCACTACTGTTGAAAGTGTTAAAGCTCTTAGCACAACTGATTCAGACTTCTACCGTGAAATCTACAAAGTCTTGTCTGACAAATGGACTGAACTTTCTATTGCTGCTCAGTGGGAACTTGTGCAAGCAAAACCTGCTGATCTGCCTCCAACATTTAATAAGGACAATATCAAGGATGCACCAAAAGCTGCGATTGAGTGGTACATTGGCGAAGATAGCCCAGTGAAATGGCGCGAAGTTCCACGCCCCATGCAAGAAGCATTGAAAACAAAATGTGCTGAAGAAGGAATCGAGCTCACTGCAGCCTTGAATCCTGAAGAAGTTGAAAAACTCGAAACAGAAGATGTGAAAGCTTACTTTGCGCTCTTTGCAAATGAAAAGTTTGTTAACGCACTTTCTGATGAAGTGGCTGCAGCATTCATGCAACGTTTCTACGAAATGGAGCTTGATCCAACCTCAATTCCAACAGCTCTGTTCACACCAGCACGTATCGTCAAACTGCCATTACCAGCTAGCGATACTGAAGCAACTGACCTTAAGTCAGTGCAAGTTAAATGGGTCTATAAGGCTCATTCTGGTTCACTTGAAACTTGGTATGACAGACCAGCACAAAAACGTATTCTCAATGACAAGTTTACATCAGAAGGTCTTACACCTCTCTTCATCATTGCTAAGGGAGAGGATCTACCTAAAGACCTCGATGTTCAACTTCACCATAAGGCATTCACCAGAGATGTTGAAACTTGGAAGAAGTTTTGGAATGGTCAGCAGCATGAATTTAGAACTCGCTTTGAAGCGAAAGGTCTACCTATTGATGCACTCACCGTCACTTCTTGGAGATCATAAACTTTTCTTTAAAAGAGAGGGCATTCGCCCTCTCTTTTTTTTATTCTTTTCATTTAATATTACTATCTCCATAATTACGCCCAAATTAACCATAAGGGGTAATTATGACTGCTATTTCAAACTATAGTCAAAATCTTTTTTCAAAAGAGTCTGCTCTTAACTTTGCAGGCACAGTAGGAGCCGGCTTGCTCTCAGCACGCTTCCTGCCGATTTCCATTAAAGAAGCAGGTGTTGTCTCTGCAGCTGCAGGCACGCTCTCTACTATGGGACAAGCGCTTCTTGGAAAAGATGCCGACCCTTTTAAGAAAAGTTTAGTCACCATCGGAGCTTTTGCCCTGACTTATTTTGGAACAGCCGCTCTTGCTCCAACGCTTAGTGCGCGTTTTGCGATCACACTTGCTCCAAAGACCATTGCAAAAATTCTTGCATTTAACGCTGTTGGACAAGTTGTTTCGTTTGGATTAGCAAAACTCCTCATTGTCACACCCTGGAACATGTCAGAGACTCAAATCAAAGCTCTCTATAAAAAATATGAGGAAGACGCAGAGCTCTTCACCAAGCTTCCTGCCATCGAGCAACAACTCGTTTACAGCCGCTTTACAAAGCTAGAACTCGACACCACTGCGTTGACTTATACTCAGCCATCAGGAGACGACATTGCAGCTTTAACCAAAACAGAAGTCCACACACTGCACCAACATGAAGTGGTCGTTGAAAATGACGATTTACTGCTTCGTTACTTTGAGCTGAACTTAAAACCTTTCGAAGCCATTGAGAAACGTATTCCAAAATTAGAGCTCAAACAGCCTGAAACGGTTAAAGAAGTCGAAAGCTTAAGCGAAGAAAAGCTCGCTTGGTACAAGCTTTATTATACAAAGAACAACACAGCGCGCAAAAAGCTTCCTCACGACGTTCAATGGGCTCTTTACTCAAAGGATAAAGTCGTTTCAATTTATAGCTTCAATCCCGAGTCACTAGAAACAGCACCCGAAGCACAAATTCGTGACGTGATAAACACAACAAGCCTTCAATGGTGGGTCAAACTATATCCATCAACACAAAAAGCTTTCGTTGAACGTGCAAAAGCTCTTGAGATTGAAATCCCTCATCCCGTTCATCCGACTAAACCTGAAGAAGTCACCTCATTAGATCCAAAAGTGGTCGAAGCTTACAATAAAAACTTCCCTAGCGGGCTCGACAAAGAGGTAATCAAAGCCTTTAATCAACGCTTCTATGAGATGAAGTTGCCACTTCCTAATGGTCAAACTATTAATCAATTAGCAAACGCGACTAACCCCATATGGCCACAAATCGCTCTTGAGCTTCCTAAGACCCCGGAAGACGTTGACAAGCTTCATGACAATCAAATGGCTTGGGTCTATGCATTTATTCATGAAAACGATGGCTTTAGCTCTCTCTCATTTGAAATGCAATCTGCTATGAATGATCGTCTTTATAACGTACTGAAAGCATATCGTTGGTTAAATACTGATCAACTGACAGCTGAAAACGCCTTCGTTGCATCACGAACGACTCTCCATCTCTTACATTATCAACTGCATGTAATATTCAATCAGTGGAAAGAACTTCCTGCTGACGTGATTGGGGCACTTGATGCGCGATTCGCAGCACAGTACCCTACCGATAAGCTTTTAGAGAGTGAAGTGAAAAACTACCACATGCTTTTTGCAACAAGACCAGAATGTTGGGGCGCTTTAGCAAAGGTCCGTCAACAAGCGTTGCGTCAACAGTTCGACAAATACCCCGAGCTCAAGCAGCTTCGCTTAAACTGGTATTAAACTTTTCTTAGTAAAGAGAGGGCTATTACCCTCTCTTTAACGTTTGATCCTGTATGATTTCCTAAAATTTTTATATGGAGATCACTATGGAATCAATTCGTCAACATCTTTTTTCAAAAGAATCAGCTTTTAATTTTGCGAGCACTTTTGCCATGGGATTCATCCCATCGCGTTTCACCCCTATTAATATGCAAGAATGTGCTCTTATCGGCGCTGTTTCTGGAGGACTAACATCAGTAAGTGATGCCTTAGCTGGAAAAGATGCTACCACATATAAAAAAACCCTTTTTTCTGCTGCCGCATTTGCGCTCACTTACTTTGCTTTTGCGCAACTAGTTCCACATCTCAATAAGCATTTGACGGTTCAACTCTCCCCTACTTCTATCCTCCAAGTTCTAGCATTTAATGCACTTGGACATGTTGTTGCATTTGCGCTCACAAAAGTTTTCTTGACCACTCCTTGGAACATGTCAGATGAGCAAATCAAAACTCTACATGAAAAATACACAAAGAATGTAGAGCTCTTTGAAAGGCTTCCGAAACTTGAACGCCTCTTGCTTTGGCACCGTTTTGACACGCTAGAATTAGACACAAGTGCGCTAGAAGATAAAGTTGAAGATCTTACAAAAGAAGATGTGGCTGCATTGACAGATGATCAAGTTCGCACTTTGCACCAATATCAAGCTACCTTAGAAGATAACGTCAATCTAGATCTACTTCTCCGTTATTTTAATCTGGATCTTTCTCCTGTTGACGGCCAAGAAGAAGATATTGGAAAACTATCTCTTAAGGTTCCTACAACACTTGAAGATCTTGATGAGATCCAGGAGGAGCAGTTCAAATGGTATGCAATTTATTTTGATGAGAACGAAGAGAAATTAGATGAAGTGCCCGAAGCTGTCCAGTGGAAGCTTTTTACAAAGGGCGGAATGAATGAGTATGTCATTGATCAAAAAGTTTTGGACACAGCTTCAAAAGCACAACTCGAAGAATATGCACACTATGCAGTGGAGCATCCAGAGTGGTGGGTGACGAATGAAGCTGATGTACAGAGAAATTTCATCGGGAAAGCAAAAGGTGAAGGTATCACAGAGCTCCCTCTTCTTGCTCCAGATACAACTGAGGCTGTCTCAAAGCTCGATGAAACGTGGGTACGCGCCTATAATCAATGTCTTCATGAAGGGTTGGATGAAGAAGTCGAAAAGGCATTAAACCTTCGCTTTTTTGAACTGAAACTCCCCTTCCCAAATGGTCGCACCCCTGCTAGTGTATCAGAAGCAGAGGAAAGCTATCCAAAAATTGACATTCCTCTTCCTACAAGCGCTGAAGCCATAGAAAAGCTCTGCGATCATGAGCTTCAATGGATTTATGCTGTACTTGAAAACGGCGATCAAAGATTCTTCTCCTTGTCTTTTGAAGTGCAGTCCGCTCTAAACGATCGTTTTGATCTGTCGGAGGATTTCTGGGCGTATTACTTTTCTATCGACAAACTAACAGAAACCAACCTCAAAACAGCCTCTGAGACAACCATTAGAGTATTGTCAGAGGATGTCGTTCATGACCTTGATCAGTGGGTGGTTGTAGCTCCAGCTGTTCGACAAGCTTTTCAAGAGCGCTTGGGAAAAGATCCTTTCACTGTTACAGCTTTTAAAGCTGTTGACACTGAAAACCTTGACGAAGATGAAGCTACAAACTTCCACACGTATTTCAAAGGAAAAGGAAACGAAATGTGGAAGCAACTTGGTGACAAGCAAGCTGCTTTCAACAAGACCTTCGATCATCATTCTCTAGATCAGCTTGAAGTTTAAATTTTAATAGAGAGGGCATTAGCTCTCTCTTTCCACTTTTATTTTAACAACGACTCCTCTATAATTTCTCCAAAAAATATGACCCAGGATTAGTTATGCAAGCAATTCGTCAAAATCTTTTTACTACAAACTCTGCTCTTCATTTTGTGAGCACGTTAGGTATGGGTCTTATCCCTTCTCGCTTCACCCCTATTACTATGAAAGAATGCGCCCTAGTCGGGACAGTCGCAAGCAGTTTAGCGACTGTTGGTCAAGCTATCGCTGGAAAAGATGCGACTCCATTGAAAAAAACACTTGTCACGATTGGCGCCTTTGCACTCACATTCTTTTCCGTCACAAAGCTCACTCCACTTCTTAATGTCCGTTTCGCTGTTCAGCTTTATCCTGGCGCAATTCTCCAAATTCTCGCATTTAATGCGCTTGGACAAGTCGCTTCTTTTGCAATCACAAAGTTCTATTTGACCACACCTTGGAACATGACAGAAGAGCAAATCAAAGCGCTACATGCTAAATATGAGAAGAAGCCTGAACTGTTTGAAAAGCATTCACCTGTTGAGCAACTCTTGCTTTGGCACCGCTTTGACCAATTAGAGTTAAGCTGCGACTCTTTTAAGGATTCAGAACCTTCAAAAGAAGAAATCAAAGCTCTAACAGACGATCAAATCCGCACCTTACATCAATGTGAGGCCTATCTATGTGAACCCGAGGATAACGAAGCTCTTCTTCTCCGTTATTTTGCTCTGAATCTCGCACCTTTTACTGGCATTGAAGGGCACATTCCAAGGGTCTCTCTCAAAATGCCTGAAACTATTGAAGACTTAGACGGAATTAAAGACCAGCAGTTCAAATGGTATGCGCTTTACTTTGATGCAAATCAAGCTAAACTAGAAGAACTTTCTTATCCGCTGCAATGGGCCCTATATGAAAAAGAGGGCGCTTACAATTATAACTTTAATGCAGAGTATTTAACGAAGGCTCCTGAAGCGCAAATTCGCGATTTGATGCAGGAATCGGATCTTAGTTGGTGGGTGACAATTGATCCACCCGAACAAGCTGCATTAGTTGAGCGTGCAAAAGGACATGGGATCAACGTGCCCTATCCTGTTCATCCCAAAACAGCCAAAGATGTCGAAGGACTAGACGAGAGGGCTGTGAAAGCCTATCATCAAGATCTTCATAAGGATCTTAGAGACGAGGTCATCATTGCCTTTAATTTACGTTTCTACAATCTGAACCTCCCCTTGCCAAATGGCATTGGAACCATTGACGTGTTAAAAAAGGCAAAGCTTCCTCTTCCTCAGATTGTGATTGCCCTTCCAGAAAGTGTTGAAGATGTCCAAAAACTTCACAAAAATCAGATCCCATGGGTTTATGCTAGCTGCAGCAGGAAGTTCTCCACTCTTCCCTTTAAGGTCCAAGAAGCACTCAATCTCCGTTTTAAGGAGACACAAAATAATTGGTACTACTATTTCTCCGTACAAAATTTGACTGCAGAAAATGTCTCAGAAGCTACAGCCGCGACAATTAATATCCTGCATGATGATCTCACAAGTCAACTCGATCTGTGGGTCGCTTTGGATCCAGCTGTTCGACGGGCTCTTAACGCACGACTTCAAAACGATTTGTTCACAGCTCAAGCTTTTAAAGCAGTTGACACAACACATCTTTCATTAGATCAAGCAACTCGCTATCACACCTATTTCAGTGGCATTGGGAATGCGATGTGGAAACAGCTTGGAGAAAAACAAGCTGCTTATAATATAGCTTTCGACACGCATTCTCTAGCTCAGTTAGCCGTCTAGTATAAAGAGGCGCCAATACGCGCCTCTCTTGATTTCCATCAGCGAGATCGGTATTCTATTTCCTATGATGGATCTCAACGCAAAACAGCAACTTGCCGCCGAGCATATTGAAGGGCCGATGCTCGTCTTAGCCGGCGCCGGCTCGGGCAAAACCCGTGTTGTCACCTACCGCATTGCGCACCTATTAAAAATAGGTGTTCCCTCCTCTGAGATTTTAGCGCTGACCTTTACCAATAAAGCTGCCGATGAAATGCGCAATCGCATCAAAGAAAGTGCCGATCAGTATGTACTGACGTCCACATTTCACTCACTTGGGGCACGCATTTTACGAGAATCGATTGCTGTTTTGGGCTACCGCAGTGATTTTACCATTTACGATGAAAATGACAGTTTGCAACTCTTGAAAAACTGTTTGGGATCACTCGGATTTAAAGATGAAAAAGGACTGCTCAAATCGCTCCGTATTGCGATTTCAAATGCCAAAAACGACTTGCTCAAACCCCAAGATCTCGATCGGGACTTTCATTCACAGCACGATCAATTGCTCAAAGACTTATACATCTTGTATCAAGACAAACTCAAAGAGTACAATGCACTCGACTTTGATGACCTGCTGTTTTTGACAGTGCGTTTGTTTAAAGAATCACCCGAAACGTTGAAACGGTATCAAAAACGGTGGTCGTTCATCTTGATTGATGAATACCAAGACACTAATGCTGCGCAGTATGAAATGACTAAGCTTCTTTCAGAGGTGCACAACAACATCTTTGTGGTGGGAGATCCCGACCAATCGATTTATTCATGGCGCGGCGCCAACATTCACAACATCCTCGAATTTGAAAAAGACTATGAAGGCGCACAAGTCATCACACTTGAGCAAAACTATCGTAGCACTTCGAACATTTTGGAAGCGGCGAACGCCCTCATTGAGCAAAATGAACAACGGTACAAAAAAGAATTGTGGAGTGATCTTGGTGCAGGAGAAAAAATTGGAATCTACATGGCACGCAATGAGCAAGCTGAAGCGCAGTTTGTCGTTGAAGAACTGATCAGTAAAACCCGCTCAGAACACATCCCACTTAGAGAATGCGTCATTTTTTACCGCACCAATGCTCAATCCCGTATCTTTGAAGATGCGTTTTTAAAATACCAAATTCCTTACGTGATCATTGGGGGGCTTTCCTTTTATCAACGACGTGAAATCAAAGACGTCTTAGCCCTGCTGCGCATGGTTTTTTCAGATTCAGATTTTCTTTCCTTTGCTCGCACGATTAATTTACCGAAACGAGGCATTGGGCCAACAACACTCAACAAGTGGCGTGATTTAGCTGAAGAGTTAGCGCTCCCCATTCTTTCGCTTTGCCGTGAACTCCTCAATGGCAATGTGTCGCAAGCTAAGCTCACCAAAAAACAAGAAGAAGGCCTGCGCGACTACTTTGGAGTGCTTGCCACATTGAAATCGATGTGCGACGATGGGCTGCCACTTGAAGAAGTTGTGCAAGCAGCGATCGAGCAGTCTCGTTATTTAGATGTCCTAAAAGCCGATCCCGAAACGGCAGGCGATCGGAAAGAAAACCTCGAAGCGCTCATCAATAAAGCCGCAGAGTGGAGTGAAGAGAGAGAAACGCCAACGCTGATTCATTTTTTAGAAGAACTCTCACTCAAGTCAAGTCTTGACGAAGCGCCTGAGTACGACTCGGTACGTCTGATGACATTGCATAATGGAAAAGGACTAGAGTTTGATCTGACTTTTATTGTCGGAATGGAAGAAGATCTCTTTCCACATATCAATTCGAAAGATTCCATTGAAGCGCTTGAAGAAGAGCGACGCCTTTGCTATGTCGGCATGACACGCGCCAGACAGTTGCTCTATATGACAGCCTCAACCTACCGGTTCATGTGGGGAACGCCAAAAGTGATGGTTCCTAGCCGCTTTTTAAAAGAAGTGCCGCCTGAATATCTCACAGTCCTTTCTGCAGAAGAAGAGGAGGAAGAAGATGACTTCTATTTCGATGAAGAAGAAAAAATGCCTGTGGGAACAGTTGTCTTTCATAAAGACTTTGGAAAAGGACTGATCAAAAAAGCCTACAACACTTCACTTGGTGTGACATACGATGTGCTCTTTTTCGAGAGTAATATCGTGAGATCTTTAGTGGGAAAATATGCAAAATTCAAGAATTTATCGACGTGAAACGCCCGTCGCACGATCTTAGTAGAAAAAAGCTCATCTAGGGATGGATCTTAGCTGATTTCACTATCTTTTAGATCGTCTTCTGGGACATCGACAGCTGTTTCAACATGACAAACGCGGCTCCATCTGCCTGCGTCTTCACCTGTCATTTCAAGTCCCTCCTGCTCAGGAAGTGGGCTTCCAGAAAGCAGGGCAAGAATAAAGGAAGCAAGTGAAAATAGATTCATCTTTAATCCTCAAAACCATCTTGTGGCGCTTCAATCGCCATGTTTCGGTACCTCTCAACGAGAGGGTTTTTTAAATTATAAGCGTATTCCTCTCGGTATTTAGGATAAGGAATCTCCTCAAATCCAGAGGGCAACACATATAAATTTGCTACAGCTACAACTAGGGAGAAAGCGAGAAAGAGTGTAAAAACTAGGAATTTGTTCATATTGCTCATTTCGTTTGCTGTAATCGGATGACATTAAAACTTTTTTGGTTTTTTATTTCAACCCCCAACCTCTTAATCTTTTCTTAAAAATTCTAATTTCAGGGTTGCACCGTCGCTGAAAAATCCCATTTGTGTATAAGGAAAGAAGGAGAAGGAGGAAGATCTGTGACGCATATTTCCCAGACAGTCAGGCAAGATCAAAGGCTTATCATGAGCTTTGCGATGAAGCGTGCATTTGCCGTGCTTCAAATGCCTCTGCCTGAACTTTCCGAGTGGCTTCAGAATGAGCTCGAACAAAATCCTGTGCTTGAAGTGACGCTCCCCTCTTCTTCCCCCGACCTTTCTTTCCTCCCTAAGCAAGACTCTCTCTATGAATATCTAGAAAAGGAAATCGCTCTCCATTTTAAAACCGAGGGGGAAAGGAAGGTTGCCCAATTCATTGCGGGAAGTCTCGATTCAAAGGGTTTCCTAACTCTGTCAGACGAAGAGATTTGCAACAAACTTGGAATCGATCACGCAACTCTAACAGCGGTGATGAAACAGTTTCATCAAATCGAGCCTATTGGATTGGGAGCTCGGAGCACGCAAGAAGCGCTGCTGTTGCAACTTCTCCAGAAGGGTCAACAAAAAACGCGCCTTTACAAGTTGGTTCACAAATACTTCGATGATTTATTACACAATCGACTCCATCTCATCGCAAAGTCGATGCGCCTGTCCGTCCCAATCATCAAAGAGATGATTCAAAAAGAGCTCAAGGGACTCGATCCCTTTCCAGGACATCAGTTTAGTCACGAAATCGCTCAAGCCATCGTGCCAGACCTCACAATTGAGAAAGAAGATGATGTGTGGAAAATCGAAGTCTACGGAGAAGGGCTTCCTCAATTTCACCTTCATCCTCACTATCTTGAAAACTTAGAGCAAGAAAAGATGGGCAAAGACGAGCTTGAGTTCATTCGCCGCCATCTCGCCTCAGGTAGATGGCTTGTCAGAACCTTAGAACGACGCAAAAAAATTCTCACCGACATCGGCACCTACCTCCTTAAAAAACAAAGCGACTATCTCGAAGGCATCGCTGGAGCCCCGCTCCCATTAACCCGCAAGGAAGTGGCAGCAGCGCTTGGCGTGAGTGAATCGACTGTCACCCGAGCCATCCACCACAAGTACGTGACAACCCCACGAGGACTCTTACCCCTTGCAGCCTTTTTCTCCCATGCAATTCAAACGGAGTCCGGAGCCATTTCCAATCAAGATGCGAAAAACCTCCTACAAAAACTGGTTCAAAACGAAAACAAAAAGAATCCTCTTTCAGATGAAGCCTTATCTCAGGCGCTCAAATCTCGCGGGATTCCCTGTGCACGACGCACTGTTGCAAAATACCGAAAAGAACTGAAGATTGGATCAAAACACCACCGCAAGGAATGGGCCTAACCTTCAAAACAGCCAACTCTTTAACATACAGTCTTGCATTTTTTCACCACAGAGATCACAGAGGGCACAGAGAAAATTTATTAAACGCCACTCCGTGTGCTCTGTGGTAATATCGAATCGCAGACTCTAATTTAGAGGATCTTGGACTTTTCGAAGGAAAGTCCGAAATGGTGAGCATCGCGCCGCGCCCATAGATCTATCCACTCATGAACGCTTGTAAAAGAGGCATCTTTAAAATCTCTTTCCAAGTCAATCTTCCGATAAAGGGCCATCTTAAGCACATTCGGCTCTCTCCAAACATCTTGCGCTTTATCGATCACCCAAGAGTAGATGCCTTCTGATTCTTCGACTCCCTGTCGACCTAAGTGAAAGTAAAATCCGTAGGCACATGATTTTCTCATGGCTTCAATGCAGGGTGTTAAAGCGACTTCCTCTTGAACCACAACTTGATCCGAAGAAAGAATCACATAAGATGAGCCACTTTTTCCGCTTAAGGTTTTGAAAAACGCTTGCTTAAACCCAAACTCACTTTGGCGAATGAAAGCCACTTCTGGAAAGTCGGCTTTCACTTTTTCATAAGCTGCAAAAGCTTTTTCATCACAATCATAGATGATCGAGATTTTCCCAAGCCCATGAATGTTGCCTTTGATCGAATCCAAACACCGTTTCAGTTTGTGAGGACGGTTTTGGGAAAAGAGAATGACATCGACCCCATTTTCCTTTAAAGGAAAGGACTCATGTACACTCTTTGTCATTTCAAAGGCGCGCGACGAGAGTTTCATCTTCCGCTTCTTCATTTGGGGACGCGAGCTATGGATGTAGAGAACATCGGGAATGAACTGAACATGTGCTTTTCCTAGTTCTGCAAGAGGAAGAAGCAGAGAGGCTTCACTTTCTAAAGATAAAAAATAATCCTCAAAGGATTCATCTCGACGGATCTTCTTAAAGTGCCCAGCATAAAAGGTTTTCAGAGACGCTAAAAGCCAAGGCGCTCTTTGAACACGCTTTTTACATAAGATCTTTTGAGGCTTAGGTTTGTAGATCCCCTTTTGGTAGTTGTAGTAGTCGAGATATTGGCCATATGTCATCCACACATCAGGGTTGGTATAAGCCTGATCCACAAGATTGAGCACCTCGGTGTGTGCCAAAATGTCATTTCCAGAAAGATGCACCACAACACGGTCATTATCTAAGGCATAAATCGTATTGAAGTAGGCTTGAAACGCTTCGTAATCTTTCTCTGATGAGATCACTTTGATTTTTTCTTCGAGACCTTTCTCTGCCACAAGCTCATGTAGCCTGTCAACGGTTCCATCAGAGGAGAGCTGGTCAACAATGTAAACCGCTTCGTACTTAGGATATTTCTGAGACACAATCGAATGAAAATTTTCATCGATCACATCCACATTATTTTGGGTTAAGATAATCAGTGTAAAAGACTTGTCATTGTTTTCGACGAGTTGTGCCTGAAAAAAATCTTGCGCTGGCAAGACACGTGTGTCTTTCTTTGCTGTGATGATCCGGTACTCTTTAACCACAAACACCGGAAGCAGCAAAATAATAAAAAGAAGAAACAAACGATGAAAAAATCTTTTATCTAATTTCGAATTTTTCATTTTATTAGCATTGAAATTCCCTACTAATTTCAATACCGCTTTAAAGTGCCATCGTCAATGGATTTTTCAGATTCGCAAGAAGCTGTTGCCAGCGAAGATTATCGCTTTGAGATTGGATGTACTCTTCCACCGTCTTTAAGTCTTGTTTAGCAAAGAGTTGAATTTCCGCATCCGTCAATCGAAGAACAACTGCATGAGAGGATGTTTTGGGAAAAAGATCCTGAATTTTTTTCAGGGCCTTTTTGAAAAGTCGCTGACTCCGCATCAAAACCCCAATCCTCCATATTAGATACCCAGTAGGTATGATGGGAGCAAAAGGAGTGAGAAAAAGTGTGGTTAAGAAAATATAAGCCTGCTTCGGTGTTGTGAATAAGGGGCCTAAATACCGACGCCACCTTTTTTTCGTAAACGAGTGAGCAATAATCTCTTCAAAACGAGGCTCTTCAAAGGTAAAGCGCAAACTATGGATCGCTTCATGAAAAATGACATCACCCCGGTCATAACCAAGAAAAGATCCTTTCTTAAAACTGTTTCGAAGTTGGATCCAATTTCCATAGTCCATGATCCAAGAGGCCGCTCCTTCCCAAAGCTTGAGTCCCTTATTCGAGTACCGGACTTGAATCCAACAGGGATCTACCTGCAATCTTTCATGTATCTGGCGCATGACCTCAGGGCTATCCTTGATGGATTCGAGATTTCCCTTAGAAAAACTCGTCTGGATGTCAATCCGCTTGACAAACCCTTCGATTGTCTCATCAGGACCAATGATCCAGCCAGCTTCACCCAATTCTTTCAGTTTTTCTGGAGTCATTTTCTACTTTTCGTGAAGCGTCGGATATGGCGGAATTGAAAGACTAAGCACCCAAACAAAAAGAGGTTAGCCGTCAAAATCACCGCATTAAAGAGGAGAATTTGATTATTTTTCCTGGAAATCGAAACAAGACGACGTCTGACATTTCTTTCAAATTTCGTCTCGTCCTCAAACCAAGTTGAAGCATAATAATGATGTGCATAGAGAGCAAAACGGTCATCAATCCGATTGAAATAGGCAGCTGGAAAGATGATATCTCTCAGCTCCGTCTTCTTACCCAATTCTCTAACAGCATCATCAAAAGAAGCAAAACTACGATGCCCGACCCGATAAATGATCGAATCTTTATCGTCTCCAGGATAAGCAGAGGCCACGTCCGCCCATCTTTCCTCCACGTTGGCAATACACTTTGCCATAACGGGGTGACGCGGAACAACTCCAATGATGTTGTTGTTAACCGAGATTGAGCTACTCAATACAGGTTGGTGTGGAGGCTCAAGCCCGCAATAGAGGTCGAAATTGTAGTGAAAAGGAGTGAAGGGTTTGAAACATTTCACATCATGGTCAACGTAGAGCCCACCTTCTTGATTTAAGATCTCATAGCGCAGCAAATCAGATTTTTCTGCGTAGTTATCTGAGTCATCATAAAAATCACGCAAATGCTCAAATTGAAACTCAGAAATGAGCTTAAGTTGCATTTTCGGGTGTGGCAAAGGACGCTTTCGATCTGTCCAAAACTTGATGGTCCAATGGGGGTGATTTTCAACCCAAGAATAAACATTTTGGACCGACTCTTGTGGAAATGGATTCGGGCCTACCCATATAAAGTGAATCACTTTGGGAATGGACAGCTCTTCTTGTTTTTGAAATTGGAGATGCTTGTTTTTTTCATAGATCTCTTTGAAAAAGCGCATATTTTGAAAATCTTCATGGGTTTCAACAAACTTCCAAACAGACGTGTTTGCTCCCATGAGCGAATTAAAGTCGTTTTTTTTGCTGTCTGATTCTTGCTTTCCACATCCGAACATTAGGAGAGGGAGCGTTAACCATAAAAGAAAAGATTTCATTTGCGCGCTGCCTTTTTCATCGCTTGGTTAATCAAAAAGTATAAAATAAAGCATCCTACGATGGCAATTAAACACATTAATTCAACTCGGATGATTTTTGCATCTCGATTTCGCAAGTGGCGCAACTTCTGCATGAGCTGTTGTTCCACAGGGGTCTCCCCGAGATTGTTCCAGGTTGTTCCATAGAAATGCTCAGAATAAAAACCAGGAAGACCGTGCTTGGGATAGAAATAACAAGCGGGAAAAATAATATCTCGATTCCCTGGGAGGTTAAGGTTCTTCCTAAGGGCAAGAGTCAGTGCAATATAAGTTCTATAGGAAACAAGGCGAGCTTGAATCAAAGGGTCCGTTCCTTTGAACCGCTCTGTCATCGGCTTCCATCGATCACTGATCATCTGGATCGACCCACGAATAACAGGATGGTAGGGTTTAGCACCGATGATTCCAACTCCTGTCGTTAAAGCCAATGAGTCGATTTCTTCATGAGGCATTTCCAAGCAGGCATAAAAATCATAGCCTGTGTGCAGCCCATGAAAAGGACGAAGACAGTTAGCATCATGGTCAATGTAGACTCCCCCTTTTTGGTAGAGGATCTCATAGCGTAAGATGTCCGACTTTTCTCCCCAGTTGCGCGACTCTTCAAACTCAGTTTGTAAAAACTTAAATTCAAAATCTTTGATGAACATGACCTTCATGTTATTGCATGGCGGCATCCGCTTGCGGTCGGTCCAAAAATAAAACGTCCAGTCAGGATGATGAGCTTGCCACGTTCGAATGTTTTCGACAGATTCTATTGGAAAGGAACGAGGTCCCAGCCAGATAAGATGAACGATTTTTGGGATGCGGAAGATCGGACTAGAATCGTATTGAAAATTGATGTTCTTTTTGTACACCGTTTTATAAAAATCGAGATCCTGGGCGTCTTGTCTTGTTTGAATGTAGTTCCAATCAACGGTATCTTTCCCTAAAAGCTGTTCGAACGAATCTTGCATGGTCACTTTGGGCGCGCGCATTGCGCGAGACTTTTTGACGTGGCTTGAAAAAACATACACAAAAACTAGAGGACAAATGAATAGAAAGATTAGCAGTTCTTTTTTCATCTCTTTATAAAACTCGGTTCGTACTCAACATGAACAGAATGATTGTCGATTTGATGAAGCGGCTCAATATCCATCTTCAGCCCACTCTCCCAAAGTTGGAGCAAGTCCTTTGTTGAAACATTGCTAATCCGTTCATTTACCCATTCATTTTCCATCACAATATTCAGCGGCAAGTTTACCACCTTGGTGTCATCGTAATACAAGCCGACCTGAGACAAATCGGCATGTTCGTTCCAAAGGGCCTCAAGAATATTGGGATTGTGAAATTTCATGCAGAGGAAATAAGGATAAATGTCTTCTTTTCGAAAGAGCGCCATATCCACAGTGTTAGGATAACACCAATCTCCTTTCCCAGAAGAAAACTGCCAAGCGTAAAGTCCCTTTTCAATTTCTAAACTTTGAGGAATCCCTTGATCTAAATCTTGCATGTAACAGTAATTGACGCGACTTCCCATACGATAATAGAGCCCGTAAGCACCTGTTTGCTTGAGCTTCGTCACACCTTCTTTAAAATCAATTTGGTCTTTCACAACGATGTCATCGACAGCAAAGATCACATAACGGGCAGTCGACATGTCCCGATTGAACACAGCACTTCGCAAGAGTGGAGCAAAGTCTTCATAAGGGGTTTCATCAGACTGTTTCAAATAAGTCACATGAGGGAAGGCTTCTTTGACCTCATGGTAACCTTGCTCATAATGGTCATTTCCACTGCGATAGATCACAAAAATCCGATGCAAGTTTTTTGTGTATTTTTCACAGGACTCTAAAAATGCATAGAGTTGCAATGGGCGATTGTAGGAAAAAACAGCTAAATCAACAAATTCATCTTGATATGCAAAATCGAAACTTGGGTGATCATTGAGTGGACGATAAGTTGGCAAGTTCCGCACAGTGGTCTCGATAGTCAACTGACCATCTAAATCTTTTTTAAAGTCACAGTTGGGATTCCCTGTATTATAAAGGTAAAGAATGTCTTCAACAAAGTAAGAGTGATCCCCAGCAAGCTCGATCATAGGAAGCATCGAAGCAACATCACACCCAATGGCAAAAAACTTTCCTTCATACAAAAAGTCTTGCAGTTTCACTTGTTGGAAAAGACCCGCATAAAACGTGCGCAGATGGGATGTGACAAAGGCGTGACGCCTTATGCCTCGTTCTTTTAAAATTTTCAAATTGATCGGACGGCAGTCGCTGACTTTTCGATCGGTCCCTTTGGCATAAGAAGGATACTCTGCAAAGTTGCCATACGTTAACCACACATCGGGATTCGCATAGTAGGCATTGAGCTCATTTAAAACTTCTGGATGCGCCAAAAAGTCATCACCATCGACCACGACAACGATCTCTTCGCTATTGCAGCTGTGAACTGCGTGGTACAAGTTATGCATGGCCCCTTGATTTGTTGCATTTTCAATCAAGGTGACTCGCCCTTCATGGTCATACTCTTTGATAAACTGTTTGACTTGGTCACTCGTTCCGTCAACTGAAGCATCATCAATATAGAGAATACGAAAGTTGTCATAGTTCTGGTGCAGAGTCGAGATGAGATTTTTCTCGACATAAGGAGCGTTATTGTAAGACATCGTCACAATCACGAAAGGCTTATTGCCGAGAATTGGGTGCGTTTTGCGAGCGATGCGATATTGTCTTTGCTTGCGTTCCTTTCGTAGCTTATCTTTGAAAGGCTGATAAGAAACCCCGATTCCAAAACCGAGTCCTAAAAGAAGGAGCAAGAATAAAAATTTCTTCATTGCACTCCAAAAATTTTTTAAGGACATACGTTAGGGCATTCAGTTTTCTCGATCAAGAAAAATCAGCGCTTGTCATAAATGTTTCTTCCCCCTATGCTGCATTCTTTTTTTGGATTTATCTTTCAAAAAAAATAAAATAACTTATAGTCTGCTTCTGATAACTTTGTTACTATTTAAAATATGGCCAAAGGAAAAGGCAAAACGCTCATTATCGTCGAGTCTCCCACGAAAGTGAAGACTCTTAAAAAGTTTTTAGGCAATGACTACCATGTTGAGTCATCGGTTGGTCATATCCGCGATTTACCAAAAAAAGGTTTCGGAATCGACCTCGAGAATGACTTTGAGCCCGTTTACGAAAATCTCCCCGACAAAAAAGACGTCATCTCCAAATTAAAAAAGACCGCCAAAGAGTGCGACACCGTCTTCCTCTCTCCTGACCCTGACCGTGAAGGGGAAGCCATTGCATGGCACATTGCAGCCATTCTCCCAAAAGGTCCCAATGTGCAACGAGTGACTTTCAACGCGATCACCAAAGACGCTGTCACCGAAGCAATTAGACACCCGCGCAACATTGACCAATCTCTGGTCGATGCGCAGCAAGCGCGTCGCCTCCTCGATCGGATGGTCGGTTATAAAATCTCCCCTCTTCTCCAAAGACGCATCAAGCGAAGCGGCGGGGGATCTCTCTCAGCAGGAAGGGTCCAATCAGTCGCCTTAAAGCTCGTCGTCGACCGAGAAAAAGAAATTGAAGCTTTCGTTCCTGTTGAATACTGGAATATCGGTGCTATTCTCCGTCCGAATCCTAAAGAGCGCGCCTTTCCAGCTGCCCTCTATTCTGTCGATGGAAAAAAAGTGGAGAAAGAACCTGTCAAAGGGAAAGACATCTGCACCATCCCCAACGAAATCGAAGCGAAAAAAATCACAGCAGCTCTCAAACACTCGACCTATACCATCCAAAAAGTCGAGAAAAAAGAGAAAAAGCGGCACCCTGTCCCTCCATTTATCACCTCTACCCTGCAACAAGAAGCGAGCCGCCACTATGGATTCTCTGCGCAACGGACAATGAGTATTGCCCAAAGCCTCTACGAAGGGGTCGATCTTGGAAAAGAGGGAACTGAAGGTTTGATCACCTACATGCGTACCGACTCGGTCCGTATCGAACCAGAAGCCATCAATGCAGCTCGGAACCTAATTGATGGTGCCTACGGAAAAGAGTACCTTCCAGCTAAGCCAAAACAGTACTCCACTAAAAAAAGCGCACAAGATGCCCACGAGGCCATCCGTCCAACAAATTTAAGTCACCCGCCTGATGTCATCAAATCTTCTCTCACCATCGACCAGTACAAACTCTACCTCCTCATCTGGCGTCGCTTTTTAGCTTCACAAATGAACCCCGCCATCTACGACACCGTTTCTTGCCAAATCGAAACCGATCAAAAAATGGCGCTTCGCGCTGTCGGATCCATCATCAAATTCAAAGGCTTCCTCGCTGTTTACGAAGAAAAAGAAGACACTGAAGAAGAACCAGCCAAGCAAGATGAAAACCTCCTCCCAGACCTGGAAGAAGGAAAGACATTAGAGCTAATCGAAGTCACCTCTACTCAAGCCTTCACGAAACCACCCCCTCGCTTTACAGAAGCTTCCCTTGTTAAAGAGCTTGAAAAATCAGGAATAGGTCGCCCGTCCACCTATGCCTCAATCATGAATAAAATTCATAGCCGCGCCTACACGACCAAAGAACGCCTCGCCCTCAAGCCTACCGAGCTCGGAAAAATCATCGCACAAATGCTTGAAACCCATTTCACCATGATCATGGATATCAAGTTCACTGCCAAAATGGAAGATGAGCTCGACGACATTGCTGACAGCAAAAAGAATTGGAAAGAATTCGTTGGCGGCTTTTGGGAAAAGTTCGCTCCTGTGATGGAAAAGGCAGAAAAAGAAGCCTTCGTCCCAAAAATCATGACCGACATCAACTGCCCTAAGTGTGGTCATAAGCTGCAAAAGATCTGGGCACGAGACAAATACTTCTACGGCTGTTCAAATTATCCTGAATGTAAATTCACCGTCCCTATTGAAGCTCTCGAGTTCAATAAGGACGAATATGCCGAAGACTTTGATTGGGACCAACCTTGTACCAAATGCTCATCCCCCATGCAAATCCGCTTTAGCCGCTTTGGAGCTTTTCTTGGTTGCAGCCGCTATCCCGATTGTAACGGCATTGTGAACATCCCGAAAAAAGGGGAAATCATCCCAGATGATCTACCGAACTGTCCCGCAATTGACTGCGACGGCCAAATTAAAGCCCGTAAAAGTCGTTGGGGCAAAACTTTTTTCAGCTGCTCTAACTATCCCGATTGCGACGTCATCGTCAACGAAGTCGACCAACTAGAAGTGAAATACCAAAATCACCCCAAGACTCCTTATCAAAAGAAAACCAAGAAAGGGGGTAAACGAGCAGGTGGCGGTGGCCGTGCCAAAAAACTTTCCAAAGAACTTCAAGCCGTTGTGGGAGAAAAAGAGCTCACCCGTGGGGAAGTGACAAAAAAGATTTGGGAATACATCAAATCGCACAACCTTCAAGATCCAAGCAACAAGCGACTCATCGTTCCCGATGAAAAACTTGAAAAAGTCTTTGGAAACTCAGAGCCGCTTGACATGTTCAAACTTGCCGGCGTCCTCAGCAAACACATCGATTAATCAGTTCTCAGATCCGCAGTCAGGTCTTTTTTAGCAGCATCAAAGCTACCCACAGCATTGATAGTCTCCTGAAAATTGTCGTGTAAGAGACGCTGCTTCATCACGTGCATGACAAAGTACCCACATTTCACTGTATTGAAAAAGTTTTGATGAGGCTTTCACTCTGCTGAATCGGAACTCCTTCTAAAGCACCCCTTAGCTCTTCTGAAAACTCTCGAACGCTCTTATCAAGCAAAGGAATTTTTCGGTCTCCAATTTCCGTCCCTTTTGGGTCATAATATTCAATGACCTGATCTTTAATGTTAACAATGTACAAAACGTTATGGGGTTCCACTGTTGACTGAAAAACCACGGGGATGAAGACAAAGTCTTTTCCTTGGATGACTGCATCCTCAACCACAGGCTTAATGTAATTTTCTACAAAGTTACTTGAATCTGGAAGCACTTCAGACACAAGCGCATGAATGAATGAGGCTCTTTGGCCGTATTGCTTCTCTAGAAGATCCATATAGGTTGAAGTGGTCCCACCTCTAATTTGCGTGCCTTCATTGATATTGGCGAGTGCCCTTTGGGCTTTTTGAGAAAAACCATCATCACCATCTACATTAAATTCGTCTAAGAAACCACTAATATCTAGTGCACTAGACTCAAGCGGCCCCTTCGAGTCGGGTTTCTCCGCTTTCTCAATTGGCTTGGATGTCCAGTCTGTAACAAGTAGTTGGATTGTGGCAACAAAGTTGCGCAGCCCCTCTTGCATTTCGCTAAAGAGAATTGCAACGGTAAATGCAATACACTCAACCGGACTGTAGTCAGTAAATAGCTCTGAATGAGTAAATTGAGCTTCGTAACTCGAAGCGCTTGGTGGTACATAAGACATGATCTCCCCGATTCTTTTCCATCTTCAATGGTTCTATTATATCAAAATTTGAAATTGAATGCAATTTTGTTAAGCCATTGATATTAAGTTGATTAGATTTCTACTTGTCTTGAACTCCTATCTTCAGGAAAATGGAACCATGAATTTTGCAAATTTTCGTGTTTTTCTCATCTATCTGTTTGTTTTCTTAGGTCCCTTAGGCAATCTCCTCTGCCCTAGCTTCTTGCCCTACCAGTTCAGAGCTTTTTACTTTGTGCTCCCCGCATTTTTCCTGTTTTACACGAAGCTGTACTACAAAGAACTCAAAACGCTGCTCCTCTTCTTACCCTTTTTCCTCTACGCCCTCGCTTCAGCCTACTTCTGCATCAACCGTCCTGCACTTCATTTTGAAGAGACTTTAGTCAGCCGCGTAGGACTTTTTGCTTGCGAAGTCTTATTCATGTTTGGAGCGGCATTTTGTTTGCGTGATCGATTGATGGCTGAAGAAAAAAAACGGCTGATCCGGATTTATTTAGCGGCATTTTTTATTTCTGTACTTGTGGGATATGCGCTCTTTGCAGGGTACTATTTAAAAGTCTTTTCATGGGAAACGGTTGATAAGTTCACTGTTATTACGCAAAAGGGATGGGGAATTCTTCGATTTTCTCCTGGCTCCTACCCCAATGAATATGGAATTGTTGCAAGCTTTGTTGCCTCCATTTTACTCTTGCTTATTGTTGAGCGAAAGAATCCTACATTTCAATTGGGACTCTCAAAGAAAAGCCTCTATTGCTTTTTTGGTTTGACGTTAGGTGCCCTTCTTTTATCGACAACACGTGCCGCATATCTTGCATTTGTCTTCGCCCTTCTTTACATCTTTTGCGTCTCCAAATCATTTCGGTACCTCTCTTTTTTAGGACTTGCAGTTGTGATGGTCTTCTTTATCATGATGGGTGATCGGTTAGAACTGGTCTTGGAAATTTTAACGAGTAGTTTCAAACCCAGCCATTACAAAGATGTTTCAATGCAACTCCGTTTTGAGCACTGGCAAGAAAGTCTCGACGCTTTTAACACCTTTCCCCTATTTGGGCGAGGCTTTGGAACTTTGTTTTACGTCCACAATGTCTACATCGAACTCTTTGCAGAACTTGGGCTGATAGGATGTTTAACGCTGCTGTTTTTTGGACTTGCTTACTTTTTTCAGCATCAAATTGGGATCAAAAAAATCTTTCGGAAACGCTGGGCATCAGCTGAGGAACTTTTTTCCAATCGCGTGATTGTACTTGGACTCATTCATGTCTTTTCTTTTGCGCTTACCAATCACAACATCAACCACCACCTGACATGGATGGTGTTTCTCTTGTTTAATATGAGTCTCTTTGCAAGAAAGCCTGATACTTCTCTTCAACAAGCGTTTTAAATTCTTGTTGAAACCGACTTAAGGCAAAAGGTTGCGCATGGGCATGGATCACGCTTGGATCAAACTGATCACGCTTTTGTTCAAACCCTTGAATGGCCTTTCCTAAGGCAGTTGGAGTTTGCTCGTCAAAAAAGAGTCCTGTCCGATTCGGCGCAATGGTTTCACAGACGCCCCCTTTGCCGTAGGCAATGACGGGCGTACCACACGCTTGAGCTTCGACAGGAAGAATCCCAAAGTCTTCAACTGCTGCATAAAGGAACGCACGCGCTTTTTTCAGCATCTCCTTCAAAACATTGTCATCTTGATAACCAAGTAGTTCGACATTCTTTCCAGCCTTTTCTTTGATCTTGTCAAAATCAGGACCATCTCCAATGACAACAAGCTTGCGGTCAGGGAAGTGGCGAAAGGTTTCGACGATCATGTCGATTTTTTTGTAAGGCACAAATCGTGCAGCAGTTAGATAGTAATCGTCTTTCGTTGCACAAAGCTCAAAGTTTTCTACATTGACAGGAGGATAAACCACAGTCGATTCTTGGCCATAGAGTTTTTGAATCCTACGCGCAACAAACTCAGAGTTGGCAACATACGCATTGACACGGGTTGCAGCATGTGCATCCCAAATGCGCAAATAGTGCAGGAAAAACTTCGCCAAGATTCCCTTTGGACCGCTCTTGAGCTTTGCTTCTCGCAAATACTGCTGGTAGAGGTCCCACGCATAGCGCATCGGTGTGTGACAGTAACAGATGTGAAACTGGTCAGCATGGGTGAGCACCCCTTTCGCAATCGAATGGGAACTGGAGACAATCAAATCGTAGTCACTGAGATCAAACTGCTCGATTGCAAGAGGAAAAAAAGGAAGGTACGACCGATATTTTTTTTTGGCCCGAGGGAGCTTCTGAATAAAGGAAGTTTTAATTTCCTTGTCTTCGAAATGGCTTCCCTTCAAATTTGCTCGATCTGCTACAAGCGTATAAATTTTTGAGGGATACACCTCAGACATGGCTTCGAGAACTTTTTCTGCGCCACCAAATTTAACAAGCCAATCGTGTACAAGAGCAACTTTCATGAGCCATCCTATGCTGTAGCCCCAGTATACCCGATATGGCTTTTCTCTTGCAGCCAGAACGACGACTATGTTAAGTTTTCTTCAAAATCGTGAGATAAGATCATGTTTTCAGAAAGATGGACCCTGATGCGAGAGATGATTGATGGTGGGTTAATCACCACCCCCGATCGCACTCTCACTCATACACAGCTCTTGCAGCTATTTCAAGCCTTCCTCCTCCAAGTAAAGGAAAGTGAAGGAATGGTCTATGTCGTTCCAAGCGAAAACAATGGAGCTCTAGCGACTTACTTTGCCAATACCTTAATCACCCAGCTTGGAATTTCTGCTCGTGGACTCGACCCTGCCCATGAAGATATGACACTGCACCTCGCCCTGCTCCTCAATAAAACCGATCTTCTCATCACGTTAAGTGACTTAGAGGTTTCTCCTAACACATTGGGTGCTGCAGCAATGGCCAAGGAACAAGACGTTCCCCTGATTACATTCTCGGGTGGCCAACGGGATAATCCTTTGGTTGAACTCGGAGACTTAAACATTCACTTTGACAAAGCAGATCAAAACCTCGTTCAAACAGGACAGTTTTCTCTCATAGCAACGATCATTGAATCTTGGTTCTTTTACGAAACGCCTCCACATTTTGAGCCAGAGCTACTCCTGACAAAAATTAAAACCCAAACTTTGCCAACGGGATTGCGCATATGAACCAAGACATGCAACGCACACTTTTTAACGCAATGCTCCGGATTAGGCGCATTGAAGAAGCCATCGGTACGCATTATAAACAGCAAAAAATGCGTTGCCCAATCCACCTAAGCATTGGCCAAGAAGCCATTGCTGTTGGCGTTTGCTCCCAGCTCGAAAAAGAAGACGGAGTTTTTAGCAATCATCGCTCACACGCACATTACCTCGCTAAAGGAGGCGACTTTCACAAAATGATCGCTGAGCTTTACGGAAAAAAAGATGGTTGCACAAAGGGGCGTGGCGGTTCCATGCACCTCATCGATCTCGATGCGGGTTTTCAAGGGGGAAGCCCCCTTGCTGCAGGAAGCTTGCCAGTTGCTGCTGGTTTTGCATTAGCCCAGCAAATGCAACACTCTTCTGCCATCTGTGCTGTCTTTTTTGGAGAAGCCGCTACCGAAGAAGGGATTTTTTCTGAAACGCTGAACTTTGCCGCTCTCAAAAACCTTCCCCTCCTCTTCATCTGTGAAAACAATCAGTACAAAACCCACCCATTTGCCAAAGAGCGCCACGCAGAAAACCGCGATCGGGTAAAAATTGCGCAGGCACACGGCCTTAAAACACTATCAGGAAATGGAAACGATTTAGAAGAAACCCATGAGCTTGCCAAAAAAGCAATCGATCACGTCCGAAACGGAAAAGGCCCCACCTTTCTAGAACTCGAAACTTACCGGCTCCATGAACATATTAAGAGAAAACACTCTGATACAGAAGAAAGCCAGGTCACATTAGAAGATCACTGCCCTCTTAAATTTTACAAAGAAAAATTAATCGCAGAACAAGTGCTCACAAACGAAGGAATCGAAGTGATGGAAGCAAAAATCACATCTGAAATCGACTACAGCTTCTTACTAGCAGAAGAAAGTCCCTTCCCCACCTTTGATCTTGATGATGAAAAAGCTTATGCAGAGTGAGGTCCACATGAAAGAAATGAAATACAAAGACGCCATCTTAGCCGCCACCCGAGAAGTCATGGAAGCCGACCCTACCGTTTACTTCATGGGGCAAGGTGCAACCGGACCCAAAGCCATATACGGAACCGTTGCTGGACTGCGTGATCAATTCGGACCCGATCGTGTCATGGACATGCCTCTTTCTGAAAACGCCCTCACTGGCGTTGCCATTGGAAGCGCCATCGCAGGGATGCGTCCCATTCTTTGCTTTCACCGCGTCGACTTTTTCCTCCGCGCTTTTGATCAACTCATCAATAACGGTGCAAAGTGGAATTACATGTCTGCAGGCAAACTCACCGTCCCCCTCGTCATCCGTCTCATCATGGGACGTGGATGGGGACAAGGTCCTCAACACTCTCAATCACTCCACAGCCTTTTTGCCCACATTCCCGGCTTAAAAGTCGTCATGCCTGCAACATCTTCCGATGCAAAAGGCCTTCTTCTTTCTGCTGTCAAGGACAACAACCCCGTCGTCTTCATGGAACACCGTTGGCTTCATGAAACCTACGGTCCCGTTCCTGAAGAAAATGGCGTCGAAGGTATTGGCAAAGCAAAAATCGTACAAGAAGGAAGTGACATCACCATCATCGCTTCATCACACATGACGCTCGAAGCTATCAAAGCGGCTCACCTTCTCGAAAATGACCAGATTTCTGCTGAAGTGATCGACCTTCGTACGATCAAACCCCTCGACAAAGAAACCCTCATCAAATCAGTCCGCCGTACCGGACGCGTGATTGTCGCAGATGGCGATTGGAAAACTTGTGGTTTTGCAGCCGAAGTTCTTGCGACCCTTACCGAAGAAGCCTTTAGCGATCTGAAAGCACCACCCGTTCGCGTCGCCTATCCCGACCGCAACAACCCGACAAGTTGGTCGCTTGCCAACCACTACTACCCTACTGCTAAGATGATTGCTTTTGAAGCATTCCGTATGATGCGCATCCCCTCTAAAGCTCAGGCCTTACTAGAAGAGCTGCTCGAGTACCGCAACGACGGGCCACTCGACGTCCCAGATCCTTCCCTGCAAGGCCCATTCTAAACGTTTAACCTTAAGCTATTTAACCAAAAATTATTAGATAATATTTTATGAAAATTGAACGTTGATCTTGCAATTTTCATAATAACACTCTTTTTGATATAATGAAAATTGAACATCAAACACTCAATTTTCAGAAAAATATGGACAGAAATCACTTCATTGAAAAGATCGAAGAGGCCTTTGAAGTCCACCCAGTAGTCGCAATATTGGGGCCTCGACAATGTGGAAAAACGACCTTAGCTCGGATGTACAAAGAGCACTTTAAGAAAAGCAAGTCCTTTACCTACTTTGACCTTGAAGATCCTCGTCACCTCGCCAGATTAGAATCTCCTATCCTTGCCTTAGAAGAAATTGAAGGAACAATCATTATCGACGAAGTCCAAAGACTTCCTGACCTTTTCCCCATCCTCCGTGTCATCGTCGACCAAAAGAGAAATCAACGCTTTTTGATTTTAGGAAGTGCCTCCCGAGATCTCATCAAACAATCCTCTGAATCACTAGCTGGAAGAATTCATTACCTAGAACTCACCCCCTTTTCCCTTCCAGAATCAAACGACCTCAAAACCGCCTGGCTTAGAGGAGGATTTCCCAAATCTTTTCTCGCCACATCAGATACAAAAAGCTTCGAATGGCGGCAAGCCTACATCGCCACTTTTCTAGAAAGAGACATCCCCAATTTAGGAATCACGATTCCTCCTAGAACATTGCGCCGTTTCTACATGATGCTCGCCCATTACCATGGCAACTCCTTTAACGCTTCAGAGATCGGCAACTCCTTAGGCATCTCGCATACAACAAGCCGGCGATACCTAGATATTCTTTCAGGAACCTTCATGATCCGTGAACTTTCTCCTTGGCTTGAAAATATAAAAAAAAGACAAGTCAAAACTCCTAAGGTTTATTTCCGCGACATGGGAATTCTTCACACACTTCTCGGTGTTCCAACCATGACAGATCTCATGAACCACCCCAAACTCGGAGCATCCTGGGAAGGCCTCGCACTTGAAGAAGTCTTAAGATTTCATCAAACATCAAGCGACGAAGCCTACTTTTGGGGAATACACAGCGAAGCTGAGCTCGACCTTCTTCTCTTGCAAAATGGAAAAAAACTTGGTTTTGAAATCAAGTACACAGACTCACCTAAAGTGACCCGGTCTATGACGCAAGCAATGGAGCTTCTCCAGCTTGATAAGCTAACAGTTATTGTTCCAGGGGATGAAAACTATCCTTTAACACCCAAAGTCCGCGTCCAAGGTTTAGAAAACTACCTTGGTCTAAAGTAATTCAATCGGCCAAATCTGCGACTCAATCGCATATTTGTCCAACTTGATCTCTGTTTTATGAATGACAAGATTGGACGTAGCGGTCGATACCTTTTTCGACATCGCCGTAAAACTTGGGTTTGCCCGCCTCTAGCCAAAGGACCTTATTACAGTTGTCTTTGATCCAATCGGTATTGTGCGATGCAATAATGAAAATCTCAGAAGATGAGATTAGGGAATCGAGTTTTTCCTTCGCCTCTTCTTTGAATGACTCATCACCAGCCCCCACCAGCTCATCCATAATTAAGATCTGCGGCTGAATACAGGTGTTGATGCTAAACGCAAGACGAACCTTCATTCCTGTTGAGTAAGTTCGGAGTGGCATGTGGATGTAGTCCCCAAGCCCCGAATTCTTGATAATCTGTTCTTCCTTCTCTTTGACTTCTTTTGAAGGAAGGCCATGCAGCGTTCCACGCAGCAAGATGTTTTCATAGCCTGTCAAGTCTTCGTACATGGCAAACATCACGTCAAGGAGCGCTGTTACCGTTCCATCCACCTGAATTGAACCAAGTGTTGGCATGTAAATTCCGGTGATCATCCGCAATAACGTGCTCTTGCCAGCCCCATTGTGGCCAATAAGTCCCAGCCGCGTTCCATGTTCAATCGTCAAAGAAAGGCCATCAATGGCTCGGATTTCAAACATATCCTTAGGATTACGTTTGATCAATCCTCCCGTGGCCACACGGACAAGTTCCTTCTTCAGCGAGCGATGATTTGACGCGCTGTAGACAGGAAAATCTAAAACCATTTCTTCAAAATCAATCTGAGCCATTTGTCACAACCAAAAAGGAATTCGATGTCTAAGACGTGAAAAAACAAGCAACATGAGCGCTGTTCCACCAAGTGCAATCGCAACACATCCCTTAATCACAATTGCAGGAGGATGCGTGTTCAATAAAGCGCAGCGCAAGAGCTCCACATAGTAGTAAAACGGGTTCATATAAACCGCTAAAATCGCCCGACCAGGAATCATATCCGCATTCCACATGACCGGCGTCAGCAAAAATCCTACCTGCAAAATGCTTGCAATCACCTGCTGCACATCCCGAAAACGGGCCCCAATCATCGCAAAAAGCGTCCCAATCGAGAGCATCGAGACAGCAATCACCGCAAGAGCAAAGAAAACAAGCGGAAAATTAGGCATGCATTTAAAGCAAATGAGCAGCGGTAAAACAGCCAAAACATTGTGTCCGAGCACAATAAAATTGCGCGTGATCACCCGCATAATATAGACCGAAAAAGGCATCTTGAGCTGCAAAATAAACGTCTGCGAGTCAGTAAAGCCATGCATCATCTCGATCAATGTAGTAGATAGCAGAAACCAAGCCAGCATTCCTCCAGAGATATAGAGAAAATACTCAGCCAAGTTCATATGAAACAACTTGCTGTAGACAAATCCCATAGAATAGATCATGACAGCCATGCTGATCGTGATCCAAAATGGACCTAAATAAGAACGGCGATAGCGTAGCTTAAGATCGAGCCAACCTAGGAGCAGCCAAACCCGCCACTGCTTGATGCCCGACCACAAATCCTCAAGAGAAGCTGCAAAGCGAAAAGGCTTTTTTTTAGCCTTAACTGAAGCCGCTTCGTTTGCTTGTATTCCTTCCACAAGATTAGCTATTTTTAATCATCATTAGACACAAAAACTAACAAATCTCCAGGGATAAGTCAACTTCATTCACCTTATGAAAGCCCAGAGGTCTAATCCTTCCACTAAACTTTGATGTCTTTTGATCCTTCTACATCTTTAAAGCTCACTTGAACAAGCTCAAGCCTATATCCATCTTGCTTATTACTAGTTTTTTGCAAAATAGATGTCATGCGATCAAATACATCATATGTGCAATACTGAATATATTCCGATTGATCTCTGCGGTTTTTGATTTCCAAGTATCTTTCCCGTGCGCTACTTCTATATTCTGTTATTTCAAGAACACGTTCTGAGCTCATAAGATCCATTTCATGGGCTTTATAGAGATTAACAAATCGTATAAACGGCGCGATGGCGTAAAAGCATTGAGCGACCGTTTCCAATGCTTTCGCATCAACCACCCAAAAGTTAGCAACTTGATGTTTTTGAGCGAGTGTTTGGCTATCTCTTTGAAAAATTTTCGAACACCCCTCTAAAATCAACGACTCAATCCGAATCACAATAAGTTTTTTAAATGACTCGAGAGATAGTTGAACACAATTAGAAAGATCTAAGAGGCGGGCGTTGGGAAAGTTCTTCAATAGATTTGGATGAAGGAATTTGTCAACAAAACCATCAGAAATGTCTAACCCTTTTAAAAAGTAAAGGCTTTCAACAAATAGACGCATAGGTCCAAGGGGGTTTTGACTTGGATCTGCTCCGAATAGATCATTAAAAGCGTCATGAGTTCCTGTTCTAAAGGCTTCAGCTCTTTCAGCGATTCCACTTTTAAATCGCTCTTCCTGTGCTGCCTGATTTCCTTTCTCAGAATGACGAACTAAGCAGTCTATAAACGTTTCGTCTAATTCACCTTCAAGCGTGACACCTTCCAAGTCGAAGCAGCTAACGTTTGGAAACTTAGCTTTCAACGTCTTCAATTCACCTACAGTGATTTTTTCGAATCCACTTAACTTCATCATACGTAACGAATCATTGATCATTACGTCTTCGAAAAGTTTTAAAACACTTTCTTTTTCCAAAGCTCTAACGACAGATTCATCTCCAGGCAATTCAGAAGTAGCATCGATTATCAAGTAGTCAAATTCATGGTTGTTACTCGGATTTACAAACTCATGCACAAGTTGTTTCAACGATGCTAAATTTGCGTCCTTCCGAGAAATCTCTGCTCCCACATAACTTAAAGGCGGGATTCGGAAAACGTCTGTTGCAGAACGCAACATTTCAGCCTGTTGCTGAGGAGAAATCGCAACATAAGTTTTAACAGGGTCAAACTGGTCTATTTTACTTAAGACGTTAATTTTTGTGACGCTAGCTACACCTCCTAAAAGGTGGGGAAAATCAATTTCTTTCTCTTTAGGCACCACCACAGAGCTGCTAGGCTCAGTGTCTACGTCAGGCAATATGAATGGGATCGGCCGTAGATTCCTTCTCACAGGTTTCACTTTTGCACGAGGATCTGTCCCTGGATATGTAGGTTTTGTTGGGCTGTCAGAAACCGATACATTTCGCCTTTGAGGAGGAGGTGTTCGACTGCCACTTGAAGTTCCCCGATCGGACCCTCTACTTCCAAGATCTAATTGTTTTGTCTTTTCCCTCCTTTCGACCTGTTGCACAGGTAGAACAGGAGTAGGAAGACCACTTGAATCACTGTCCTTTCTTTCTAGACTTCTTGGACTTGTAGTCCTAGACCTACTCCTATCTATTTCCCGTTCGTTATCACGTGGAAGAGGAATAATTGAAAGAGTTTCTCCTGTTTGCTCTTTTTTTCCTTTTCTGAAAACATAGATTAAACCTAGCGCAAATGCTGTTATGCCAAGTCCCCCAAAAAGCAACCACGGCCATTGAGACTGAGAAGCTTCAGGGCCCGTTGTTTCTCCAAGACTCACATTCTCTGTTCGTGTTCCCGAAGAAGCTGAAGTTCCAGTCGACGAAGTTTCACTTGGTGTTGGAGTCGGTGAAGCGCTCTTAGTAGAAACAACTCCTTCCTGATCACCAGAGGTGTCTTTACCAGTGGCGTCAGTTGGGGAGGGAGTTGGTGTATCAAGATCTTCGGTTTCTGAGACTGTATCCCGAACAGTTCCTCCCTGATCACCAGAGGTGTCTTTATCAGTGACGTCAGTTGGGGAGGGAGTTGGTGTATCAAGATTTTCGGTTTCTGAGACTGTATCCCGAACAGCTCCATCCTGATCACCAGAGGTGTCTTTACCAGTGACGACAGTTGGGGAGGGAGTTGGTGTCTTAGAAGCTTCATCCGATGTCTCAATAACTGTTACTTCACGTTCAGTTAGGTCTTGATCACCAGTGATGACGATTTTCTCATCAGTTGGAGGAGTCGAAGTTCCAGTCTTTTCAATAACCCTTCCATCTTGATCAGCTTCTCCAGTTGAGAGTGTGAACTGTTGCATTGTTACAGGGTCTAGCTCAGTAATCGTGCTATTATCTGTTATTCGAGGAGAGCATCCATTTTGTACGCTCATACCCATTAGCACATGGCACGATGGGGTGAGTTGGTGTATCAAACTTTTCTACTACAATGTCTTTGCCTAACAGAGAATTGTCATGTTGACTTTCTTCTTGGACATCTCCCAAACCAGTTCCGACGCTTGAGAAGTCCTCTGAAGCAGCATTCTCTGAAGGGACTACAGTGGGATCTACTTCTCCTGATCCTACGCCATCTTTTCTCATGTAGACAACTTCATAAGAATCAATACTTTCAAGTTGTTCTCGATCGTCAACAAAGGGCGGCTCATAAGATGGCCAATGAAATCCAACTGGGTAATTCTCACCAGAGTCAGTCAAACCAGTTCTGTTGCTTGAGAATTCCTCTGTAACAGGGTTTTGCTCAGTGCTGGCTCCAGTCGTAGTGTTGCCTTTAGCCTGAGTTGAGAGTGTATGATTAAAAAATGGGTTTGCACAAGTACTGACTTGGAAAACAGTGCCCATAGGAATACACTGATCACCGCTATCGAAATACTCTGGTGTTTCGCTTACAGGTGTTGGCGTTGGTGTTGAAGAACCTGAGAATTTCTTTGGAAAAGGAGGAAGCTTGCCATAGAGTTCGATGTACTGGTCTGCTGTCATCGGACCAGAATACGTTGTGCAAGTTGTATTTCCAATGCATGCTTCAGGGTCAATATTGAAGAATGGATTCGGATCAAGCTTTAAAGGCTCAAGAAGAGAGCATCCATCTTTTGTACGTTCAAATCCATCTCTGCACGGTCCTTGAAATGAATAATGAGGACTTGGACTTGGTGTCTCATTGGGATCTGTGTTGTTACCACCACTAAGCAAAGTAGGAACAGGAATAACGCCAGCTAACATGCCTACACCAGTACTTATTGCAATGAGAGCAAGGACCCCAAAAACGGTGTATCCAACTTTTTCCGTTGTTGTCCAAGGCTGTTTTGTGAGCTCTCTAGCGTCGAGTCCGTGTTTGTCTAACTCAGCGTTGAATGCTTTCTGGTAATCTGTAGGTAACACATCCCAATCAGCAGTTGTTTCATCAAACTGAAGATTGAGCTGCTCGAAAACTTCTTTAGACTGTGTTGCTAAGTCTTCTTTCTTTGGCGGGGTAATAGGCCATGGAGCTATTTCTGCAGCTACGAAAATCTCTCTAAGAACCATTTGCTCTTTAGGCTCTAGATTTGGGTAATCAGTTACATGGGAGAGCTGATAAGTCAAAAAGTAGTTGGCTTGAGTTTTTGAAATTCTATCAGCAGACGCTGGAATCGTATCCAATGCAAATCTTGGTCCTGGAGAAGTGAGGTCGAGTTTGTAGAAAGCGCTTGCAAAAGCTTTGCATTGAGCTGAGCTCAATTCATTGCGTTTTTCTTCGCTCATTTGACAAATTGCGCTGTGGTACCAGCGGAGCGCTGTTTCTGAAAGGTCATCGACCTTGACACTTGATGCAAGAGTTCCAGGAACGACATCACATCCTTTTGGAGGAGGCACATCGTGCGCAACTAGGACTTGTGCTTGTTCAACTGTTGGTTTATCTCCGACGACTTCAGTGAAGACTTCAAGTTCTTCTTTTGAAAGGTTGCCATCTGTTTTGAGAGATGTGAATGGAAGGAGTGTTTGACTGTTTGCTTTGAGTTGCGCATTGAACTCTGCTTGCATGTTTAAAGTGTAGGTGTCCCAAGTCTCAGTTTTATCATCTTCAAATTGTTTTTTTCGAGTTCCAAGCTCTGTGGCAGGGATTTGTTTCATGTCGTCAAGACTGCTAATTCCTTTTAGCGCTGAAAAAGATTGTGCGAATTCGTAACCGACATGGATGATGGCTTTAACAATGCCGTGGAAAGCAGTGAGCTGAAGGAGTGCATAAGGATTCAAGGCCATTCCGGTGCGTGTGGCAATAGGTTTTGCTAAAGCTGTTAAAAGGGCAAAAGAGGAAACGAGTCCAGCAATTTGAAAAGCAACTTTATATGTTGTGTCTCCTTCTTCGTTGTAAATTTGGTTTGCAACATCTGAAGCCGCTGATGCGCATGCTTGCACGCCAGTGCACAGTGCTAAACCTTCAAGTGTTGAAGGTGTATTTAACCAAGAAATCAAAGATGTTTTGCTAAGGGCAAAAGTCGATGCAAATAATGCAGCGCTTTCTCCAAGAATCTTGTAGACGTTTGGTGAGACAGTACTAGACATTTCCTCTAACTCCGAAATTTTTCAAAAATATTGAGGTATTTTATGCTGAAGATGAATTCTTTTCTAGTAAAAAAAAGTTCTTAAACCTTTTTCTGTAAAAAACTTAAAGTAAATTTTTTGAATCGTCATTTAGGGAGAAAAACTGTGTGGGCTAAGCCATACTCGTCTTTGCTTGGGTCTAGTAAAGCGTAGCTCTCTCCGTCTAAAGAAATGTTGAAAACAAAAGTGATGGCTTTAGGGGTTCTATAGATGGTCAGGTGGTAATGTGCGATCTCGTCAAAATTTTTATCTAACTTTATTTTAGCAATTTTTTGAGCCGAGACTTGTATGTTTTGGCAGAGCTTAATCAAGTTAACGTTCTTTGGAAGAATTCTCTTGAGTTGAAGAGGGAGGTCATTGACTGTCTCAATTAGGAGAGTCCGTGGTTCTTCTACAGAACTCCAAGGTTCACAGTGGATCGTGATCTTGGATAGTTTTTCGAAAAGGGGTGAATCTTGGGTAAAAGCAAGGTCTTCTTGCATGCTTAAACAAACCTTGTCGTCATAGAGGGCAGGTTCTTTCATAAGCTTTGTCGGTTGAAGCTTTGTGGAATGAGCGTCGCTAAAAAGGTTGATTGGGAGGCGTAGTTGCTTGCGAGCAGCCTCTGTGAGTTGAACCCGCACAACGATAGAATTGAAATTGCGTCCAAGTTTGTCACGCCCAAGCCTAAAAAAATCAAAAGAAAAGCTTTCAATATCCTTCCATGGTACCTTGGCTTTTTCAGCTGTCACTTTTGCAGCAGCTTTTGCGATTTCATCTAGCTCTTCTGGGAGAAAATGATCTTTGGGATTCCCGTTATCGACGACCTTACCTTGGAGGCTATGAATTGTGAAGTCAGATAGTTTTTCAAAAGCTTTTGGTAAATGATCAACGCCAAAGCAGCAAGGAGTTGTTGTCACTCATCCACCTTCTAGTTATTCTCCTCCTAACCCTGATCATGTAACTACTTCTTCTCATGGCCTTTCATCAGATCGTACAGTAACAGGCCTTTCTGTAAATCAAGTAGAGATTCAGCGTGGAGGGGGATCTACGCTAACAGATTCAACTCGTCGAGAGGAAGAAGAAAGACGCAGAACCCCACCTCCCCAGTCAGATTTAGTTCTACAAGTTGAAGATGGGAGGCGCAGAAGCCAATCTCCTCCTCTTTCCTTAACTCGCTCTGATGGCCTTCCTAAAGATAGTTCTGTACAGCAGGTAGGGAAGCTAACAGATTCAGTTCGACGAGAAGAAGAAGAAAGACGCAAAAGCTCACCTCCTCCACAACAAAGAGCCGTAAAAAATCGTACTGGAGGAAGCCGAAGTGAATCATCACTTCGTCAAGAAGTCGATGTCATGACTGCAGACCACAGAGGCTCACCACCTATCCCTCTTCCAAACCCAGCTGCTTTTAAACAATCAACGCCACCAGAATCAACATCAGTTGGTGAAGTACACATCGATACACCTTTTGCCTTTCGAAGTGCTACCCGAAATGGCTCACACTCATCTGGAGATCTCGAGCCTTCCACTCCTCCAAACTCAGGATTTCTTGACGAGCGAGGCACCCCAACTACTTCACCCATGAGCGATAAGACTCCCTCAAAGGTGAAGGATATTGGAGCATTTGTCCATGACACCGAAGAAAAAAAAAGACCTGATGGCAACGAAAGCGATTAAAGGAGAAGCTGCGATGGAAATCTAAGCGGGGAAAGAAAGGAAAATTATGAGTCATGAGATTGCTAGAACATCTTCTTTTTTATCATGGGTTCCCTCTATTTTTAGAGCGAGAGGAGAATCTTCAGAAAATGTGTCTTTTTTTCGAATAGCCGTTGGAGTTGCGGTTTTTGCTGGAGGTTTTTTTGTCATTCGAAGATTCCTTTGGTCATCAGACGGTATTGACCCTAGAAGAACAACAGATCGGACAGATCATGAGGAAAAAAAAAGAGCTGTCTCGCCAGCAAACCATGAAAGCCCTTCCTTGCATCCAGATCGGTTTGATCGCTTAGAAGTCAGGGTAGAACTTGGTGAAGATCAGAGAAAACCATCAAAAGACGACTCTCATGATCCAAGCCCACCAAGAAAAGACGATTCTGTTCGGACTCTGCCTATTGTAATCGACGAATCCGATTCAGAAAAAAAAGACGCTAAAGACAATGCTCATAAAGACCGCACACCCCCATCAAGTCCTCGAAGAGAGCCTAAAAAACGAGTCATTATAGAAAAAGATGAAGACACCAGCTCTTCCAATCTTGGTGATGAAGAGGATCTATCCGGTGATGAGGATCTTGATTTTTTGGGAACTCCTACCACTTCTCCTATGAAGCCTGTTTCTAGGCGATCCCCTTCAAACATCAAAAACATAACAGATTTTGTGTATGACACTCCTCATACTGCACTTGGTGAAAAAAAAGACGATAGCGATGGAAGCTCAAGTGATTAACCCCATTAAAGAGGGTGGTCTTCTAAAATGGCAAGGTCTTCGTAATATTTGAGTAGGTCGCGGTAGCGCGCAGCATCTTCGAAACGCAAGTCTTTTGCCGCTTGCTTCATTTCTTTTTCACATTCTTGAATACGCTGCTGAATCTCTTTGGGATCAAAGGTTGGCTCTGCTTCTTTCTTTTCTGCAGCTTTGTATTCGGGGAAAGATTCAGAAAGATCTTCTGTAACATTTTTACGCACGGTTTGTGGCGTGATGCCGTGTTTACGGTTATGCTCTTCTTGCACTTTGCGCCTGTCATGAGTGGTGCGAATGGTCCTTTCAATCGATTTGGTTTGCTTGTCGGCGTACATGATGACACGTCCTTCAGCATTTCGCGCGGCGCGTCCACAAGTTTGGATGAGCGAGGTTTCACTTCGAAGAAACCCCTCTTTATCGGCATCGAGAATGGTGACAAGGGATACTTCTGGAATGTCTAATCCTTCTCGGAGAAGGTTGATGCCAACGAGTACGTCAAAGGTTCCTTGGCGCAGTTCTTTGATGATCATGACCCGTTCAAGGGTGTCGATGTCAGAGTGGAGGTACTTGGCCTTGACCCCAATTTCTTTGAGGTATTTGGATAGATCTTCGGCAAGTTTTTTTGTAAGTGTGGTGACGAGAACGCGGTTGCCTTTTTCGGTTTCAATACGGATTTCGTCGAGGCAGTCGTCGACTTGATTTGTGGCGGGGCGGATTTCGATGATGGGGTCGAGCAGACCAGTGGGTCGGATGATCTGTTGCACAATGTCGCCACCTGACTCGTTGATTTCCCAGGGGCCTGGTGTGGCGGAAACAAAGACAACTTGGTTGATGTGAAGGTAAAACTCTTCAAACTTGAGCGGACGGTTATCGTAAGCAGAGGGAAGGCGAAAGCCAAAGTCAACAAGCGACTTTTTTCGAGCGCGGTCACCGTTATACATGGCGTGGATTTGGGGAAGCGTTTGGTGTGACTCATCGATAAACAGGAGAAAGTCATCGGGGAAATAATCAAGTAGGCAAGAAGGAGGTTGTCCGGCTTGTCGTCCGGCAAAGTGACGGGAGTAGTTTTCAACACCTTTGCAGTAGCCGATTTCTTTGATCATTTCGAGGTCGTATTTAGTCCGTTGCGTAATACGTTGTTGTTCGACAAGAAGGTTTTCGTGCCCAAAGTAGGCAATGCGCTCTTTGAGTTCGGCTTGGATCGTTTCCAGAGCGCCGAGGCGGACTTCTTCGGGTGTGACGTGGTGCGATCCAGGATAAATGGAAACGGCATCCATGCGACGTTTCACTCTACCAGTCAATGGATCAATTTCGGAAATGCGTTCGACTTCATCGCCAAAAAATTCGATGCGGTAAGCAAGATCTTCTTCATAGGAAGGCACAACTTCTAAGATGTCACCTCGGACACGAAAGTGGGTGCGGGATAGTTCGTAATCGTTGCGTGTGTATTGGAGTTCAACGAGGTGGAGCAGAACGTCATCACGACGGTAGGTTTGTCCTACTTTGAGACGGAGTTTCATCTTACTGAAATGTTCGGGCATGCCGAGACCGTAGATGCAAGAAACAGAGGAAACGATGATGACGTCCGACCGTTCTAAAAGCGAGCAAGTCGCCTTGAGGCGCAGTTTTTCAATCCGGTCGTTGATGGAAAGATCTTTTTCAATATAAGTATCGGTCCGTGCGATGTAGGCTTCGGGTTGGTAGTAGTCGTAGTAAGAGACAAAGTATTCAACGGCATTGTTTGGGAAGAGGTTTTTAAACTCTTGGTAAAGTTGAGCTGCTAAGGTTTTATTGTGCGCTAGAACAAGGGTGGGTTTTTGAACCTTTTCGATGACTTGCGCCATGGTATAGGTCTTACCAGAACCGGTAATGCCGAGAAGCACTTGAGCTTTTTTGCCTTGCTCAATACCTTCTGCGAGTCGCTCGATGGCAACCGGTTGATCTCCGCGCGGCTCAAAAGGGCTGTCGAGTTTAAATGCTGACATATTGCGAAATTAAGGGTTTGAAGTAGCCCCACTGCTCTAAAAGGTCAATGAGCACGATGAAAAATGCAAATAGCATGATCGCGATGAGCAAAACGCGCCCACCGACTGTTTTGTAAAACTTAGGCTTATCCAAGTGCCACGCCATCATCGCTGGTAAAAAGATGAGAAGAATGGCAACAAATGCTGCTGCATACTCTAAGGCAATGATGAAGCCTCGCTGGTAGGTGAACACGAAAATTAATGGCGGAATGAAGGTGAGTAAAATGGCAAATAGCCGTCCTTCCCATGTTTTTTTGAGCTTGAAACCATCGGTTAAAAAGTCTGACAAACTAAGCGACACACCTAAAAAGGAGGTGACGATGGCAAAAAAGGAGAAGAAATGGGCCCCGACTTTAATCCATTGGCTTTGCACAATTTGAGCGAGAGGTTGGGTCACGGAAAGACCTTGTTTCCACGCTTCGACTAAACTGATCTCTCCAGTCAGTGGCACAATCCCTAAGATGACCACTTGCCACAAAATATAGATCACTAAGGGAAAGATGCTTCCAATGAGCAGAGTCCATTGAAGATGTTTTTTGTCGTGATGCATATAAGTTGTTAAACTCGGAATGATGATGTGGTATCCAAACGAAGTGATCACAACAGGCAAGGCCACAAAGGTGGGGTTCCAATCAACGTGAGCTAGCAGTTTTCCGTGGATGTGGTCGGGCAAAAACCCGACAAGTAGCAGATAGGAAACGCACAAACCCAGCATTAAAAAACGGTTCACGACATCGACACCTAAAGTCCCAAGATAGACAAATCCCCCAAAGATCACGGGCAAGGCAAAGTGGGCCAGCCACAGGGGCACTTCATAGCCGGTCAGTGAAGTAACGGCCTCTTGAAACAAGGGTGCTCCCGCAGCTATGTAGGCAGCGGTTAGCGAATAGAGCAATAAGAGATAAACGATCCAACTGAGCGCTTTGCCCCACGTTCCAAGAGTTTTTTGCGCCATCGAAATGAGGTTGACTTCCCCTTCTATTGCAAAGTTCACATCGAGAAAGAAGAAGGCAGTTGCTAGCATCACAAGCCAACACACGCCAAAGATCAGGAGTGAGGGAAGAAAACCGACAAACGATGTCATCACAGGTAGAGCGAGCATTCCCGCTCCAATTGTCGTCCCTGCAACGAGGAGGATACCTCCGACAAAATGATTGATTTTCATAGACGTTTAGATTACAGCTGCAAGATTAAAAATTCAAGTGCCGCTACTTGCATCGTCAGAATCAAGATTGTTCCAAATACTCAGAACTTTTTGACAAGTTTCGTTTATCGGCGCTAATCGTTTGATTGCCGAAAGAGTTTGGGTGAACTGATTTTCATGCTCTGGACTTTCTTTCAGTCTTACCGCATGAAATAGGAGGGCATAAAGATAGTCTTTTCCGTTCTGATCTAAATCTTTAACACCTGGAGTCCCAATATACTCTTCACCTTCGTTCGCACATTTCGCTGCAATGCGCCCTGCATGATTTGAAAGTTGCTGGGCTAGATAGTAATGAGAGAAATCTTCACTGACATACTTGTAATCAAACTCAGTGTCCTTGCCAAATAAACGTAAGCCCAATTCCTTGGCTTTCAAGGCAGAGGCATGCTCCAGTCGTTCAACTTGCTCGACCCTTTCATCGAGGCTTAGACAGGGATCTGACGCTACTTTCTGAAATTCAGCAGTTTGAAATGCGTTAAATAATTCGAAAACCAAATACGTGAGAGCATTTGCGGCCTCGTCTAAAACTGAGGGGTTTAATTCAAGGCGCTTGCTTTCCCAGTCCCAACGTCCCTTGAGCTCTTTTCCAGCATCTAAAGTGCGGATCGTGCCACCAAGTTCAGAAAAAGCTTTTAAGAGGTTTTCACCCTCTGGGTCACGGCTAAGCTGCTCTACGACAGGCTCTAAAAGCTTGGAAGATTCGCCAACTATAAGTTTCATGCAAGCACTTATTTAACAATAACTTAGGTAATTATACCAAAGAGAAAAATTGTTGTAAATGTCAATGCTTCAAATAATAACTTTATTTTTAATATAATTTATTATAAAATTTTATTTAATTAGGGATAATTAGGAAAGGAAGGAATTAATATGTCATTAAGAACTAGTCTAGACAGTCCACCAGCTACTAATTCACAAGTAGCTGATTTACATGAAGTTGAAGCATCATCCACACTCGTCTTGCCTCCAGCTCAGGAGAGTTTAAACGAGCTCATGGAGCGTGCTCTAAAAATCAAAGATGAACCGGTTTTAGAGCTGAAAGCCCGTGAATTCGTTCCGAAAACCGCAGTAGAGTTATTTCACTCCGATGCTCTTTTGATTCGTGGCATGAGTGACGAAGAGGTTTTTGAGGACATCCCATTTACGGACCGTCCAAAGCTTGGGGCTTTTCGCAAAGAGATGGAGTATATGAAAGACACAGGCTTGGTCAACACTTCATCCACTCTTGGCGTTCCTGGAAAAGGCGTCGGAATGTATAAGCCTTTAGCATTTTTATTTAATGGTGAATCTTCAGAACTTCAGCACATTTATGGAATCGATTCGAATAGCTGCACGACAGAGACTGGCGAACTCATTGCAGGAATGAATCCAGAGCTAACTTATGATACGTTAGGAGATCTTGCAACAGCAGTTAGAACAACGAATCTGCTTTCAAAAGCGACCATTAACGAAGTGAATGGAAAGTTTAAGACAAAAGACCTTGTTGGACTTGCTGCAAGAAGTATTACAAAAAATCCAATAGGCGATGCTGCTTTAAATCTAAAAATTCGCTCTATTCAAAAACTCATCCAACAAAAATATGGTATCAAGCTTCCAATCTATAAGTACGATGAAACAACAGGCCGGTTAACTCAACTTGACGAGTCAACGATGACAATTCGCGACGAACTCAATACCATTCGGCTGGATCCTGTGAACCGCAATTACCGGGCACAAATTCAAGAATTTTTGCTTGGGGACTAGGGCATATCGTCAATTAAAGCAAGTTGGAAGAGGCCTTCCAATAAGAAAAGTTCAAGGCGTTTAGATAGCAGGCAACCCCTCGCGGGCTCATGAAGCAGGACAACGAAGAAATTTTCCATAGGAAGGCCTAAGACAACGCAGTGCAATTGACAACATGCCCTTAGAAGCCGAGCATCTGAGTGAACTGATAGAAAAAAATAAAGCAGGCAACAATTAAGACCGCGATCAGAAGAGGTTTTCCTCCTATGACGCGGTCTTTTAGCATGTGTTTTTTTTGATATCTTCCAATCCAAGTCATAAGCGCAGGAAAAACTCCAAATAAGATCACAGCACAAATCCCTCCAGCAAAGTTCAGTGCCTGAAAGAAAATTTTCGGAAAGGCAACAGAAAAGAAGAGTGGCGGCAAAAGGGCAAGAGCGCACATCCCAATATGTTCGCGCCTTTTTTTGCGGAGTTTGAATCCATCCCGTAAGAAATGAGCAAGACTAAGAGATTGGGCTAAAAATGAAGTGAGGATGGCAAAAAAAGCGAGCACTTGCGCGGCATATCCAATCCAACTCGATCCAAGATAATTGCGCAAAGCTTGGGCTCCGTCAATATCGGCACGAAAACTGGAGTGGATGTCGTTTATGGGCAAGATGCCAAGAGCAATGATTTCCCAAATCAGGTAGATCACAAAGGCAAAAATTGAACCGTACCAAATGGCTTTGCGGACACGTTTTCTGTCTCCCCCCATGTAGTGAAAGAGACTGGGGATCATGTTGTGAAATCCAAATGAAATGATGAGGATGGGAAACGACATGAGGGCGTATTTCGGTTCAAAATGGAGCAAGAGATGAGGCGCAATATAACGAACCCCTAAAAAGATGAGTAAAAGATAGGCTCCAATTTTTCCCACCATGAGAAGTCGGTTGAGATGATCAACGGGACGGGTGCCTAAGTAAACAAGCCACCCAAAAAGAATCACAAAAAAGAGGGTGCCGCCCCAATCGGGAAATTTTATGCTAAGCGTGTGGTGTGAAAAGGAGGCCACGTGGTTGCCGCTTGCTGACATGTAAGCGACAAGTAACGCGTAAAAGAGAAAGAGATAGAGAAACCAACAAAGCAGCTTTCCAATGGGACCAAGTGTGTGGGCAACCATGGAGATGAGATTGACAGGCTTATCAAACCAGCCCAATGTTTCGATCATTAGTAAAGCAGTGGTTGTCATGAACAGCCACGCGATGACAAACATGATAAACGTGGGGAAAAAACCAGCAAGACCCGTCAAGATGGGAAGGCCGAGCATGCCGGCTCCGATACAACTTCCTGTGATGAGAAGTGTACCACCCAGTATGCTTCCTTGCTTTTTCATCGTTTGAGTTTTTCCGCGATGCGTTGCTCTTGTCCTAAGCGGCCAAGTTCATATCCTTCAAAATCGACAAATTTGAAGAACCGTTCAAACCCTGGAAAGACATGAGAAACTTGTTTGGCCATTTCTTGAGCAACATACCGGTAAGAAGGATGTCCTGCAGGAGAAGAGCGAAGCTCGCACAGCCACTGCAGTGAGCGCAAATTAATATGAAAATACCAATGAATGTTGTAGGCCATTGGAACAACGTATTGCGCTTCTTCGGGAAGTTCTTTTGCAATTTCATCATAGACGCCACGTGCACGATCCATGGCTTCGCGGTAATCTTTTTCCATGTCTGTGTCGAGAATTTCTTGTGGAATGTAATAGCCGTGATTGCAAGAAAGGAGTTGCCGCTCTTGCGTTAGGGTGCGATGCCGTTGCAAGTCGCGGTAAATTCCAAAGTCGGCAACAATTTCAAAAGTAAACTCGGCATGTTCAAGAGCACGTGGTCCTTTATGACGGCGATTTTGACGGAAGGCACATGTTGCTTCAAAAAGACGTGACAAATCTTCTTTAGGCAGCTTGCGACACATCTCTTGCAACTCAAGCAGACCTGTTTGCGAACGGCTAAAGAGAAGCGCTGCTCCAACCTTGATGGGGGCTTCTTGATCGTAATCGACAAGACGTACAGTTGCATGATCAAGTGGCTCAAGTCCCGTTGTGTACTGCGATGTCAGAAGGTGCAACTCTTCATCTGTTTTTTCGTGATACTCAGCAAACGTTTGCTGATGTTTATGATTCATTTCTGAGCGACGAATGAACGATGGCATCACTTTGGAAAGTTCCTGATGGCTGCCGCGCGCAATTTCTTGCAGCTCGGAAAGATTGTGACAATTGAGCTTTTGAATCATTGTTTCGAAAAACCGCCCATTGCCGTACATTCCCATATTCGTTAAAGCACTTGCAGGAAGAAGGCCGCGCAAACAGTCGAGAACTTTTGCACGAAGTGCTGCAGTGTAGGCGACATTCGAAATATCATGTTCTTTGGGAAAACTTTTTTCCATTTGCTCAGTTAATGGAGGAATTAACTTTCCATAAACTTCAAAGAGGTGATTGCACGTATCAATATAGATGTCGCGATAAGCGGATGTCATGATGATCGGTTCGCGGTAAAAGAGAAATTCCCCTTCGTACTTTTGGTCGAAATAAATGTAGCGCGTGGATTTTTCAAGAGGAGATCCGCCAATGCGGCAATCTTCAATGACTTTAGCGGCAATCATCGAAACGTTTTCAACGGCAAGGTGCGCCCCTCCAAGTTCACCAATCGAGTCATCACCATAACCATCTAAAATGCGGTCGTAAAAATTTTGTGCTTTTTTAATGGCGACACTTTGGTCTTCAACATCTCCATGCTCTTCTTCTTTTGTTCCGGAAATAGAAGCAAAAGCGGTTTCTTCATTTAAAATAAAATCTTTTAATAGAAGGGAGCGAAGTCCTAGACTAGAGCGGGAGTAACGAGAAAAAAGAGCTCCTTTGATCACTTCCGGTAGGTTGCGCAAAACAAAGATGTTGCTAGAAGTGTTGGTCACATATTTTTCGATAATTTTTAGCTGCTGCTCAGTGAACTCTTCGTAATCGTGTATCATCGAATACCTCTTTTTCAGGTGTCAAAAAACTAGAGGTTACGAGTCTAATGCTTTTACAATTTTTTGATAAGCAAATTAGACATCCCTACCATCATATAGACACTTATAAGTCATAGTAATGATTTTTCAAGCGTTTTTTGAAAGCTTAAAAAATTTTTGATTCGCGAAATCACAACTGTGCACTATGGTGATAGATTAGACTGTGTTTTTTTGGAGGTAATGATGGCTTTAACAACTTTCGAAATGTTGAAACGGCCTCGCCGCAACCGCTTGACGTCCTCGATTCGTCAGCTGGCGCAAGAGCACGCACTCTGTGCAAGTGACTTTGTCGCTCCTCTCTTCTTGATTCCAGGAGAAAACCAAAGAGAACGGATAGAAGAAATGCCGGGAATCGAACGGCTCTCTACTGACCTACTTGTGAAAGAAGCTGAGATCCTCCATGCCCAAGGCATTCCTGCGATCGATCTCTTTCCATCGATTGATCCCTTCACAAAAGACCGCAATGGGTCTGAAGCTTGGAATCCACAGGGACTCGTCCCCACCGCCATTCGCCTACTGAAGCAAGAAGTCCCTTCCCTTTGTGTCGTTGCGGATATTGCCCTCGACCCCTATACATCTCACGGTCACGACGGGATTCCAAATGACAACCATGAAATCGAAAACGATCTCACCTTAGAAGCTCTCATCCGGCAATCGCTGGTATACGCTGAAGCAGGAGTCGACATCCTCGCACCAAGTGACATGATGGATGGACGCGTGAAGTTCATTCGAGAGGCCCTTGATGCTCAAGGTTTTCAAAATGTCGGAATCCTTTCTTACTGTGCCAAGTACGCTTCGGCGTTTTATGGTCCCTTTCGAGGTGCGATCCAAACAAGTCTTTCTTTTGGCGACAAGAAAACTTACCAAATGGACCCTTCTAATGTCAGAGAAGCTGTGCGGGAAGCGATTCTAGATGAAGAGGAAGGCGCTGACATGCTTATGGTCAAGCCCGCCCTCCCCTATTTAGATGTGATTGCGAAGATTAAAGAAAAAACCTCCCTGCCTGTTGGAGCTTACCATGTTAGTGGCGAATATGCGATGATCATGGCCGCTCATGAACGAGGCTGGCTTGACGCGCAAAAGACTTTCTATGAATCGCTTATAGGAATAAAACGGGCTGGCGCTGACTTCATTTTTACGTACGCGATCAATCAAATATTGGATTTACTTAATTAATGGATGGGGTATCATAAAGAAAAGAGGGGGTCACTTTGACTCCTCTCGTGCACAAAGAAAGGGGAAGTCATGATTGAGAAGGGGAAACAAGTCGCTATTGAATATAGCGTCTTTCTACAAGATCACACACCTGTCGACAGCAATGTTGGCCAAGATCCACTCATTTTTAACTACGGATCGCAGCAAATTCTGCCAGCTCTCGAAGATGCTCTGAATGGTCTGGAAGTTGGTGACACAAAGCACATTACATTGCAGCCTGAAGATGCTTACGGACAAGTCAATCCAAGCGCTTTTAAAGAAGTCGATGCTGAAGTCATTCCAGAAGACCTTCGGTTTGAAGGGGCTCTTTTAATCATTGCAGATGAGAACTTTGGTGAGATGCTCATCCGCGTTGATGAGCTCAAGGAAGACAAGGTGGTGCTCGATTTCAACCATCCTCTTGCGGGAAAAGAGCTGACATTCGATGTCAAAGTGATTGACATCTCATAGTCTCTGGTCTGGGAAGGATTCTCTTTCATCATGCAAAGTCGGATAGAGGCGCTTGCCTGTTGCTGCGCGGGCGCCTGTATCCCGAAGCCAAACGGACATTGCGTAAGGGATCATCGTCCGACTGCTTTTCTTTAAAAAGAAGTCAAACGGAATGACAAAGGCAACTCCTTTGTCACGGTACCGCTCATTGTTCACAATGTCGTTTGCATTGGTCCATGTATACCAAACAGAAAAACGGAGACCACTTGGGAAATAACGCCCTATTTCGAATCGGGCTCCAACATCGGGGGCCAAAAATTTTCCGATGCTCACCTTAAAGTCGAGTTGCAACGGTTTAAATTCATAGTAGAGATCGAGAAAATACTGGTAACCAATGAAATGGACTTTTTCTGGCTCAAAACCATCAAATTTTCTCACTTCAGTTGTAAAGCCAAGGCCATGATACTTCCTTTTTAAAACAGCTGCAGCTTCCAGCCCAATTGCCCACGACGATCCCACAGGATAGTAAAGAACCTCTCCAGCAATTCCGCCATAAGCCGCCTCGAAGTAGCCCAAGGCCAAGCGACCATACCATCCTTTCTTCAAGTACTCCCCTTTTTGAATGTAGGCTTCTTCTAAAGAGACGCTGTTGGTCTGATAATAGCGCACCATGTCAGATCGAACATTGATCAACTGAGAAGGATTGAGCATGTCCATGTCTCCCACATCTGACATACTCGAATTAATATTGTAGGCCCCTTGGATTTTGTAATAGACTTGGTCAAAGAGATAACCCTCTGGCCCTCCGACAATTCCCACACTGTATTTGAATTTTCCTGTGGCACTTCCAAAAAAGGTCAGCACACGTGGGCGCACGGTAAAAGTCCAAACCTTTTTGCTGCGGTGGTAAATGAGAGAGCCGTCATATCGATTCGGAGGGCGCGTCGGTTCACGCATGGGTGAGAGCGTTGCAAATTCAAAATCACTAATGGTTCGCTCACGAAAACGGTGCAAATCAATTGTCCGAAAACGGTACTCATGCGTCGGGACACCATCTGCTTCAATGACAACTGTGACTGTTGCAACATTCGTTGGCACTAAAGCTGCAAGAACCGTTTCGATCCGCTCTTTTAACTCCCTTTCAACCCGATAACGCACGTTAATCATTTTGATCCAAAGGGCATGATCTCCATATTCATCTGTTGTTAAATAGATCCGGTACAAATTGAGCCCTTGCTCATCAAAAGCAAACGCTAGCTCTTGCGCTAGCTCTTTTTTCGAACGGAGCAATCCGACAGGTTCTGTATCAACAGGCGCTTTATAAATCGGAGGATTATCTACTTTGGGGAAAAGGCCTTTCGATTCACCCAAGTTGTAATTCAGTGAGGCTGATGCCGCAATGTCTTCGCCGCGAAGAGAGCTCACATTGAGTTGCAAACAATCAAATAACGTTGCTGAAAGTCCAACATTGATGCGTGACTTGACATTTCTTCCTGCGGGATGTTCCCACTGGTGGTGTTCATAGTCCACAGCATCATATTCAGCAAGAAGTGTCAGTTTATTTAAAACAGGAATGTTTGTTTGGCGAAAAGGGGTCCAACCAACTCCACCAAAAAACCCTTTAATCCTTCCCTTTCCCCATCCAATGGTCGCCTCAAAATTCCAGTCTAAAAAGCTTTTCGTTGCCACAACATAAAAAGAATGAAACCGCTTCGTTCCATAAAAATCTTCAAACCCGACAGCAATTTCTGGAAAGTAAGGAAATCCATCTTCTTTTCTAAGTACACCAAGTTTTAAGTTAGCTCCCCGATCCGAAAATTCGCCAAACCCCATGAATCCCATTGCAGGATCGGGGATTCCAATATAAACCCGATAGTTCACCCCAAACTCAACACGTCTTAAAGGTTGAAACGTCACACCATAATTTCTGTAAGGAGGAATATAGGCAAAACCAAGTGCAACCATTCCCACATCGTTCATCCGCGCTGAAGGCATATTGAAATAGCCCCCCATAAAGGTCGAGTTGTAGTGGAAGGGAAGATGATCTTTGATTTCCCGATTCACATCATCAACAACTTGCAAATCTCGAAATAATAAGGACACATCTTCTTCCGCGTGGAGAAGAACGCCCCCTAGCATCACAAGGATCAAAAGAAATCGCAGCTGCTTCAAAATGCTTCAGAAAGCCCTGTTTACTTTTTAAAAAGTAAACAAAAATCTCAATTGTTGAAAAAAAACGCAAGGAAAAGATTTAAATAAAACTAGCAATCAACCTAATTTAATAAAAAAATTCCGTGAAAAAATTCATTATTACAAAATAGTAAAACAAGATTTCAAATCAATAACAATACTCAAATAACAGACACTAACTTAACATTTTCTTTAAAAAAAATCGAGCATATGCATTAATAGTTTTTTCAAAAAGAGAACTGCTACAATTCATGACTAACGGACTGCGTAACTCCTTCTACACAACTACTATAGACTCCGCGACTTTTTTCGCGAGCAGCTTGCTTTGCAAGTCCTTCATGCCAAACAGTGGCTTAGCAGTCACTTCCACAATCAATGCCCTTTCGATTCAAGCTGTGAAATACTTAGGTTCACCTGATCAAAAAACCGTGCAAACGATTGCTGGACTCGTTTTGGGAACCTGCCTGATCAATCTCTTGGCAAAGCCCATTGCCGCACGAACAACAATTACCATTAGCAAATCCGCAACATTGCAACTTGCAGGGATCCACCTTGTCATTAAAACAACAGCTTATGCCGCCTACCAACTAGCAATGACTCACTATGAAAGGTGGAGATATGGCACATTTAATTCTTTTGATGACTTAAAAAACCTCACTCCTGCTCAAGTAGGAAGATCAAAAGCCTACTTTGAAAAACACCCTTCGATTTGGGACAACTACTCCTTCAAAGTGCAAGCTGCATTCAATCTTCTTCTGCAAGAAAACGACTTGGAAACACTGGATTTTACAAACTGCTCCAAAAACACCACGCTTAACGATCGGGAGCTCGCAATATTTCTCGCTTCACTTGACGATGAAGAAACATTAACAGAAAAACAGTTCCAAGTTCTCAAAGCCCATGAAACATCCGCTAACACGCATCTTTACCATAAATTTTTTTCCGAAGCCGGCATTGAAGTCAGCGAAGAGCAACAAGTGCATTTTGCCAAGACCTTCTATGAACAGTCCCTTCCTCCCCCTTATGACACCTTCCTTCCTATCTTAGACTTTCCCACAGCAAAAGACACGATCGACGCAGTCCAAGCACTTTATTACCGCTCTTATTATGAATGTTACCCAGCAGAATTTGACGCGCTCTCTCTCAACAACCAACTCATTCTTAAAGGCATTTTTGACAAATGTGGCCCATCCCGTACCTTAAGAGAACCCGAAATCGACGAACTTAACTCTCTTTCGAAAGAGACTCTTGAATATTACAGAAACCTCTATGAAAGTGATCCCTCAAAATGGGATGCCAAAGGGTATCAATACCAATTGGCCTTTGATGAAGCTCTAGAAGCCCTGAATATGGCCCCTCTTACAATTCCAAAAACGCCTATGCCCACATGGCAAAAAGTGGGTCTTGCCGTCGCTGGGTGTTTCTTGCTTGTGGGCGCAGTGTACGCAGTAGCTTATCTCAAGAGTCCATCAGCTCAAATGCCCCCACTAAAGACACAAGAAGACCCACCTACAACATCTCCTTCACCAACTGTGACAGAAACACTACAGCATGCATCTCCTCCTCCAGCCGCCACAGAAAACGCAGAAGTCTCACAACCCATCACTTCAACCCAAAATACAATTGCGACAGAAACACTGCAGCATACACCTCCTCCTCCAGCCGCTATAGAAAACGTAGAAGTCTTACAAACCATCACTTCAACTCAAAATACAATTGCTACAGAAACAAAGCCCCTAAAGCTTCCCGTCTGCGCTCTTAACGACCCCTCTCGCTTTCTCAACACAAGCTTCACTACGCAAAAGACCCCGACACTTTCGCAACCGTTTAAATTAGGTTCCACTGATACTACCCACACTCCTGAGATCATAAATCCTTGCGTTTACTCCCCGCCCCCAGTTGTTCATGAAGAAGACAAGAACAGAGCCCTGACCCTTTACGTTGACCCTCTCGCAAGGTACCGCCGCACTCCACAACCCTCTTCAAAGCCTCTCCCTCATGAATCCTCTGTATCCCTAACAGCCACTCAGGAAATTCCAAAAGCAGAGTCAGCTTCTCTGAGTCAATGGTTCCCCATCCCTATCATCGGAGCATTAGATGGCAAAAAGTTGCTCAAGCTGTCACCTTCGTCGCCCTGCACCTTATCAAGGTAAAGTACGGAGAAGTTGAGCATATTGAATTCACAATCACAGAAGATAGCAATCAAGTCATCCTGGACATTGAGACAACTGTTCAAGAAGCAGCGCACAAAGTGAAAGTTGTTTTTGAATCACGTGAGAAACTCGACGAACTTGAGCCTAGCACCTTTGATGTAAGCTAATATTTTAGTATTAAATAAAGCTCCAAATCCTCTATATTATATCCCGGAAAAAAGATTTTTTTACGCTATGTTAATTACTAATTTATTACGCGATGGAACAACAGTTTTTACAGGAACATATTGTTTAAGCAAGACTCCATTGATCCAATATTTACAACAGCCGCTTAATCCTGCGGGACTTGCCCTTTCTTCGGCAACTAATGCCCTTGTATTAGCCACAACTTCTCAGCGCTCCGAAGCAGAAAAAGCCGCCGCACTTGGCCTGGCAACTCTTTTCCTTTGCGTCATAGCTAAACCTCTAGCAACACGTACAACCATTCTTTTAAACCCTTATGCAATAGTTCAGCTAGCAGCATTTCAGACTCTACTACAAGTGACAGTTTACGGACTTTACAAACTTGCACAGCACTTCACAGTTTCCGTTTCTTTCGACCCCACCTCAGCAGACGACATCAAAAAAATCTCCGTGAGCGAACTCGGAACGCATAAAGCTGAGCTCGAAAGTTCCATGGTTGAAAAGTGGGACACTTTCAACCTCAATATGCAAGCAGCGTTTAACGTGATGCTTGATGAAAATGGACAAAGCACCCTCCCTTTCACCAACTACACTCGCGTCGCTCCACTTTCTGCAAAAGAACTCGAAGTCTTCCAAAAGTTTGTGGGAGAACATGCCACGAAAAAAGAACAATCACAGGTGCTCTTTGATCACGACCTTCCTCCTCCCAAACAGTTTGACTTCCTGCCAGACCCAGCTCCTGAAACCGCCTCGACCTCAACCCTTTCTCCAAGCCAACTCCTATGGTACCACCAAGCATTTAGAGAAAAACTTGCTCCTATAGCGCAAAAAGATGCTTTCACTTTAGCCTTTTACGAAGCAGATCTCCTGCCCCCAAGCAATGCTTTTTTTACCTCTTTACCTATCCCCTCTTCTGCAGACAAAGTTTCCAACGTTCAGGCGCATTACTTTGTGAATTATGACCATCACCACCCCGAAGTTTTTGAAAAACTGACAGAAGATAAACAAGTTGTCTTGAACGAGATTTTCACTAAGGCCGGCAAAGCTCCTTATCTTCTAAAAAAACCTGAAGAACCTCCCATTGAAAGCTCTTCATGGAGCACCGCTAAAAAAGTCATGATTTACGGAGGTTGCGCCCTTGCAGTCATTGCTCTGATCGCCGTTCCAGCCTACTTCTTGATGCATCAGGCAACCCCAGTTTCTCCTGTTCAAACAAATCACACGGATGAACCATGTTTTCCTCCAATTGAAGAACCGGCGCCCACATTGCCAAAGTCAACTCTTCCACAAGTCGACAACTCGACGATTTGCTTTCCTCATGAAAAGCCAGCCGCCAGTCCTTTCCAGAGTCTATCAGATGACATTCCTCAAGAAAACTTCAGAATTGACCTCAGTCACCTCATCACACCAAAATACGAACCGACTCCTGCAAACCAATCTATCTCGATTCTCTACCCTTCTTTAGAATCTCGCTATGCTGTTTGTACCCCAGATCAAGAGCCTCTTCCTCCGCTCATAGCACCTACAGTTGTCCGCCAAGAGTTTCCTCAAGAAGACACTAGATTTGATTTCCGTCACCTCATCACACCTAAATACGAACCGACTCCTGCAAACCAATCCATTTCACTTCTCTATCCTTCTTTAGAATCTCGTTATGCCGTTTGTTCCCCAGACGAAAAGCCTACTACTTCACTCACAGCCCCACCAGTTATCCGCCAAGAGTTTCCTCAAGACACTAGATTTGACTTCCGCCACCTCATGAAACCAAAGTACGAACCGAACCCCGCAAACCAATCCCTCTCGGTTCTCTATCCTTCTTTAGAATCTCGTTATACCGTTTTACCGATCGAAGAAACTCACATCCTGCCTCCCCCATTCTCTCCACAAGACAACTTCTATTTGATAGACACTAGCTTTAACCTTCGCTTCACTAAAAGCACCCGGATCACTCCCCCCAATTCCAATCGCATAGAAAACCCACAACCTTACTCGCTGAACACTCTTGCTTTTGTAGCTTTTCCTATCGTCACTGCGATTGTCGCCATCTATGACCTGTTTTCGAATTGTGCTCATAGAAAACATCCAGCCGGATCTAATTCTTCTACATTAGTCCCTTACAGCCCTCAACGCGAATCAACTGACGGCTTTAATACAGTGTTCAAGAAGGTTCACACGACGGCGTGCGATACCTTCAACTGCTTCGAGGAACAATTAGCGAAGCAGACCTAGATTTGAAGACTCCTCAAGAGCTTATTGAGAGATTTGCGCGTGGTCCACGAGGTTTGGAACAACTGTTCAGAGAAAAGGGAAATGGTTTTCAATGCATCACTGTTCTCGACCCTAATCCAGAGCTTCTGGCTCTTGTCAAAAGACAATTAAGGTACTCTGAAGGTCTTGCAGGATCCAGCTCTTTTCTAGCTCTTCCTGATAGGCAGAATCCCATGCCCAAAATGCTTGAACTTGAACATGAAGCGCCTGTCTCTCAACCACACATTCCACCTGACTTTTCGATTTCTAAGCTACAGCAATTGAGGCACCCCAACATCATTACCAGTTCAAGTGTTTCCTTAACCCCACAGCCCACAATTGATTTTTCAGATGAACTCTACTGGAAACTCTTGCATGAACATGACATGCGCCCTTCCCACGTAATCGATCATACCCTATGGGAAGGTCGTTGTCCTGATAGTAGATGTTGGCTTTGTCGAATCGTTTCGGGATCATCATAACAGCAACCACAGCAAATAGCGTTCCAAAATCTTTGCCACCCAGTCAACCCTACGCTTGCGCTCATGAAAATACCTCGTTACGATTATGTTAAACTTTTAAATTGGCATCTAAGTTATTCTCTTTCATTATTTTTTTCAATCGATTTGTCACTTTGCGTAAAAAAAAGCAAATTTTCACTACCATCTTATTTAAAAATTAGTTTTTACATGCAATTAATTCACATCTTCTTTATAAAGATCATGCTAAAGTTTTTAATATAGGGGTAATTTCCATGAGCGAATCTTCTGTTGGCCACACGTATTATGAAAAGATGAAAGCTGTGATCGATCCTGCATGTTTTGTTGTGACAGGTTTTTTTGGACTAGAAAAGCTGCGATCTTTGGAATGGATCAACGGTCCTATGACACATGAAGCCATGGCTTTGGCTGGAGCTGTCAATGGTTTAACAATCTTTCTGGCTGATCAGATGTTCAAAAGTGGGGAAAGCAACTCACCCTATTACAAGGCGATGATTGCACTGATCGGACTCGCTGCTGGGACTCTCGTCACTCCCTATATTGTGTCGAAAGCTTTGAAATCCCACGCTGTATTGATTACCCCAGCTATGTCATTTCGTATCGCTGCATTTAATTTAGTTGCGAAAGTAGTGATCTACGTAGCCTTTACAAAAGGAGAACAGTACTACAATGCATGGAACTTCCCTGCATTTCAAGATTTTGAAGAAATGACAGAGCCAACCGTTCGGATGCTTTACGACCATTTTAAAGACCGCGCAGATCTTTGGAAACAAAAGTCGTTTAAGAAACAGCTTGGGTTTATCCAAGCATTGCAGAAGTATAGCTTAGATCCCTTAACTATTACTGAAATTGATTTAGAAACGTCATTGACAAAAGTCGAACTTGCGACATTTAGAAAGCTCTATGAAAAAGGGGAACTCACACCTGAACAAGCCACACTTCTCTACAGCTTTCACGTCGCTCCACAAGAAAATCGCGCTTACAAAGCAGAAAACTTACCCGTGATCGATCCTCGAAAAGTCAATGTAGAGAAATTGTCGGACGAACAGATTCGATGGCATCATGAATGGATTATTCGCCATTCTTCTGAGGTTTTACATGCAAGTCAAATTCGAGCGTTTGTTCCTCATTTTTATCGGTTGGACTTATTGCCTCCCTCTACATCCTTCGTGACACAGCTTCCCCTTCCTGAAAATTTCGAAGGACTTTCTAGTGCAAAGGTGTCTTACCTAGCGCATTATTACCTAGAAAACCCAAATAAGTGGGCTGAACTTTCGCTTAAAGATCAAATCATGCTTAAAGAAGCTTTTGCAAAACATGGTCTGGATAAACATCCTCTACGTGAACCTTTGATTGAAGAATTACTCCTACCATATGTTGAAAAGAAGCATCTCAAAGAGTTAAAAAAACACTTCAAAGAAACCCCTGCAGCATGGGCAGTTAAGTCTTCTGATTACCAAACAGGATTTAATAAGGTGTTATCAGATCGAGGATTAAAGGAGTTGGAAATTCCCGATCAGCCTTGGACAACAACGGAAAAAGTTGGATACACCGTTTTTGGGGTCCTTGCTCTCATTGCAATAAGTACTGGTGTAGGCATGTTAGCTGGCGTTATTCCTGTTCCTACTTTGCTTAGTGGTGGTAACAACACAGATCCCAATGAGACACCAAGTCCAAGTCCTCATTATTCATTTCAAGGACCGTGCAGAGATGGATTTGAACGTACAAAAGATGGATGCTCTCTTCTTGAGCCTTTAAAGCTTGATCCGAATCCATTCTTCAATATTGACCCTGAAGCATGCATTGGAAATACAACTTGCACAACGTATTCTGGTCCGATGACAGCAGACCAGTACATCGAACTCTATGGCAAGCTTCCTCCTTTTCCAAAGAAATTCTCAGGTTCTTCAACACCAACGCCAACACCTGTAAGCGAAACACCAGAGTATTTCGATAGCGGTGATCAGTGTATTCCTATGGGCACTGTTTTCCAAGTCAGTACTTGTGCAAACCCATTTTTTAATCATACACTCTCAACTCAGGCTAAAGGCAACACTACGACTGGAGCCAGCACTGAGCAAAACCCTGTTACAGAGGAATTCTCAAGCAACAGAACTGGTTTGACTGACTCTGGTGAGAATTACCCAGTTGGATTTCATTGGCCATCTTATGAGCCGCCCTTTGTTGACGATCGAGAACAACTTGAAAGTATTGATTCTTATGAAGTTGTCTACATGAGAAAAGATGGCGTAGGATCAGGAGAAGTAGATCCCACTGTAGTCCCTTCAGAGAATGCTGCTTCAGAGGACTTCTCAAGCGTCGGAACTGGTTTGGGAGATGTCCAAGAAGAAAGTCAACATGACAATTCTCTGTTAGGCAAAGACATTGTAGTAGAAAAGTTTGATACACCAACTCACCCCATCGTGCCATGTGCTAATGGGTATGAGCGTACAAAATGGATGCTCTCCTCGAATAACAGATAATAGCACGATTACTGAGCTAGACCCTGTAACAATGCAACAGTTCACACTCTCAACTGGAGAAGCTGATCAAGATGGAAGGGTTATTGAAAAGACTGGAACTTCGACTCCTCCAACTGATGAGAAAATCGTCATCACTGGTGATCAAGACCTAACTGAACGTGAAGTAACAGTTATTGAGACATCGGATGAAGCTTCTAAGACACCAACTCCCTCCCCAACTGTCGTCACTGGTAAAGACACCTCTGGTGATCAGGATGGAGCTGTTCGGGATACAGTCTCAGAAACCGAAAATCTTGATACACCAACTCCCTCCCCAACTGACGTCACTGATAAAGACACCTCTGGTGATCAGGGAGGAACTGTTCGGGATACAGTCTCAGAAACCGAAGATCTTGATACACCAACTCCCTCCCCAACTGACGTCACTGGTAAAGATACCTCTGGTGATCAGGAAGGAACTGTTCGGGATACAGTCTCAGAAACTACTGGCAAGGTTACCACTTGGTTCCGTCAAGAAGCTTTGCCTGCAACTAAACGTGGTTTCAGCAAGTACATTTGGAATTTAGAAGGCGCTGAAGTGCGTGCTAGCTACAATGCTGAAATTGCAGAAGGGTACAGCAATAGCACTTTTGGAAAAGCAGCTTTTGATGCTCTACAAGATGGAACACCTATCACTAAAGAGCATGTTGAAGAAGCTGTAGCATTTCGTGAAAAAGTAAAAACCAATCATCAAAACGACTCGGCTTATCTTGAGTGGGTACTGATCCAAGACCGTCAGCTTTACGAATACCACTTCCAAGATAAATGGAACAAGGGTGACTACACAGGAGCACTAAAGGCTTTTTGGGCTGGATTGGGACAAATCCGCGAGACGGGAAGTGCAAATCCAACAATTGCAAATCTTGAAGCTCTGGGCAAATCACCTGAATCGATTGCATGTGGAGCTTTCACTCCAAATGCAGGGCTCAACACAATGTTTGGAGTCAAGCCTCCAAAAGCAGAGTGCCGAGATGTTATTGGAGCACAACCTAAAGCCCCCAGAGGTTGGTCAGCACCCGTTGTCTACACTACTTCACAAGTTGTAGTCGGTGGGATAACTTACAAAGTTGTCCGAAATGTGGTTTGGCCGATTTTAAGCACACTTGGTAGCCTTCTACTTTGCTGCAGACGCGGTAAAAAAGCAGAGCCAAAAGCTGCAGATCCAGTAGCAACTACTTTTGATAACACACTCTGGACCACAACAGATCATAAGCTCTCTAATGCTTATACCGCTCCAAATGCGTTCGATAAGGTTGCCAAACTAACCATTGGTGAAACGGAAGTTAAACGAGAGGGAGCCCATAACCGCCTGGCTGAAACAGCCCGTCAGATGAATGTTATTTTTGAAGCTAATGGACCCTTGAGAGATGCAGCACTTAAGGTCGTTGCCTACATGGCTGCTCATGATCTGCTCGTGGAAGCTCAAAAAGTCGTGACGGATGAAGCTCTAGACTGGTCTAAAGTTGAAGATGGTAGCGTCACTGCAACCATCAAGAAATCAGATGCAGATAACAAAATCTCATTTGTTGTCAGCGCGAGAATTAAAGCAGCTGATTATCAAGTTCACGCTGAATACGATTCTCCTGAAGCAATGCAAGCTGCAGCAAATCTTATGACCTAAGACTAAAGCCCCTTTTAAGGGGCTTTTTTTTAGGTCTCGAGATATTGCTCAGCATAACTCCTAAGCCCGCGACGTATGATCTCGGGCATTTCTATTTTTGAAGGGCAGATAAATGCGGGCAAAGCAAAATCTTCAGGCGACACGCATAGGAGGCCGAGCGACTCTGCGAGTTCAAAATCTTCGGCAAGAATAGCTTTCACGAGATGCATGACTGGGATGCGAAGCGGCATAACCCGATCGTAAATGGCTCCGTCAACAAAGGTTCTTTCTTCGCCATGTTGCAATGTGGTGAAGCGGGCTTTCTTGCGCTTGAAATAGGTAGGCATGCTAGTGTAGCTTTTCGTGCCTAAGCGTAAGAAGTGACAAAAGCGCCTTTTTTGTTCTGGCTGAGGAAGTGCACATAGAGCGTTATCAAAAAACTTGAGCGAGGCATCACAATTCACCTTTGCTCCAATCAAGGGATTGCCGGAAAGCAGGCGTGCAGAATCTTCGTCGCAGCGTCCTCGGATCAAATCTTGGACAGGAGTTCCTCGTGACATTTTGAAATACCCACGCTTACTTTCTGGAATGCCCTCACCCGCAATGCTAATCACTTGCTCATGTTCGTATTTTCCTTCTGACACGAGACGTCCTATAGCGATCACATCGGAAACGGTGAGTGTCCAAACGGCTTGATCATTGCGGGTAATGGGGTGGATGGCTGCGATGTGCAAGGAGGGATTGCCGATCGGATGCGGCCCTTCAGCGGTGTGCCTTTCGACATCTGAGGCATTGAGGAAAGGAGCTGCCGTTGTGTTTTTATGGGTCATTAGATGAACGGGACAAAGAGCAGCTAAAGCAGAAAGTCCTTTTTGAAAGTGGGCTTCATGGCCTTGCACTTCGAGTTCAGGAGGTGGAGCGTAGGGAGCTGAGGACAGGGCACACACAAAGATCGCTTCTGGAATCGTTTGAGGAGCAGGAAGGCGATTGCAGGGGCGCACGACAATATGAGGAAACAGGCCTCCTTGCATGAGGTGGGATAGAAGTTTTTCTTTGGAATTGGTTTGACAAGTTCCATGATCAAAAAATTCTTTATTGGGCTGACAGCTAATGCTAACAGAGAGAATGCGACGTTTGAGGCCACGCACAACTTCTTTGAGTGTGCCTGAGGCAGGCGAAACAAAAACACGCCCTGGGCAAGACTTGTCTTCGAGAAGAGGCTCGCCAATGAGCACTTTATCACCGGGCTTTTTAAGCAGCGAAAAACGGAGAAAGTAAAAGTGATCTAGATCGAGAAAGGCTAGGGCTGGCGCAGGAAGCTGTTGCAGAGTTCCTTTGGGTTTTCCCTCGAGTGGAATGTCGAGTCCTCGCTTGATTTTTAGGTGCACTTTTGCCTCAAATGTTCAATTTTTTTCATCATAGTCATTCTCTTTTGTTTCAGCCATTAAATTTTTTCTTTAGAATTTAGTCATCCTGGAATTGAAGTTTATTTAGAGAATTTCTATACTTCCTTAGACAGGTATCTCAGAGGTGTGTTTATTTTATGTCGATGAATTATTTAGATCAGTTCCAGAAGCACGTAGCAAATCATGACTACCCTTCCTTTCTAACGCTTTGGGAAGAGTATTGCCTAGGCGATGAAGTCGATGGCGAAGAACTGAAAAGAGTTTTAAAAGGCGTCAAGGAATCCGATTTAGCCGTTCCATTTGGACGTCATGTCGAAAAAGGGTTGATCTTGTGGGAAAAAATTCAAGCCACAGATCTTGGACATGAAGTGTACAAATTGATTATCGACCTTCAAACCACAAATGAACCCGAACTGGGAAAACAAATTCTCGATTATTTGAAAGCACGTTATCCAGAAGATGCTTACTATCACGACAAAATTCGCTTAATTGGTCTCCGTGAAGGAAAAGACTTCCAAGGTGCTGTTAGTAACTATGAACTGCTCACCCACATGAAAAAAGGCAACTTTGTTTTTCACACAGGTGGCTGGGGCGTGGGAGAAATCATGGAGATTTCTTTCTTACGCGAACAACTCAGTTTAGAGTTTGATTACGTTTCTGGTCGTAAAGATCTCTCTTTTCAAAACGCGTTTAAAACATTGATTCCTTTGAAAGACGACCATTTCCTTTCACTTCGCTTCGGCAACCCCGATGAACTTGAGCAGCGTGCAAAGAAAAGCCCGATTGATGTCATTCATTCGATGTTGCGCGATTTAGGACCTCTGACTGCAGCCGAAATTAAAGAAGAGCTTTGCGAACTTGTCATTCCAACTGATGAATGGGTCCGTTGGTGGCAAACTGCACGCTCAAAAGTGAAAAAAGACACGATGGTCGAAATCCCAAGTGACATCCGTCAACCTTTCCGCTTACGCGAAGCAGAAGTGACTCATGAAGAAACGCTTCAAAAAGCTTTGGAAAAAAAGCCTAACGCAGAAACGCTCATTCAGATGGTTTATGCTTTCTTGCGCGACTTCCCAGGAACACTTAAAAACGATGCGTTCCGCATGGACTTGCAGCAGAAGATGAAAGATGCGCTCGAAAGTGAAGAGCTTTCAGATGCGCAAGAACTTCAACTTTACTTTTTCCTTGAAGACTTGGAAGTTTCAAAAGACTCGAGTCAAGTTGCAGAGCTCATTAAACGTTTCACATCTCCTGATGATGTGATTCGAGCGATTGAGGTCATTGCGTTTAAAAAGCGCGCACTTGTTGTCATTCGTAAATTACGTGAAGACTGGATTGAGACTTTCTTGAACCTCTTACTGACCATTGATCAAAACCCTATTCGAGATTACATCTTGACGGAACTTCTCAAGGCGAAAAAAGAACCTGAAGTCATTAAAAAGATTGAAGAGTTGCTGTCGTTCCCCAGTCGTCATCCGAATGTCTTGATGTGGTACTTCCAAAAAATCATGAAAGCAGAATCTCCCCCCTTTGCAAGCCAAGATGGAAAGAACCGCTTTTTTGAATCCTTTTTGATTTTACTAAGCACGTTAGAGCAATCGTCTGGTCATCGTGACTTGATCAAGAAAATGCACACGTTTTTGACTTCTGGACGTTACGCAAACGTACGAAAAATTTTCCAAAAAGCCAACATTGAAACAGTTCAAGAATTTTTACTGCTTGCGACAAAGTGTCACAGCTTAAGCGATCACGATATCAAGATCTTTCACTCGCTTGCTGAAGTTGTGCATCCAAGTCTTGCAAAGCTCAGTAAAAAATACGAAGAGCAAACTCAAGAAGATGAAACACCAATCTGGACAACTGAAGCTGGCTATCGAAAGATCAAAGAGCGAATCCATGCAATTTCTACAGTAGAAACTGTGGAAAATGCGAAAGAAATTGAAGTCGCTCGTTCTCACGGTGACTTGCGAGAAAATGCCGAATTTAAAGCAGCTCTTGAAAGACGAGATCGTTTGCAAAGCGAGCTTAAAACTCTATCTGCGCAATTTAACCGCGCACGCATTTTGACTAAAGCCGATGTCCAAGCAGATCAAGTCAATGTTGGCGTGATCATTGACTGCGAAGGAGAAGATGGCTCCAAAGTTTCTTACACTTTACTTGGACCTTGGGATGCAGATCCAGATCAGCACATTCTTTCGTTCCAGTCAAAACTTGCACAATCGATGATTGGCAATAAAGTTGGGGACAAAGTCAACATCCAAGGAAAACAGTTTACGATCGCGAGCTTGCGGAATTATTTCGACAACGTCTAAGATAGGTTGGAATGTAGGTACACCCATGATGAAGCTTGTATTAGCAACCACCAATCTCCATAAAATTCGCGAAATTCGAGCGATGTTAAAGCCGCTTTACAATTTCGATTTTTTGACTTTGCACGATTTTCCTGGCTACGAGCAGCCAGAAGAAACAGGCGAATCCTTTGAGGAAAATGCTTTCTTAAAAGCAACTCACGCGGCACATACTCTCAAAGAATGGGTCTTGGCAGATGATTCGGGACTTGTCGTTCCTGCGCTCGGAAATGAACCAGGTGTTTATAGTGCGCGTTATGCCGGCTTAGGCTCCACAGACAAAGACAACCGCTTGAAACTCCTCAAGGCTTTGGAACAAATCGATGATTCAGAACGGGTCGGCTATTACGTCTGCGCAATGGCTTTAGCCTCACCTGACGGAATCCAAAAACAGGTGAAAGGAACGTGTGAAGGAACCCTTCTCATGACTCCACGCGGTGGTGGTGGTTTTGGATACGATCCCCTCTTTCAAAAATACGATTATAGCAAGACGTTTGCAGAAATCGATGAAGAAACCAAAAACAGGATTTCTCATCGACGTAAAGCTCTCGACAAACTGCTTCCGACGTTAGATTTACTCGCTCAAAAGCATCACAATGAATTATGTCATTGATGGTTACAACCTCTTTTTTCACATAGAGGATGAAGCCAATCCCTTAGAAAAAAAGCGGGAACTTTTCATTGCAGCTCTGCACGATGCACTAGCAGAACTGCACTTACATGCAACTTTGATCTTTGACAGCCACCAAAGTCATGCCGCTGTTTTTCCCACTAAAAAAGATCTTGTTGCTCTTGAAATCATCTTTTCTCCTGAAGGATTTAGTGCTGACGAATACATTTTAGAACGCTTGCGCGCAGAAAAAAAACCTCAGTTGCAAATCGTTGTCACATCCGACCGTGAATTGATACGACATGCGAAACATCTTGGAGCTAAAACCAAAACAATTGAGAGTTTTTTCGAAATGCTCGCGCATCGACACGCTAAAAAATCGCCAAAGAAAGAAGAAAAGATGCACAAAGAATCGTCTCATCATTTTGATCGGTTGCTCGAAGCTTTTGAAAAAAAATTACGAGATGAATCGTCGGACTAAAAACGTTGCTGAGTTTTGCAACACGTGAACAGGATCATCAGCTGCAATTTTTTTGTCTTCTTCACGGATGATTCGAAGACGTTTCTGGAGGTCAGTCATGCAGACGCCTCCCCATTCATGTTTACTTTCAATCACACTTTTGTCGTCATAAACAATCGTCATGTGGCCGTTCCAAATGATCAAATCTAGCGGCTGAAGAAGCTCAGGAATCTGTTCCCACTCTACCCCTTCGATCGGAACGGACCTTCCAGCAAAGAGTAAATCTTGCGTGTTACGTGGAAGTGCTCCTTCAACAGCTTCATAAAGAAGTCCTGAGCAATCCACACCTTGGCATGTCCAACTGACAGACTCCAGCGGTGTGAGGATTTTCTTTGGCGGATAGTAACGCAAAAGTTCTGAAACACCCATGCCTCGATTCCCTCCCCAAATGTAGGGCTTTCCAAGTTGGTTTTTCATCCGCTCTAAAATTTTTTTCGGAGAAGGGAGTTTTTTTTCTCTTTCGGGAGGACGTTTTTTTGTTTGAGTTCCAAATCGACTATCGACAAACAGCGAACCTAAAGTAGGATATTCGGCTGTGCGCACTTGAAGAATGTGATCAGGATGCTTTTCAAGAATTTCAAAGACTGTCCCTGGGAAAGCGATCATTTCAAAAGCACGTACAAGGCTTTGTTGATCAAACGGCAGGGTTCCGGAGATCCCTCCAAAAACTGATTTAAAATCGACTCGATTGAGAACCGGCGTTGAAACTTTTGGGACAAAATAGGCCATCTCGTCAGAATTCTCGTGAAAAAAAAGTCATTATCACAGAAAATTCATATTTATAGAACATTCTTTAGAGGTAAATATGAAAATGCTCAGTCGCCTTCTTCTTGTTTTGGCAATGATGACCCTGACCCTTACCGGTTGCGGCAAAAAAAATGTTTCATCGGATCGTCCCTCTCACACTGCAGCGCACTCTGTCAGATTTAACATTGGCGGTGAGCCTCAAACCCTCGATCCAAGAAAAGTCCGTGCCCTTGCAGATGTCAATTTAGTCAAAATGTTTAACGAAGGACTGACTCGAGTCGATAAGAGCGGAAAGGCTGCTCTTGCCCTCGCAAAAGATGTTCAAGTCTTAAATGATGGGCTCACTTACAAGTTCACGCTCCATGCTAGCAAATGGTCAAATGGGGATGCCTTAACTGCAAGCGACTTTGCCTATGCATGGAAAAAAAGCCTCTCTCCTTCTTTTGCCAGCCCTAACAGCTACATGCTGTTCGTGATTAAAAACGCTGAAGCTGTCAAAACAGGAAAACTGCCAAGCAGCCTCCTTGGAATTGAAACACCTGATGATCAAACTCTCGTCGTCCACCTCGATCATACAATCCCCTATTTCCTCGAATTGACAGAGCATCCGATCTTCTTTCCTGTGAATGAAAAACTCGATCGCACAACTCCCAATTGGGCTGACAATCAACAGACTTATGTTTCGAATGGTCCTTTCCTCATCCATGACTGGAAACACCATAACCTCCTTGAAGCCACAAAGAATCCAACTTACTGGGATGCAAAAGCTGTCAAACTAGGCAAACTTAAGATGGTCATGGTCAACGAAGAAACAGGCTTCAAAATGTTTGAATCCCACGAACTCGACTGGGATGGTTCGCCTTTTTCTGTTGTCCCAATTGATGCCATCGAAGCCTTAAGACAAGCCAATCAACTTCAGACATCTCCAGTTCTTGCAACCTCATTGATCCGCATCAATCTGGAAAAGGCTCCTTTTAAATCGAAAAAAATGCGCCGCGCTTTTGCTCTAGCTATAAGCCGCCAGGATATCGTAGAACATGTCACTCAAGGAAACCAAATTCCTGCCACTGGCATTGTTCCTAAAACGATGGGACTCCAAGACCAGCCCTACTTTAAAGATGGACAAAGCGATGAAGCTGCAGCACTTTTCGAAGAAGCTCTGCTCGAGCTTGGAATGGCCCGTGAACAGCTTCCTGAAATCGTCTTCACTTACGCTGCAGGTGATCGTACACATCCTGTTGCACAAGCAATCCAACAGCAATGGTATGCGACACTAGGTGTCCGCGTCCGTCTCGAACCCATGGAGCGTCAGGTCTACTTCAGCCGTGTGTCCAAACAAGATTACACTTTATCACTTGGAAGCTGGTTTGCTGATTTCAATGATCCGATCAACTTTCTTGAAGTCTTCAAAACCAAATCCAATGGGACGAACAACACCAACTGGGAAAATCCCAGTTATGCTGAGCTTCTTGAGACTTCTTACAACTGCCAAAACCCAGCAGAACGTCTTGCCTATCTTAAGCAAAGTGAGCAATTGATCATGGATGAAATGCCTGTCATCCCGATCTTTTATTACACACTCCTCTTTGTCAAAGATGAAGGCCTTAAAAACGTCGTTCTGACTAAGACAGGCAATATTGACTTTAAATGGGCAGAACTCAATAAGTAGGTTTAAGCGGGGTATAACCCTCCCGCTACCTACATATGAATAAGACGAAAGCGTTTTTACTCTTGCTCCTGTGCTTTTTTAGCGCATCAGCATGCTATGCAGGATCGGTTGTGATCTACAACGATAGCCCCTTTCCTCTTTCGGCTCAGATCTATTCTGCTGATGGAAAGAAAATGGGATCTGTTGCAATTCAACCCCAACACCAATCGTCTTGGCAAGACCCCTCTCCTGAGAATACAAACTATTCTCAGACGCCCTATACAGTGATCTTAAACTGTAAAACCGGTGGGCAATATGGAATTGTTTCAAATGTCAACTCAGGCGCTTGGGTCACAGCTAGCCAAGCCCAAGGTGACCGGTTCTGTAAACAGCCAAAAGACAAACAAGGGCAGCAACAAGGTCAAACACAACAGCAGGCTCCTCCCGGCCAGCAAGACTTCCAACTCAACCCCCCATAAGCAGATGAAGTTTCTCTTACTCCTCTTGCTTTCTCCCTTAAGCCTTTTCGCTGTCACAATTACCGTGATCAACGATAGCGAGTATAACTTGGAAGCACGGATCTATGATCCTAAAGACGAGCTGATTACGACTTTTAGCATTCCCCCCAATGGGCACTACTACTCGTGGTCAGACAGCTTTCAAGAGGCCTCAGATTGGACTGAAGGTCCGTTTGTCGTTCGGTTCTATTGCCCTACCGGAGAAGAGTATGGGAAAATCACTCACGTCGCTAACAAGACGACAGTCCGTACCAAAGGCGCCATAGGCCACAGGCGCTGCAATAGATAGCGTCTATATCTCCCTAATATTCAGTAGTTTTTCACCTAAAAAACAAATATTTAAATTAAACATTTAATTTGATATAATATATCGTAATTAACGGGGGAAGTAAATGACAATTAACAATATTAGTCTGTTCAGACTATTAGCAATTCATTTAGCAAATTTTACTGTCATGAATCAACGAGCATCTCATTTGAGATGATCGCTCTGCATTCCTCATAGAATTAGAAAAAATTGAAGGGTAAGTAATTTATGGCAGTAGAATCTAGACGTGCAGCATCGTCTTCGGTGCATGCATCAACAAGTTCAGACGCAACAACTTTTGGAAAACAAGAGTATGAAGCAGGATGGGGGACCTCTCTGACAAGTTTTATCAATTCACGTACCGTGATGAGAGGTGCTGCAAAAGAGTGGGATCCCAAGCGGCTAGAAAAAAAAATGGTGAAGCTCGAAAAAATTGGAGGGAAGCATCAATTTTTAACAACGCGCACAGGTGATAAAATCTCATCATTTCATTTTACAACGGACAGTTTTCATCAAGCATTAACGGACATGGGAGGAAAACCCGTTTCTGTTGAAGTCCAGCTGAATCACCCGTTTTTTGAAAGTGCACAGCCTATAGATTTAACAAAGACGGGCTTTTCTGCTTCTAGCCCTGGGATTTGCATTCCCTACAGAGCTGAGATGGAGTCTGAATTTAGAAATCCTCAAGACTTTTTAGACTTTTGTCATGAACACAAGCTTAAAGTTTTTTGGGAAGATACCATGGAACCCTTTTCAGTTGCCTCATGGTGGCATTGGAGCTCTAGAAAGCAAAATCTCATTTTGGTTTCTAGAACCGATGCGCGTACTTTAAAAATCCAAGAAAATCCCTCAGCTATTAAAATCAAAAAATCGACTGAATTGAACCCTATTTTCGATTTTTTTAGAAAAGAGCCCATGACAAGCCGAGCTTATGCCTTTGATGGGGATCCAACAGCTCTGCGTAAACTCTTCTCTGCGTCATTTCAAGGCGAGCGAGGCCTTAAAATTGAGAATTCATCCTGGAATCTCGTGCGCTACCAAGGGAAGGTGTACTTTGTTGAAAATCTAGATGTTGCCTCTAATTTAGAGTATATCGACATGAAAGGACTCACCCGCTTGCCCTCTGTCCAAGTTTTAACAACTCCGGTCCGCCCGAGAACCGATGGCTCGCGCGCAACTATTGTTCTCTCTATGAACCAAACCAATAGCTTTGTTTCTTACTCGCACGAAATCCTCACCTTTCTTCTCATGGGGGTGGATGTCGTTGTTTACGACAATGCTGGGAAAGGTCTAAGCGTTGGATTGAACAGTCATCAAGGAATGGTCGAAGCCGTCGATGTCATCGGAAGATATTTGATTGAAGGCAAGGGAGTTGATCCAGATCGCGTGCTATTTAAAGGTCAGTGCGCAGGAGGGTTTGCAACAAGTAAAGCCATGGAAAGATTCGGATCTCATGGCTGGATCGATCAAGCACCACGAACCTTTTCTGGCTCAGCTGCAGACATGGTGGAAAAAAAAGCCAAAGAAGCTGCTGAAGAAAAAGGAGGTTGGCTCTCAACATTAAGCAGTATTGTTCCTTATGCAAAACCTATCATTCGAGCTGCGTCATCCATAATGCTTCCCTCCTATGATGTTGTTGATAGTTTTGCAAAAACCGACCCAAGTGCCGTCAAAATTTACACAATTGGCGTCCCTGACGATAAGGGTTATGGTGGCGACGAAATGATTTCTCCAGAAGAGAGAGACTCCATTAAAGAAGCATTGAAAACGGATCCAAATGGGCACTTTCTAACGATTACTGGAGGCACGCACGTCACCGACTGGTGGATGGACCCCAATGTCCTTGAAAGCGTGACTAAAATCTTTAAAAGCCACGCACTCTCAGCAAGTATCTTTCCAGAAGGACCAAAAACCCCTGAAGAAGCAGTGGCGCATAGTTTCGAAGCTTTCTACCAAAAACCCTACAGTCCAAGTTCAGCCACAGCTGACGAAAAAAGCGTGTACCAGATCTTTCAGGCTGTTAAAGACCAAAATCTTAGAGCTATTGAGTACATCATCCACGAAAGCGAGTCGACAGGCTACATGCCTGGGGGCCTTATTGACCGCCTTTCTACTGAAAGGCATTCTCATCTGCTTGATCTAGCCACCTCTCTATCTAAACAAATTGGTAATCAAGAGTTTACAGCAAAACTCATGCTAGCGCGTAGAAGAAGTTCTATATGAGTACGTTGAATCCGCCTCCTATTGAGGCGGGTTCTTTTTTCATATATTTAATATTCAAACGCTTAAGCAATAGTTTAAATAAATCATTAATATTAATTAAATATTTTGATATAATATTAACTATATTAAATACTAGAAGCTTGGGGAAGCTATGAAAGGAAGGAAACAAGGCAATTCTGCCTTCACACTTAATTATTTTAACATCATTCCAAATACAGCCATTTTGCTCGTTTGGCAATCGCCAATTGATCAAGCCATGCTGGGTTTTTTCCCCTTGATTTTGAATTACTAAAATAAGGGAAGAAACCATGTCTGAAGCACAACGCGTAGACTCCGGTGGCGGAGTTCATCTACCTATCGTTGGAGAGCCAACAAGACCAGTAAATTCAGATGAAAACAAAACAACTGAAGTTGCAGCTACCACAGGGCTGGAAACCGCGACTTCGACTCGCGTTTTCAAAACAAAAGAGTTTGGAAAGCAAGAGGCGACAGGTAGTTATGGAACAGGTCTCGCAAGTTTTATTAACTCTCGCGCTGTATTAAGAGGTGCCACAATAGATTGGGATAAAGATCGCCTCATTTCAGGAAAACTCGATCAGTACAAGCAAATTGGTGGTGAGCCTTTAACCCTGACAACGAAGACAGGCAATAAAATTTCCGCGTTCCATTTTGATGTCAAAAACTTCCACCAAAGTATCGAAAAAATGGGCGGCAAAGCGACTTCTCTTGAAGTTCAACTCAATCACCCATTCTTTGAGCGAGGAGAGCCTATTAAAGTGAAAACTGACGGCTCAACGCATAGTGCAGATGCTGTACGCATTCCTTATAGTGCTGAATTAGAGTCTGAATTTAAAAATCCGGGCGACTTCCTGAAATTTTGCCAAAAGATGGGTTACGACCTTTATTGGGAAAATGGAATGAAACCTTTTGAAACTGCTTCATGGTGGCATTTCAATTCGATGAAACAAAACCTCATTTTAATGCCAAAGTTTGATAGCCGCTCACTCAAGATGGCAACGCACGGTGGTTCAGCTCAGATTGAAAAAGCAACGGAATATGGCCAGTCTTTTGTCTTTTTTAATACTCAACCTCTTCAGTCGAAAGCCTATGTTTTTGATGAAGCTCATGCAGATGAGGCGTTCGCTCTTTTTAGTGGCGCTCTAAACGATGGCAAGGGTTTAAAAATTGAGAACTCGTCTTGGAACATGATCCGTCATGAAGGCAAGGTCTACTTCTTAGAAAACCCAGCTGTTGAGTCAGCTATGGCTGTCATGGAGTCGAAACACTTAAACGATCTTGGATCATTTACTCTTTCTTCGAGACCAGTAGTTGCACCAAAGCTTGACGCAGAACGTGCAACAGTGGTTCTTTCCATGAACCAAACCAATAGCTATGCTTCTTATTCACATGAAATCCTCACTTTCCTTTTTGCTGGCGTCAATGTCTTAGCTTACGACAACGCAGGTAAAGGACTGAGTGAAGGAAGTAACAGCCAAGAAGGAATGACAGAAGCGATTCGCACTGCAGGGCGTTATTTAAAGGAGGTCAAAGGACTAAGACAAAATCAAATCGTCTTAAAGGACAATGTGCTGGGGGTCTCCCATCTTCAGAAGCTGCAAAGATGTTTCCAGCTTCTCACGTATGGGTTGACCAAGCACCAAATACATTTTCTGGAACAGCAAAAGGGATTGCACTCAAAAAAGCAGAGAGAGCTGCAGAAGATGACACCGATAGTAGCTGGTTGAAAACCTTTAGTGGGGTCGTCCCCTATATTGCTCCTCTCGTCTCAGGAGTTGCTTCACTGGCTTTACCTTCGTACAATGTGGTAGATAATCTCAAAGAAAACCATGGAATTCAAATCTACACGATTGGTGTTCCTGATACAAGAGGTTATGGTGGCGATGAAATGGTTCCAGACTGGGAGCGCGATCAAATTGAAAAAGCTGTCCGTCTCAATCCTATGGGACACTATCTTACCATCACTGGAGGCACACACGTCACTGATTGGTGGACAGACCAAGATGTTGCAAAAAGTGTTGACGCGATCTTTAAAAGATTCTCGCTTTCAGCAAGTCTTTTCCCTGCAGCGCCTCCTAAAACGCCTGAGCAAGTTTTTGCAGTTCATACTCAAAAACCCTATAGTGCTGACTCTTTGACAACGATAGAAAAGAGTGCACTTGCAGTGTTCGAAGCCGTAGAAAACGAGGATTTTGCAACTATCGATAAAATTATGAATTGGGAAGATGCCGTCACTCCATGGCATCCACTTGGATTGCGAGACTCCCTTTCGACTACTGAACATGAACGGTTACTCAATGATGCGATTTCGTATTCCAAGTCACTTGGAAATAAAGCTTTCACTGAAAAACTGATGCTCGCAAAGTTAAACCACACGATCTAAAATGTTATAAACCCACTGTTTTACAAGCAGTGGGTTTTTCTTTATCCTTGCTTACATCGCCGATCCCCAAGGCAATGTCTTAGGTGAACTAAAAATAAAAGACTTTGGTGAGTGAGATGTCATGCTCTTCAGCTGGGATAGATGATTCAAGCAATTGTTCACGAAACCCCACTCCATAAGTCGGGCACGACACTTGAAGAAGAAAGCGATCGAAATGTCCCATCCCATATCCGATGCGATGATGTTGTTTGTCAAAGCCTAGCCCAGGAACTAAAGCGCAATCGATCTCTTTAGGAGTGATAGGACTGCAACGACTGGGGATGGGCTCTTTCAACTGCCAACGCCCTGTTTCTGCAAGGTCTAATTCAATGTCAGACACTTGAAAAATGCTTAAGCGCTCCTCTTCAACTTTTGTCAGGCAAAGCTTTTTATCTTTGGCAAGGAGCTCATTGAGAGGCCAAAGATCGATTTCCTCTTCCTTGCTGGCAAAAGAAAGGATGCGTTTGAACCCCTCAAGCAGAGGCAAAAGCTTTTTCATCACTTCTTCGCGTGCTTCGTTGCGCCTATGGGGAGAAATCTCAAGGCGCCGCTCAATAAGCTTACGACGCAATTCATGCTTAAGGTTCATCTAAAACGGGTTGCCCCTTTTCATAAGTGATCCGTTTCATAAACAAGCCATTCGCATCATAAAGTGTGACGATTCCCGCTCCTTCTTCAACAGAAGAAACAGGATGGCTATCGCCTCGCTTCATGTAGGTTCCTGAAAATAGCTCATCATGATCGTATTCTTCGACAAGGCGCAAAGTTCCATCTTTGTACCATGCTGATGAGATGCCGTGTTTTTGGTTTTCATACATCTCTCGTTCGCTCTCGAGATTACCATTAGGGTACCAAGTGCGAGAGATCCCGTGAATTTGATCTTCAACCCAAGTGATGCAAAGTTTAGGCTGGGGTTCTTTTCCCTCAGGAGCGGAATAGTAAACCCATTCTTGGCCATGCTTCATCCCATCTTTAACGTGAAAGGAACTTTCTAATCGTCCCATTTCATTGTAAAGCTGCATCTCACCTTCTGCAACACCTGCTTGATACTCTTCAAGAGCAAAAAGGTGGCCTCGTGTAAAAATGGCTTTTTTTCCAAAGCCGTCTGTAACTTTGCAAACGATCCGCCCAGAAAAGTCGTGATAAACTCCTTCAAGAAGTCGTCCATCGCGATAAGTTTCTGTATAGGGTGGGGAATAAGCATCCCCTTTAAAAGTTGAAAGGCCTTGTTGTTTCCCACGAACAAAGGTGCTCTTTCCAATGAGATGTCCTTCCTCGTTGTAAACGAGGCAGTCTCCATCAATTAGCCCTTCTTCGTAGGGAATCTGTTGCTGCAGTTTACCATTGGGAAAGTAGTAAAGAGCTGTTCCCTGCATGAGTCCTTTATCGTAATAAAACTCAGCTTCTAATAACCCTTGTTCGTCGTAGGCGCGACTAAACCCATCAAAAACCCAACCAAGCTGCGCATCTTCTGAAAGATCTCCCATTCCTTCAATCACAGTGAGCTCAAGACGAAGTTTTCCATTGGCATGCCATTCACGATAGGTTCCACACGCACGGCCATTGACAACCTCTAAGTACTGCCAAATTTCTCCGTTTTCGTGATAAGTCGTCAGACGAGAGGGAGTCTTTCCCTCTTCTGTGCGAGAATAAATGCGTACCACTCGCGCATACGGTTGAGCATTGGTAAAGTCGGCTTTTTGGTACATTTTTAAGCGATCAGCAGACGTAATTGTTTCCTTAAAGCCGTTGCGGTCATAAATCTGAATGCTCATGAGTTGCGAGGTGTGCTCATTTTGATGGTGACACCCGGTTAGAAAACCAACAAGAATTAAAATTCCAAGGCAATATTTGAGGTTCATAGCGGCTCTCTTTTAATTAAATCCATTTCTAAAAAGTAACTCTCTCTTCCTAACAAAGATTCCCTTTTTAAATCAAAACGCTTGATCACTAGTTGAGGGCGGAAAGGTGGAGGTTCGTAAGGTTTTATCGAAACCCCTTCTATAATCGATAAGATGTTTTTGATGTCTTCTCCATTGACTTCAACGGGGCTCCTCTGAGTGTAGCGCATTTCTTCAATCAATTTCGAGACTTCTCTTCCTTTTTCTTCAAAAACTAACCTATTTTCCCCCTTAGTGAGAGCTGTTAGACGCGTCTTGACTGCAGGGCATGATTGAAAAGTAGGATGCCCATAGATAACTTTTAACGCATCGATTTCAGGTTTTAAAAAAACCAAACTCTCTGTTGCATGACTGAGAAAGTAGGGATCAACTTGCTTGTATTTTTCTAAAAACTGATTGCGCGATTTGTGCGTTTGCACCAGTCGTTTTGCACGCCATTCAATTTGTTTAAAGTGTCTTTGACTTTCTACTAATTTTCCAAATCGATCCTTGATAAGCATCACTCCAAACAAAAAAGGAATCAATGAAAACGCAAAAAGAGCTCCAATAAAAAGCGGGTTTTGCAAAAGCAACTTGGGCTTTAAACGTTTTCTTTGCCCTTGCCAAGCAGCTTTTAGCGCTTCCTTATTTGAGAATAAACGATAACGTGTAGGCATTTTGCTCCCTTTTCCAGGTGATTTCTCCATCGGGATCCACCCATTTTTCATCCTCGACAATCGCATCGTGAAATTCCCGCGCCCAAACCGATCCTGGAGAAGAAAAGGCCACAGTGACTTTCACTTGGTACGATTGAAAGGGTTTTTGAACTGAAGGATAATCCAATAGTTCGTACTTAAGATGATCGATGACCATCTTCTTTTCGCCTTCTTGCCGATTCAAATTAGGATGCTCACTTAAAAAAGCTAATACGTCTGAAACGAGCGTGGGCGGAGTAAAATATCCAAAATCGCTTTTCATCACTTTGATATTGCGATTGAGAAAATGAATTTTTTCTTGTGTCGAAGAGATACGGGCAATTTTTTCAAGCTTAGGAATGTCTTTTTGATAGGTTTGAACAAACTGATGAATGTCTTCCAAAAAGGCTTTCTCTTTTTTTGTATAAATGACATGCCCAATGATGAATAAGGCCGCTGCTGCTGCAAGACAAAGTGTCACTCCTTTGAAAATTTTGCTTTTTATCGAGGTGTAAACTTCAGGAGCTACCCATTTTCCTTGGCGAAATTGGATGCTTTTTTGATCTTGTTTGATGGCATCCAATGCAAGTCCGATGGGAACAGCATAAGTTTTTACCATATTCGGATCATAGCCACGATGCCCTTGAGTTGGCAAAACAGAGTAAGAAAAGGTTTCCCACTGCACCATCCAATCTTCTAATTGCAATGTCGCTTTTGTCTCCCCCGCAAAGAGTAAAAATTGCAGTTCACTTGACTCTTGCTTATGATGTAAAAAGCAAAAAGCACGGTCCACTTCGCGTCTAAACTCTTCTAACGCTTCGATCAAATGTGGGTACTCCTTTTGAGAAAGCGCTTGCAGGTCTAGTCGGCGCATGGAGTGAATTCTCTCAGAATCTTTTTCTCCGATCCGATCTTGCTCGTAGGCTGCTTCTAAATCATCGAGTCCCATTCTTATGGCAATGTTGTGTTTCAAAATGCCTTGATAAACGGAGACGATTTCAGTCGTTTTCTTTCCAACATAAAAAACAATCAGTGCTTCTTTATCTTGCATGGTGAATTCTGCAAACCGACAAAGTGCCATAGGGATACACGAGACCCATGCTGGATCGATTCCTTCTTGCTGGATGACGTGTTTCTCAAGTGTTTCCTGAGAAGTGACAAAGAAAGTAGCCTGTGTCCTCTCCTTTCCAATTTGATAAATGGGGCGTACGACCACTTCGTCCAACTCAAAAGGAATGAGATTTTCAAGTTGGAAAGGAAGTGTTTTTTCTAGGGCTCGTTTTTTCTTTAAGGGCGATTCAATATGCCTAATAAGCACCTTATCCCCTTCAACCCCAGTAACGAAAAGTCCCTCCCAGTCTTCTTCAGAAAATTGGGCCGGCTGGTCAAGCCGTTCAATAAGGGCCTCGTCGCTAAGCGCAGCGACTTTTAACTCGTCGCCATCTTTGTAAATTCCAATTTTTTGCATAGTCGATTCCAATGATTCTCCCTAATATAAACGAATTGAGAGAAAAAAGGAAAATTCAAGATTTAGCTTACCCTTTTTTTCTAATCAGACAGATGGTAAACTTGGTTTCATGTATTACGTGATTTCTGCAATTCGTCTTTTCTTTCTCGTTTATACGCTGATGATTTTGATCCGCGTGCTTGGGTCATGGTTTCCCAATTTTCAACGCACTCGCTTCATGCAGTTCATTGCTCACTATACTGACCCGTATATCAACATCTTCCGTCGCTTCATCCCCCCTATTGGAGGAGTGCTTGACCTCAGCCCCCTGATTGCGTTTTTTGTCCTCAAACTCGTCGAAAAATTCTTGCTAATGCTGATCCTCTATGCGGTACGTTAAACCCATTAAATTCAAGTCGTTGACGCTCCCCTCCAACGTTTTTTACTCGCCACTAGCGGGATGCTCTGACTTTCCCTTTCGCCAAATGGCTGCCCTTTATCCTGTTGGGCTCATGTACTGCGAAATGGTCAAAATGGACGCCTTGATCCGCCACGAACCAAGTACCTACCACATCCTCGACTACCGCGACTCAATGCGACCCATTGGAGCCCAATTGTGTGGGAGTAAACCCGAGCTAGCCGGTCCTACAGCTCGGATCATCGAAGAGCTCGGATTTGATGTTGTGGACTTGAACTGCGGCTGTCCTGTCGATAAAGTCACTAAGGATGGAAGTGGCTCAGGAATGCTAAAAAACCCTCAGCTTATTGGAGAAGTGATCTCCAATATGGTCGCCACAGTCAAAATTCCCGTCACAGTGAAAATCCGTGCCGGCTGGGACCAAGATTCCCTCAACGCGCCAGAAATCACTCGGATTGCCGAAGAAGCTGGAGCAACGGCAATCGCAATTCATGGACGCACGCGAGTCCAAAAGTACACAGGAAAAGCGGATTGGGACATTATCCGGCAATGTAAAGAAGTGGCTGGGTCCATTCATGTGATCGGCAATGGAGATGTCTTTAGCGCTCAAGATGGTCTGGCGCTTTTTGAACAAAGTGGATGCGATGCAATCTTGGCTTCACGAGGAACGATGGGCCAACCCTGGATTGCTGAAGATGTCAAACGGCTTGACAGCGGCGAACCTCTCTTAGAAGTCACTGGCGAGATGATCCGGGATCATCTCCTCAAGCATATTGACTACATCCGGATGTACCAAACAGAAAGAAAAGCGAGCCTCCCCCTATTAAGATCACACAAGTCGAAGTGACAAGCTCAGCTGCTCAAGCCACCTGCTCAGACTTTCGTATTGTTTATTAAAAATTTAAGCAACTTCCTCTGAAGGAATCACTTCTTTTTCAATTCTTTTCCCACTTTTCTTAATTGCAGTTTTTAAATCAAAATCAGATTGAAGATTGAGCCAAAACTCAGGGGAAGTTCCAAAAAACTTTGCAAGACGTAGAGCAGTGTCGGCTGTGATCGACCTTTGTCTATTGATGATTGAATAAATTCTGTTAGCAGGAACAGAAAGATACCTTGCTAAAGCACTAGCTGATATGCCAATTTCTTCGAGTTCATCTTCAAGAATTTCTCCTGGATGAATCGGCCTCATTTTATTCGCCATTTAAATACCTCTCCTAATGATAATCTACATTTTCCACATCATATGGTTCGCCCTTACCCCAACAGAAGCAAACTCTCCATTGGCTATTGATCCGGATGCTATATTGCCCCTTTCGATTTCCTTTTAATGATTCGAACCTATTACTGGGAAGATTTCTTAAATCACTCAAAGAAGTTGCCATATCTAAAATAATAAGTCTTTTCTCTGCTTGCCTGGTAAAAGACCTCCACTTTTTGACAGACTTACCTTCGTACAACGATTGAGTATTTTTATCCTTGAATGAACGAATCATAATTGGATTTTACCCCCTTTTACGTAGTACGTCAAACGTAAAAAAATTAAACCGAAGCAACTGACTCACCTGCTTAGACTTTCGTATTGTTTACTGAATTTAGAAATAAAGGCGCAGCCTAAACGTGAGACCATGCATCGAGACGTCGTCGCTCAAGTTGTCATAACGAAAAGCGTTGTACTCATAGATGTTGATCATTTGGTTGAGTCGCCACCAATACTGTCCTTCGTAAGCCAGTTCAAGATCGAGATGATTTTTTCGATCATTGAAGTAGGTGCCCCAACCAATTCCAAAGCGGTACTGCACCGTTGGAACAAAGCGGTGTTTGTTATCATCAAGCTTGATTGTGTCATGGGGATTGGCTGTCAATTTTTCACGATGATCGATGTCAAAATATCCATAAAGCAACGCACCGGAAAACAGACCTTCTAAATAGACGCCTTCTCCTAGATGCCATTTTGAATTGATCCCTCCACGCAGACCAATTCCCCAGTAATCACAATGATCTTCTACATGGGCGGTGTTATTCCCAATTGATCCCCCTGTATATCGGACAATTTGTTGTTGTTTGACCCAAGCGTTCTTAACACTTGCAAATGGTCGAAACGAGAGTTTAGAGCTGACATAGTAATGACGCCCTAATTCTGCATCAATTTGATAAGTATCGAGTGCATAAGTCGAGCGAGCCCGCTTCGCTCCTGCATTAATGAGTGTGGCCCCTTTGAGTGGAATCAGAATGCTATTACGACCCGCACTTGATGTTCCAGAAGAGTGGGGACGATAAAGAGTAAAGGAAGCGTATAGATCCCATTTGTCATGATCTAAATTTTTTCCAATTCCTGCACGCAACCCCCATTCCCAAGTAAAGTGAATATCTTTTGTACGACCTTTTAGTGGCATCGCCGTCATTGTCGTACTATTACTATAAGCATATTGTGTTCCGTTTGTACGTGCGTACCAATAAAGTGCATCAAATGTCACAAAGTAAACATCACCAACAATACTCGGGTTTGCACTTGGTCTTGCTTGTTCGACTAAAAGTTCGTGAAGTTTTTCTTGCAGTTCTTCTACTTCTTTTTCTAATCTTGCAATACGTGAAGAATTCGTCTCGAGAGTGTATCCTGAGACTGTTTTTATAAAAGAAAGAAAAAGCAAAATAATTAAAAACTTTTTCATAAAAAACTTGTTTGCAAACTTTTCAACCTACTAATTAAACAATAAACAAAAACCAATTTTTTTCAAGACAAGATGTTATTAACAAAAAACGTTTTGTTTTTCTAAAATTTTTAAGCATGAAAAAAACATCAATTGAATACTTAAATAAGCTTCCAACTATCGTTGAAAAAATGGTGGAAGAAGGACATGCAAAAGACGAAAAAAAATCGGGTACACCTTGCCATTATAAAAAGTTTGCTCTTGTCTCAAAAAACGATGAAGGAAAAGTCTTTGGCGTACTTTCCGCTTATACAGCTTATGCTGAAGTGTATGTCGATGACATTTGGGTACACCCTGATTATCGAAAGCAGGGAAACGGAAAAAGGCTCCTATTAGCCTTAGAAGAGCGTTTCGAAGGGAAAGGGTTCAACAACATTAATTTGGTTACAAGCGCATTTCAAGCGCCAGACTTCTACAAAAAATGCGGTTTTCAATTAGAGTTCGTGCGTGAAAACAAGGAAAACCCAAAACTCACCAAGTTCTTCTTCGTTAAATTTTTTTAAAAATCAATCCGTCCTCGAAGAGTGAGTCCAGAAAGTGTGAGATTTCCATTTGTAGAAGGTAAATCTGTGAAGGCAATCACAGGCTCAGTTCCACGAAAAAGCTGGTTATAGTCTATGAGAAAATGCGTTTCCCAACCCAAGTCAACAAGTATACGGAAGGATTGATTAAATATCTTTTCCCATCTTGCGCCCATCGCTAAATCGACAAAGGGTTGCGTTTGATAGATTGTTCTTGTGTCGTGGCAGAAAGGTTGCTTAACGTGACTCCATTTTGATCAATTTCAAGCTGTGAACTTTTGCGACGAACCCAGTACTTACCATAGGCAAGCGCAACACTAGTGTTTGCAAAAATGCTCCAATTAGGATTGATATGCCAAGCGGTATTGATTCCTGCTAAAAGCCCTACCGCCCAAGATTTTTGTCGGTAGGTCGAACTTGTATTAAAGAACGTTGCATTGACTCTTGCAGGACGATCCCCTTGAACACTGAAATGCATCCGAGCCCAATAAGCTCTCACCCCAAAAAATGGTTGAAGCGATAAGTTGTGGCTGATCCAAAAGTTACGTCCCAACTTTGAATCAATTTGATTAAAAAGCACCGCCCACTTCGATTTCACTCGACGAAGAAACTCTCCATTAGGAGTCAGAAACCAGGTAGATGTGAAAGCGCGCGTTCCTATAGGATAAGGACCCGCTTGCGCCAAGTCTGAATCATCAAACGGCGGCGCGGATGAACTTTCTGTGGTGCTGTTATAGAAATAGGTCCAATCTGAGTAAACATCCCAACCATCGTGATTTGTCACGAGGCCAAGTCCCACACGCACACCAGGATCCCATGACCAATCAAACTCTTCCTTTTTGGAAGGTGTCCAAACAGCTCTTTGAGCAGGATTATTCGCATTCCCAGTTGGGATCGTTTTACCTTTGATTGCATACGAAAGATCGGTGACACTGCCATACCACCATAAAAACTCTGCATCTACAATAACATTGCAACCAGATCCTTGAATCGGGCCAACAGATGGTGTGATTTCCTCTGCAGCAGACGGCTTTCCAGCCCATGCAACAAGCGGCATGAGAAGTAATGTAAGAAATTGGAAACAACGTTTTCTATTCATATCTAACCTGTAACTTATAGGTTTTTTTCATTAAAACTCAAATCGCCCTCGTAGTACTACCCCGGACAGGGTTAAGTTTCCTTTTGATGAAGGGAGATCTGTTGATGCATCCGGGAGTGTCACAAATGGATTTGTCGTAGCAGCTGTTTGATATGTCCCCCTGAAAAGCTGGCTAAAGTTCAGTAAGAAGTGTGTTTCCCAAGCTAAATCAAAAAGAAGCCGGTAGACTTCATGAATCATTGTTTCCCAACGCAGTCCCAAGCTTAAATCCACAAATGATTGCAAACGGTAGAGATTATCGTCGACATGTAGATGAACATCGCGGTAAGGAACTTGTGGCAATAGTTCAATTTGAAGATTATCGATTCTTGAGCGAACCATTGTCTTACCGTATGCAAGAGCAAGATCTGCCGCTCCAACAACACTCCAATGGTCTGTGATATGCCAAGCAGTATTCAAACCTCCTAGTAAACCAACTCCCCAAGACTTTTGTTTAAATGTGTTTTTCGAATCAATCTGATTCTGTATCGAAACAGGATTATTGATTCCTGGGCGAAATGCGTCTACACTAAAATGCATGCGTGCCCAAAACCCACGGACTCCTGCAAAGGGTTGAATGGAAAGACGTGGGCTGATCCAAAAATGACGTCCAACAGTGAGGTCGATTTGGTTAAAGAGAAGGGCCCAATTTGCCTTAATTCGGTTAAAATGATCTCTATCAGGGAGCCAAAGCCAAGGAGAGGTTAAAATTTTTGTTCCGGGAGGATTCACAGTCGTTGAAAAAAAGTCTCTCCCAGCATAATCGGGTACCGAAGAGGTGTCAGAGACACTATTATAAGTGTAGGTCCAGTTAGAATAAACTTCCCACCCTTCATGATTTGTCACAACCCCCAAACCTAAACGAACGCCAGGATCCCACCCCCAATCAAGGTGTTTGAACTCAACTGGAACCAAAGTCGCAACTGTTGGATCTGTCGAGTCACCTACAGGAGCTAGCTTGTATTCTCTCGCATATGAAAGTTGTGTCACATTTGCATACCAGTAGAGGAACTCAGCATCGACAACAACGTCATACCCTCGTTTCGAAATAGGCCCGAGTGACGGAGTGATTGTCTCTTTTGGAGGCGTTGGATCACTGTTAAGTGGAACAGGAGTTGGACACTCATTTGTCGACTGAGTTGGGTAAGTCCCGACAACATCTTTGGCACTTGCGCAAAGAGCCACCGGCAAAAACAATAGAAGTATAAACGCTCGTAACATGGCATAAACTAAAATTTATACCATACGTATAAGCTAAAAAGAAATTTCCCTCAATGCCTAAACCTCAGCCACTATAGCCTAAGTTTTGCCCCTAAAAATAGAGGGAGTCGTTAAAAAATCGTCAGTGGAAGGGGATTTCTTAGTCGAAAGGTTCAAGGCGTCCGATGCAGGCAACCCCTTGCGGGTTGTCGAAGCAGGACAACGCAGTAACTTTCCCTAGGAAATCACAAGACGCTGACGATTTTTTGATGACTCTCTCGATACAAAAACGGGATGCTAGCGCATCCCGTTATCGTCTTTAGGTCTTGATGTTAGCGAGTTTCTTTTAGAAATCAAACCTAATATCAAGAGTCAAACCGTGGAAGCTTAAGTCTTCAGAGTATCTTTCGTACTTGAGAACCGCAGCATCGTCGATTTTAAGCATTTGGTTTTGTCTCCACCAGTACTCGGCTTCGAATCCAAGTCCCACACCAATGTGTTGTCTATTGTTGTGAACGTACTTGTCAAAGCGTAATCCGAGTTGGAACTGAACTGTTGGAGAAAACGCATGACGATTCGCATGTAGGCGAATGTTGTTGTCTTCGTTTACACTCCAACGCTCTCTGTGGTCAACGTCGAAGTAACCAAAGAGAAGTCCACCGGCAATGTTACCAAAGATGCTAAATCCATAACCTAAGTGCCATTTTGACTCGACACCAGCGCGTGGTCCAAGACCCCAGAAGTCACAGTCACCTTTAATGTGAACTGTATTCACTCCAAGACCTAAGTTGTCACCAACTTGAGTTCCACCTGTATAGCGTGTGATCTGTTCTTGATCGATCCAAGCAGTCTTCAAACCCCAATGGGGGCGGAAAGAAAGCTTACCGCTCACAAAGTAAGCACGACCAAGTTCTAAATCAAGTGCGTTGTAGTCTAAGTCATATTGAGACTTTGCACTGTCACAAAAGATAAACACATCATCTGGATTCGCTACTGTCGAAACAATCTGAGCTGATCCTTTAAGAGGAACAAGCGTACTGTTGAGACCGCCGCGAGACGATTCGCTTCCATTTGTGTCAAAATATGTGTAATGCAGATATGCATCCCAGCCATCATGTGCAAAGTTGTAACCTAATCCGACACGGAAACCCCAATCCCAGTCAAAGTCGATATCTTTGGTACGACCTCGGATTGGTAGGGTTGCGGCAGGATCGTTGTCCGAATAGGCAAACTCTGTTCCGCCGACTTTAGCATGCCATAAAAGGACATCTAAAGTTAGGAACCAGCCACGGCCGTCCACTTCTGGGCGGGCAGTCGCTGTTTGTGCACCATATGTTCCCATGGCAGTCTCGGTACGCACTTGCTGCATTTGATTCTCAAGTTGCGAGACCCGAGAGTCCATATCCATAGCGGCAAACGCTGCGGATGTAGCCAAAAGGGAAGCGATGGCAATCGGAATCTTCCTTAAAAAGCCCACTTTCATCTTTTACCTCAAGGGGGTTAGATTAAATCTTCTTTTACTCTAATTTTTCATATAAATGATAACGCGCATTTATTGAAGTGTTTTTATAGTTTTTTTTATTATTTTTACTTCAAACCTTATTAAAGCCCCTTTTTCGGAGCTACAAGACGTTACCGGAAGCTGCCAAATAGGTATTTCTTCCTTCTAATTCCATACCTAAGGGTAATTTAATTATTTGTACAGACTTTAAAACTAAAATAATTCTGAAGAACTCATTTAAGAATTGCAACTTGTTGAAAATGAGACTAACTTCATGAATAAAAAAAGAGAGCTCTCATTTCTGAGAGCTCTCTTTTATCGATAGATTGAAATCGATTCGCTTAGAAGTCAAACTTCATATCGAGTGTCAATCCATACATGCTCAAGTCTTCTGAGTAACGCTCGTACTTTAAAGTAGTAGAGTCGTCAACCTTAAGCATTTGATTCATTCTCCACCAGTATTGACCTTCAAATCCTAGCCCAATGCTGAAGTGGTGTCTATTTTCATGGAAATATGAATCCCATCTAAGTCCCATTTGGATCTGTGCAGTTGGAGAAAATGCATGACGATCTGCATGTAAACGAATACGTGCATTTTCATTTCCAGTGTATCTTTCCTTATGGTCTACATCAAAGTATCCATAAACAAGGGCACCAGCAATGTTTCCAAAGATGCTAAATCCTTCGCCTAAGTACCAGCGAGTATCAAAACCAGCTCGTGGTCCAAGACCCCAGAAATCAGAGTCTTCACGCACATGAACTGTGTTGCGTCCTAACCCAAGTGAATCTGGATCGTTAGGTCCAGGTTCACCGCCGGTATAGCGTGTGTTTTGCTCAAGATCAATCCAAGCAGTTTTAAGACCCCAGAAAGGACGAAGCGAAAGCTTCGAGCTCACATAGTAATCACGTCCAAGTTCAACATCAATTGCTTGATAGTCCATGTCATACTGAGACTTGGCATGCTTACAAAAGATAAAATCTTGGTCGTTTCCTGGAATCATAGCCGATCCTCTTAAAGGAACGATTGAGCTATTGAGTCCTGCACGAGTTGTGTCACTACCACTTGTGTCAAACCATGTGTACTGTGCTCTTAAATCCCAACCATCATGATCAAAATTGTATCCAAGACCACCACGAAGTCCCCAATCCCAGTCGAACTCCATCTGTTTAGTACGTCCTTTTAAAGGGAGAGATGCTGTTGGATCTTGATCCGAATATGCATACTCTGTTCCCCCCACCTTAGTGCGCCAGTAAAGCACATCTAAAGTCACAAACCACTTATAGGGATTTTCGACTGATGGTCGAGCTAAAGCGGTGTTTGCTCCATACGTGTCCGTCGCTGTCTCAGTGCGCACTTGCTGCATTTGATTTTCTAGTTCGGTGACACGAGCCTCCCGATCCATCGCAGCAAAGGCAGCAGTTGACGTAGCGATCGCAACGATAGGCGCTATTAATTTACCTAAAGACCTCACTTTCATCCTCTTACCTCAAGAAGCTGTTTATATCATTCATCTAACTTCTTCGTATAAGAAAAATCTGCCATTTCTTAAAGGTTTTTTTTTATTTTTAAGTGATTATTTATTAACGACCGACCCATTTATACATTCTTTAATATAAAAAACGACCAAAACAGATCGAAGCTAACCCATTCGATGTTAATAGAATAGCAAACGCGGTCAATACCTTTTATATATATAAGGTATAAAAATACTACTTCATTAAAATAGTTCGAGCAGGCGCTCCATCAGAACCAGCAATTTTAATCGGCAAACAACAAAGGGTGTAAGTCCCAGCGCTAATCTCGGCCAGGTTTAGCCCTTCGATTACGACAACTCTCGCTCCAAGAATGATTTCGTGAGTGGGCACAACCGCATCAAAGGGAGCAATGGAAAATCCATCAACCCCAACAAGCTTCACTCCTTTTTCGACGAGAAATTTAGCTCCATCTTCACTGATCGCAACATAAGATTCATCAAACTCTGACATCCCTTTAGCCCAAGACTCCGAGTTATCCGTTTTAATCAATAAACGCTCTGTGCCTTCGGGAATAGCATGCTCTTCAAGCACTTCCTTCGTAATGAGCGGAAGATTTAATGCTTCAATGACCAATGCAGGACCAGCCAAAGTTTCAAGCTCAAGCGTCTCAACTCCCTCGCCCCCTTTAATAAAGTGACAAGGTGCATCCACATGTGTTCCTGTATGGGCCCCCATATTTATATAGGTAACTGTGGCGATATCCCCTTTTTCAAGATGCATTTTTTGAATAAATTGCGGCTGAGGATCTCCAGGCCAAACTGGCATTTTTTCAGTTAAAGTAAGTGTGACATCCCAAATTTTCATTCTATTAGAGATAAGGGATTGTCATAAATAAATCAACTTACTGAGTTCTGCGAATGGAAAACCCTTGATTTTGATAGGTTTTCCACATTTCTTTCACGGCAATGTAATCAGTCCAAACCTGTTTTAATCTAACTCCTAGATTCGTAGACATATCTACAGGGTCACAGCTTAATACATTAACTGGGGCTACCACACGAATGTATGCAAACCACATATTCATGTACCTGCCCTGAGCCTCAAAAACATCAACCCATCGATTGACCAGATTTCTTACACTATCATCGGTAAGCGCGCTGCCATTAGGAACTTGTATCTCTATTTCTTGAAATGGGGGTAAAGCATAAAGATGGTCATTTGGAACAAAAGGTTCGCGAGCTTCTATTCCACAGTGATTGAATAAGTATTGCGTCGTATAACGCACATACTGAAATTGTTGAACAGCCATATAGCCTCCATCTCCCCCTACGATTTTATTTAATGATGGTTACAGAATAACCTTCTCTTGCGAAAGAATCCCAAGTCTCTTTCGTTTGCACAAGGCTGGAAAACGCTATATCAAACTTTTGCTTTGCTTTGTTATCGCCATTAAATGTCTCATACAAAGAATTCTGAGAAGGATCCACATTGAGATCCATTTCAGCCATAGCTCGTACAAGAAATTGGTTGGTGACATTCATGTCGATCCAAGCCAACATCACCTTTCGAATGAGAACCTCTGTCAGATCAACTCCCACAGGAACATTCAACTCGACCTCTTCAAAAAGCTGGCTTTCAGTAAATTCTTTTGAGTCGACTTCAAATGATTTTGGATTAGGTCCATGACAGATGAAACGATATTTGTCAGTTAATTGCTCGGCTGTAAACCGGTGAACTTCGGTAGTTATTGCCATCTCTAACCTCCTAAAAAATTGGAGACAAGAGGATAGCACTCTTGTTCAATGATGTCGAGAGCTGACCGAAGCTGCTAAAAGCAAATGGGATGACACTTCGAATGAAGCGCCTTGATTTCGACTTAGGTACCTATTTGATGATGGTCACTTTATAACCAGCATCGACATAGGGTTGCCAATCCTTTACAGTTTTTTGAACGCGATTAAATGCTTGTTGAAATCTGAGCGCAGCAGGATGCTGCTCTATTAATAACTGACAGATAGGTTTCTTAATGGTATCAAGCTGAGCTTGAGCCCTAACAAACTCTTGATTCGCTAAATTCATAGCCACCCACACTTTCATCACACCTTGAATCGTCATGTCGGTACTGTCAAGAATAATAGGATATGTTAATTGTACCTTTTCAAATTTCTGGCTCTTTTCAAAATCTGGACTATCTGGGACTGATGATTTTGGATAAGGCCCGTGCAGGGTCACTTCATATTTTCTGAGTGAACTTACTGTAATGTAGTGGTGGACCTCACTTGCCATGATTTTTTCCTCCATTTGAAATGATAGGAAAACCGTATCACTCTTGTTCAATGATGTCGAGGAAAGCCTGAAGTTGCTTAGAACGGGTAGGATGACGCATTTTTCTAAGCGCTTTGGCTTCGATTTGACGGACCCGCTCACGAGTGACTTTAAAACGGACTCCGACCTCTTCGAGAGTTTTGGGTTTTCCATCAAGCAGGCCAAAGCGTTCGATGAGCACCGTTCTTTCACGATCTGTAAGGGTTGAAAGAACCTCGTTCATCTTATCTTTTAAGATGGAGTAACCTGTTGCCTCATCGGGAGATTCGATGGTGGTGTCTTCGAGGAAGTCCCCGAACTGACTTTCACCACTGTCCCCAACTTCAGCTTGGAGAGAGATCGGATGTTGAGCGATCTTGTAAATCTCACGAACTCGCTCGGGGGTGAGCCCCAGTTCGGTCGCAAGTTCTTCTGGAGTTGGCTCGCGGCCTGTCTCCATCATGAGTTTTTTCGCACCACGCAAGACTTTGTTGATCGTTTCGATCATGTGGACAGGGATACGAATGGTGCGTGCCTGATCGGCGATCGCTCGCGTCACAGCTTGGCGAATCCACCATGTCGCATAAGTTGAAAACTTGTATCCACGACGGTATTCGAATTTTTCGACAGCCTTCATCAGGCCCATGTTTCCTTCTTGGATCAGATCGAGGAAGGAAAGACCACGGTTTGTGTACTTCTTTGCAATCGAAATGACGAGACGCAGGTTTGACTCGACCATTTCACGCTTGGCTTCTTGGCTTTTGTCCATCCACCGTTGAAGCATGCGAACGTCTTTTTTAAATTTATCAAGCGTTCGACCAGCTGCAAGTTCCCGTTTTGTAAGTTTGCGCTGAGCAGCTAAGAGTTTTGCTTTGGCAAATCGGTTTTTCTCAGCACGAGGAACAAGCTCTTGAATTTCTTTTTCGAGAGCGAGGAAACGGTCGTAAGATGTTAAAATGACTTCACCAAAGTCTTCGGTGATGTTGTGGCGGAAGTGCATCCGTCTTAAATAGGCTTGTGTACGGATGTTACACTTTTCAATGTCTTCTGAGAGCTTAACGCGTTCAACTTTTCCAAGATCTTTGCTCTGCATTTGTATAAGGAGCTTTTCCAAAACACGATCTTCTTTCTTAAGAAGGTCGCACAGCTTTGGCAGAAGCTTGAGGAAGGTGTTTTTGTCTTCAATCTCTTTTTCAGCGATGATCTTGTCAAACCGCTCTTTTCCAGTAATGAGATAGTGCGCAATGGAAATCGCTTCTCGTGTTGAATAACGGAAACGCATGATGATTTTTTCGATCTGGATTTGAGCTTTTTCAATCCGCTTGGAAATTTCCACTTCTTCTTCTCGAGAAAGAAGGGGAACTGAACCCATTTCCTTGAGATACATTCGCACTGGGTCATCAGAACTTCCTTCCATTCGTTTGGGAAGGGCTTCCATTTCCTTGGCTTCTTTCTTCCGCTCTTTTTGTCTTTCAACTTCAGATTGGTTGAGAATTTGAATGTCCATTCCGCTGAGGAAAATCAACACTTCGTCGATTTGTTCAGCTGAATCGAAATTCATCGGAAGAATTTCGTTGATTTCTTCATACGTAATGTACCCTTGCTCTTTAGCAATGGCTACGAGTTCTTCGATTTTTTGTTGATGTTGAGGATCAAATCCCTGACTAAAAGAGGATTTACTCATGCTCTCCTGGAGAAGTTTTTAGGCCTTGTAGTCACGCGCATTCAATATATGTATCAAGATTTTGCTTTAAATATCAAAGAAAACCTGTGTCATTAAAATGACGTGGACTCGTATTGTGTAAGGGCTGCCCCTAAAAGTCAAGTTCTAACCGATGCAATTTTTCGCTTACGACGAGTCACAAATCATTTTTGCAGAAGAAGCCGTAAAAGGAAAGGATTACCCTGCCCTGAGTGTCATGGACGTTTGCAGGTCAAGGAGGGCCTTCACCGGCGCAAACATTTTTTTCACTTTCGCCCTTCTTCTTTTTGTCGCCAAAGTGGAAAAACAGAGGTTCATCTCACTATTCAAAAGAAAATTCTTCAATCCCTTCCAGAAGGGCACGCCGTCTTAGAAAAACGTTTTCCCTCAATCAACCGGATTGCCGACGTTGTCTGGGAAGCGAAAAAACGCGTCTTCGAAGTGCAGTGTTCACCGATTTCTCTTCAAGAAGTCAAAGAGCGCATGGCTGACTATGCCTCAGTGGGCTACCAAGTGATTTGGATTTTGCACGATTACCGATTCAATCGGAAAAGGCTTTCTGCTGCAGAATACTATTTGCGCCCATTCCATGCTTTTTTCACCTCCATCAATGCCAAAGGACGTGGCTTCTTCTATGATCAGTACGAGAGACTTTCTTCTGGAATGCGGGTGGAAAAAGGACCTCCCCGCCAGATTGATATCGGACATCCTCCACAAAATCGACCCAAACCGCCTCCGCAAAAATCAAAATTGCCTGAACTGGTCAAGGATTGGAGCCGCTTTCTCTACTACCTCATTTTGAAGCAGGGGACTCAATAGCCCCGCCTGAATGATACCTACTCCAACCTATTTGATTTTTTCTTTTATACCACCTCTTTTATGGCAAATCGCCGCGTACTTGGATCAAAGTACGCGGCGATTTGCCATAAAGAATCTGGAAATGAAAATTGAAAATCCCCTCAGATTGGACTAGATGTCAATCCGGGGTAATATCGGGATGAACGCGTCGAACATAGATATTGAGCCACAGAAAATAAAAAAGAATGCTCAAAGCGAGAAGGAGATGGATCCCCTTCTTCAAAGGGAAGGGCCGGAAAAGGTCAGCTTGATGGGGATTTTTGGGATTCACCCAGACCCAGTTTTGAGACCCCTTCCATTTTTCTAAATGGTCCTTTGCTAAATAAATATTTGGATAGATATTTTTAGTGATCCGGGTTTTATGATGGTAGGTGGCCTCTCCTACTTTATATTGGTAAGACGCTACGACAATGTACTTCCCAGACCTCACCTCCTCAACGTCCCAATTGTCAAACTGGGCCTTTACATCGAGAGAAAGTTGAAAATACTTGTGCAGATCTGCAAAGAAATTCGCCGCCATGTAGAGGGCCACTGCCCCTGAAAGAAAAAACAAAATTTTAAAAACGTTTTTTGAAAGCATCAACTATCTTCCTTGGAAATTGACGAATTATCGCAATCTTGGTATATTTTTTTCCAATGTAGTTTTATGGAAAAATTCATACCTTCGAGATAACAATGGCTGATGCAGATAAAGAAGCAAAGAAAAAGAAAATCCCAACCGCTCAAAAGCGTATCATTCAAGACACCAAAAAGCGTGCTTTAAATCGCTCGTTCAAATCTAGAGTCCGCACCGCAATCAACGCTTTCGAAAAAGCGTTATCTGCTGGTGAAAAAGAAAAGATGCAATCGGCTCTTAATACCGTCTACAGTTTGATGGATAAAGGAGTCAAAAAAGGCGTTTATAAGCAAAACAAAGCAGCGCGCGTGAAGTCTCACGTTTCTGCTCTTCAGAAGAAAACGGCTTAAGCCTGTTGCATTTTTGCATAGACATCTAACATTTCTCGAAGATCATCTGTAATCGGATAACCTACCGCTTCTTGCGTTTCCAGCCAGGCGTAAGCAATTTTCGTATTTTGTTCGATTGAACAAGGATCTTTAACTTCCGTCACAAAATGGTAGTACCTATCTTGTCCTACATCATAATGACCAAGGTAGGCCTTTACATCTCCAAGCTCCATTGCGGTTTCTTCTAAAACAGCACGCTGAAGGGCTTGCTGAATGGTTTCACCTTCTTTGACATCTGCAGTTGGAAACTCGTAAATGGGCTTTTCCTGCAGCACTTTTTCAATTAACAGGACTTGATCCTCCGCATTGCGGACAAGAGCTGCTACATGAACGTTTTCAATCCCTTCTTTTTTGGCCTCATCAATCAGATTTGTAAACATGTGCACTCCTTTTCTTAAATTCATCATCTCACTATAGTCCAAAATATGCAAGCCGACCACACACATACAAGCTCCAAAGGCATCCTTACAGGATGCAATCAAAATCATGAATGGATGCTTAAATGGTGGTGGGACCATTACAACGCGCATTGCGATCTCCCTCTTGCTTTTTGCGACTTTGGCATGTCAAAAAGTGCACGCAATTGGTGTGAAACAAAAGGAACTGTTTTAACGGCTTCAGATCAACTCCTAAAACAAATCACTCAAGCGCAAAAAGAAAAATGGCAAGACTTGCACCCTGATGAGATTTGGAATGATCGGGCGATTTGGTTTAAAAAACCCCTTTTCCTTTCTATGACTCCATTTGAGCATTCGGTTTGGATCGATGTGGATGCGGAAGTCAAAAAACCTCTGACACCTCTCTTTGATTATCTCAAAGATTCCCACTTTGCTGTATGCCAAGATGTCCCGCGGGGAATTGCAGTTCGTCGTGAAAAAGGACTTCTTCTTCCTGATGAAAACGCTTTTCTTACAGGAGTGATTGCCTATCACTCAACATCACCATTACTAAAAAAGTGGACTGAAAATTGTCTCACGCGCAATGACGTGTTTTTTTCTGAACAAGACGCGCTCAACCGAACCATTTACGAAGAAAAAATTCCCCTTGAAATCCTCCCAAGCGGATTTAATTATGCTCCATGCACCGACTGCCCTCTTCCTGAAAATTTAGTCATCTACCACCACCCTTTCACTGTAGGAAAAAATCAGATTCTCCAGTCTCACACTTTTGGATAATTAGGTAGCCGGGGTATAAAGACATTATGACAAAGAAGAGCCAAGGCATTCTCACCGGATGCGACTCACACCATGAATGGATGCTTAAATGGTGGTGGAATAGCTACCAAAAGAGTAACTCTTACCCTGTAACATTTATCGATTTTGGAATGACGCAAGGCGCAAAAAAATGGTGTGAAACCAAAGGCAAGGTCCTTGCTCTCAACATAAATGAAGCAGGTGCTGCACCTGAGTGCGCCTCAACTTTTGCCCGCATTAAACGAAAAACGTGGCTGTCTAAACCTCAAGCTCTTTTAAAAACTCCATATGACGAAACCATTTGGATCGACATCGATGCTGAAGTGAAACAATCTTTGACCCCTCTTTTTAACAAGTGCCCTGAAAACACATTTGCCCTTTGTCCTGAACTTTTTTTTCGTGAAGAAGCAGAAAAAAGTGCCGGCCTCATCCCGAAAGATGCCAAGAGCTTTAATACAGGCGTTATTGTCTACCCAGCCAATGCACCCATTCTCTCCCTTTGGGCCGAGGCTGCTAAGCAAACGACTGCCTTGGGAGATCAAGACTTACTTAGCCGTCTGATCTTTGAAAAAAAAGTTTCTGTTACTCTTCTCCCTTCTGCATTTAACCGCATCCATCCGGCTCTCGGCAAATCCAATGACGTCATTTACCACTACGCCAGTCAAATGGGACAATCCACCCTTCTTGAAAAACTTAAAACAGAGGCCATATCATGACGCGAGGAGTCATTACGGGCTGCAATGAAAAACAAGAGTGGCTACTTAAGTCGTGGTGGGAACATTATTGCAAAAGCAACTCCTTTCCAGTCACCTTCATCGACTACGGCATGTCAAGAAGCGCCCGTCTTTGGTGTGAAAAACGAGCGCCCGTCATCGACATTGCCCCAGCATCTGTTGCAACAAAAGAGGAAGTCACCTTAGAAAAAATCAAAATTTGGAACGAAATGGCAACGCAACACGACTTTTGGCCCTCCCGTCCCTATTGGTTTGCAAAACCTCAAGCAATTTTAAGCACACCCTATCCGCAAACTGCTTGGATTGATATCGACACCTTTGTCATCCGTACCATTGAACCCCTATTTGACGCATGTGAAGAAACAGGCTTAGCACTTGCTCCAGAAATTGAACATGGCATCGTTTCCGGAAAAAAATGCGGGTTTTACCAGTCTAATGATGCCGTTTACAACACTGGGATAATGAGTTACAAAAAAGATCATCCCTTCTTGAAAAAGTGGGCTGAAGGAGCTGACACCAGGTCTGCAGAATTTATGGGTGACCAAGATCTTTTCATACGTATGGCACATGAAGAAAACGTTTCGATCAAGGAGCTTCCTGAAATTTACAATTGGCGCTTAACAAGTGGAATGCGCGATGATGTGGCGATTGTCCATTTTGCCCATACAGGAAAACAAACTCTCTATATCAACCTTAAAACCGGAATGATATGAAGCAAGGAATTCTTACAGGGTGCGATGAAAGACACGAGTGGATGCTTAAATGGTGGTGGACTCACTACTCTGCTTATAACTCCTACCCCGTTGTGTTTTGTGATTTCGGCATGACCAAAAATGCACGCACTTGGTGTGAAACCAAAGGAACAGTTCTTTCTCTCGACCTTCCGGACGACTTCATCACTTCAAGAGAAAAAATCAACCCTACCCTCCTCAAAAGATGGGAACCTCTTTACAAAAATGCTTCATGGAGCGCGCGCAAAGCTTGGTTTCATAAGCCGTTTGTGATTCCTCGCACTCCCTTTGAAGAAACCATCTGGATCGATTTAGATGCACAAGTAAAAAAACCTCTCGCCCCATTTTTTACTGCTCTCAAAAAAGCTGAAGACGGGTTTGCTCTTTGTAAAGACACACCTCAAGGTTATTTCCTCCGCCTCCATCTTGGACTTCTCCATCCCAAAGAATCTGCTTATCAAGCTGGCGTGATTGCTTACCGAAAAGATTCTCCTGTCATTCAAAAATGGTTAGAAAACTGCAAGAAGTACAACAGCGTATTTTTTTCCGATCAGGACATTCTCAACCGCACCCTTTATGAGGAACAGTACAACATTTACGAACTCTCAACCTACTACAATTACATCCCCGATTATCCAGAGTTTTCATATCCAGATCCACTCATCGTCCATTACGCAACAAACATTGGAAAAGACCAAATTTTCAAAAAGCTAGGAGTCGCCCCCAAATGAGCCAAGGTATTATCACAGGAACCAATGCACGCTACGAATGGATGCTCAAACTCTGGTGGCACTACTACTCTCAGACCAACACTTATCCCGTCACCTTCATGGATTTTGGCATGTCAAAAAGCGCACGTCTTTGGTGCGAATCCAAAGGAGACGTCATCACCATCTCCCCGCCAAAAGGTGTTCCTACAGTTGAAGAAAAAATTGACCCTTCTAAAAAACGGGAATGGGAAGTTGCTTACAAAAATCCGTGGGAATCGCGTAAGTGTTGGTTTTACAAGCCCTTTGCTTTCTTAAAAACACCTTATGAGCAAACACTTTGGCTTGATATCGACACCTTTGTCATCAAACCCCTCTCCTCTCTTTTTGAACTCGACCTCAATCGCATCGCCCTCACCCAAGATTGCTATCGCTCTTACAACCCGACCAAGCTTCTTCCTGAAGAAGTCTCATACGCAACAAGCATCGTTGGCTACACCAAAAATCATCCACTCATTGAAAAATGGGCACAAAAGGCTCAAGAATGGAGTCATCTTTTTCTAGGCGATCAGGAAATTTTGAGCAGACTCATTTGCGAAGACAAAGCCCCCATTACTCCCCTCTCTCCCATCTTTAATGCAAAGCCCAGAGCCAACCTTTCTCCCGACACATTTATTGTGCACTTTGGCAGTGTTGGCAAATCAGAATTGTACCGAAAAATCTTTAACCCCCAGCAGTTCAAATGAAAACAGAAGGAATTCTCACCGGGTGCGACGAACCCCACGAATGGATGCTCAAACTTTGGTGGCATTACTACTCTCAAACCAACACATATCCCGTTGCCTTTTGCGATTTTGGCATGTCGAAAAGTGCACGCATTTGGTGTGAAAAAAGGGGAACGATCATCGATCCCAAAGTTCCAAAAAATATCCCCGCACCCAAAAAAGACGTCGATCCCAAACTATGGACAGAATGGGAACAAACCTACACCGATATCATCTGGACTTCACGCCAAGTTTGGTTTCAAAAACCCTACGCCATCACTCAAAGCCCCTTTGACAAGACCATTTGGCTGGACTTAGACACCTTTGTGATCAAACCTCTCATGCCGCTCATGGATGCTTCTGATGAGTCGGGGCTCGCGATGTGCCGTTGCTATGACAAAACCATCTTCAACTCAGGAGTCATCAGCTTTCAAACCAAACTTCCCCTGATTCAAGAGTGGGCTGACAAAACGACAACCACCACGCATCAATTTATCGGAGACCAAGACGTCCTCAATCATCTCATACAAACGCAAAACTTTCCGATCAAGGATATGCCCACGATCTTCAACCGTCGTTTCCAACACGGAATTACCGATGACACCTTCATCATTCATTTTTCAGGTGCCTTCAAAAAAGAAATGTTCGAAAAAATCTACAGCCCAGAATTAAGCAATACGTGACAGATTTCATCTTCGATCTTGCCTTTGATTTCGCGGCCTTTTTTGACGTAACCATTCACAAAAATTGCAAAAGCAGCATCATCGTTTAAGTAACCGCAAAGCGCAGATACACCTGTCATTGTCCCCGTTTTGGCGCGTACTTTAGACACCATATACGGAGCCGTCATCCGTTTTCTAAGCGATCCATCCACTCCTGCAATGGGAAGAGCTGCCTTTAGTGCCTCGCGATAGAGAAACTTTTCGTGAACCCACTTCAAAAATAAAACCATTTGTCTTGGTGAAACCAAATTATAACGTGAAGCTCCACAACCATCTACAAGAACCATTTCACTAATATCCAATCCTACCTTTTGCTCCAAAAAATCTCGCACACTTCGGCTTCCTTTTTGCCATGTTCCAGGAACTCCATAGCGCGCTTCACCAACTTTTTTAAAGAGCGCATCGGCGTATAGATTGTCTGAGTCCTTCAGGACCGGCAGCAAAATCTTCGCAAGTGGCTTTGAACGATGCGTTCCTATTTCTTTCACATGTTTCACGCACATTCCCACTTTCACTTCTCCTTCAAAAACAATCTGATTTTGTTTAAAGAGAACCTTCATGATATCCCCAGTAAACTCATGAGGCTCACGGACTGGACGCATCAACTTTTTTGGTTGATCACCCATTTCCATCGATCCCACAACTTCAAACCGTCCATCATAAAGGCGTCGCACATTGGCCGAACTTCCACCCTTTCCTGTGATCGAGCGGTTAATAATGCTGATGGCACCGCACCGAGGATATAAATCGACATAACAGGGTCGACCTGCTTCACTACTCGGTTTGACTGTAAATTGTATACAGTTGTGTTCCAGAATGATTCCGCTAACGGGAGAGTAACCATACGTATCTGTATCGTCCCACATCCAACCAGGACCTTGCGTGATGTCATCAAACACCGACAAGTCAAGCACCAAATCTCCCTTGATGTGATCGACTCCATTTGCCTTCATGGCTAAGACGATTTCCTCAAGCCCTTCCACATCAAGTGAAGGATCCCCTGAAGCCACCAAATAGCAATTGCCAACAAGCTCACCCTTTTTCACTTTTCCATCAGTCATCATCCGTGTTTCAAACTGATAGCTTTCTCCTAAAAGATCAAGCGCTGCTGCTGCAACAAAAAGTTTCACGCTGCTGCCTGGGACATACCGCTTTTCGCTATTCCGTTCATAAGAAAGCTCACCATTTAGCGATACCACTTCAATTCCTACTTGCGCTGTCGGATCTGCTGTTTCAATTGTCTTTTCAACCGCACTTTGAATAAATGCTGTTTTGTCTTTGACAGATGCTGCCTGAGCTGCGACTGTGAAAATGAGTAAAAAAATTACGCTTCTAAACATTCCAACTTTCTCCTTATTCCAGACAACTTTTGCGCCGATTGGGCCACACAAAGTTCTATTGTTTCCGCCTCACCATAAACTTCGAGAGACAAACGGGCCCTAGTTATACCAGTATAAAGGATTTCTCTGCCAAAAATTTCAGATCCTGGCGGCACCAGTAGTGCCACATTGTCATATTCACTCCCTTGACTCTTATGCACCGAGATCGCATACGCCAACTCAAGACCTGGCAATAAGACTGCAGGAATCACCTTATCCCCAAAATCCACCACATCATCCGCCTCAAGTTCCACCGATCCCGACTGTTTCACCAATTCCCCCATTTCTCCATTACAAACTTCATATTCATAACTCGTCCGAGTTGCCATCACAGGAATGCGCCACTCTCCTCCTCGATACCCCTTGCGAAAAGCTTCAAAAAGCTCGCGATTGATCGCTTCTACCCCAAAGGGTCCCTCACGCAAACAAGACAAAATACGAAAACCACTACGCTCGAAACGCTCTTTCCACTCTCCCACATCCAACCCCTTCAAACTTTTCCCTTCAATTATTTTCCCTTCCTTCACACGCGCCGCCATCTCTAAAATCTCCACCTGGTCGCTGCGCATGCACTCATCCAAATGAGCATAACATTTAGGATGACACTCTTTCATCCATCGACACACTTCCTCATACACCGTCCCCGCTTCAACTGGAGGAAGTTGATCGTGACCTCCCACAAGAACCAAACGTGTTCCCTCCCGAATCGCACTCAAGAGCGCCCCCCACATCCCGACATCGATCATCGAACACTCATCAACAACAACCATCCCCGCATCTAACTTTTTCTTTCCCCACAAAACATCACTGACGCTCCGAACACCAAGCAGCCGATGCAATGTTCCTCCCTTGACATTCCCCAATCGACGCATCAACTCAGCAACCGCCTTGCCTGTCGGCGCCGCCACAATCACCTCGCCTCCCGCATCAGAAAATTGACCCACAAGTTCTGCTACCGTATGTGTCTTTCCTGTTCCGGGACCTCCTGATAAACAAAAAACACTTGTTTGAAGCCCCTTACTCACCGCTTCCTTCTGCCCCTCATTCAACGAACCTGTTGCTATCATGTCAATCGGCTTGACATCTACCATGAGTCGTTTTAATTCACGCACAACGCGCGACTCCATGACCCAACACCGTTGAAAATAAGCCAAGTCACCCCACTGTCCGATCGGTTCTTCAAACCACTCTTCATCACCATGCAGTTCACGAGCAGTCGGAACGACTTTTTTTACACACAGATGCCCCTGCCGCACAGCTTCCATCATTTCAGCAGCTTCTGGAGCTCCTACACTCTCTGCTACAAGTTGATCTATGACAACTTCGTCATTCAAAATCGACACTCCATAAAATTTGACATCATCCTACCACATCAATTTTTTTTCCGAAAAAAATGATTACCAAAGACCTAAATTATAAACTTTTCTTAAACTATTTACCCTTGAAAAGAATAAAAACCTGGACTATGCTTTTGCTTTATTAAACTTCAACATGAGGGTTTTTAGATGTGTCAAATGCCAGCCACAACAACAGCTAGTCACTCAAGCAATACACAAACGAATGAAGGCCCCCTACCAACGCCCAAAGACATAATGAAAGCCAAAATCGAGCAGCTTCTTCAAAAAGCAGTTGATCAGGCAAAAGAAACTGATGCTCAGTCACTTGTAAAACGAGCGACGGTCGGAACCCCGGACGAAAAACTTTTCTCATAATCCACTTGCTTACAAGAGCTTAAATTAGTCTTCTCCCCTTCCTATTAATTAAAATATTTGCTATAATTAAGATTATATTAATAGGGATATAATAACGGGGAAACAAAATGAGTGCGGAAGTCACTAAAACATCGGACTTTGAGTCTATTTGTTCTTTTAATCCAGCAAAACACACAGTAAAAGATTCGAGCCTTGGGACCATCTCATCTGTAGTCTCTTCAGTCATCTCTCACTTACAAGAGACTGATAAAGAGGTGGATAGCGATGCAGTTGCCACTTTTACTGAAAAAGTTGGACAGATCAACTCCAAACTCGATGACGGAGGAAAGGGCACTCCATTTACTGTTGCTCTCTACACAATGAACCTTCTAACCAATCTCAGAACTCATTTATCCCCCGAAAACCAAAATGTTTTAGCAGATCCTTTGGTCGCAAAGCTAAAAGAGCTTGCCGACCAAGACACCATAGAAGATAAAGTCGGAGTAGCAAGGCAGCTATACACTTTTCAAAAAAACGTTTTAAACCCAGCACTACTCAATACACAATCCCGCGAAGAACTTGCTGCCCTTAAACCCATTGCACAACTTGTCTTTGAAATTAAGTCAAAAGTTGACGAAGTCGATCCAAAAGGTAAACTCGAAGAGCTCAGACAAGAAACTCTTGCAAACTACAACTATCGATACTACACGTCTGACGCTGATTACCAATTAGTACTTAATCACACTCCAGGAGCTATTACCGACTTAGACAGCTCAGAAAAAAGAGCCGAAGTTGTCTCATCAATGACTAAGGTTCAAAAACTCATTGGACGCCTTGAAGACAACCCAAACATGCCAACAAATGAGAAAGTCGCTCTTTATCAAGCATTCCTGCAAATCCAAACAGAGTTTGGAGAAAATGGAGCTGAATTAAACGAAGTGATCGGTGCTTTAGAAACAACACTTGGACTCCACAAAGGCATCAAAAGTGGCTTTCCACTTGAGCTGAAAGAGCTCTTAGCAAAACCGATTACAGGAGAACTTGCCCCAATTGCGGCAAAACTAACGGCATTTGAAAATGATCACTTAATTCCTGCCCTTCAAAAGGCGACAACTCGACGAGAACTTCTAGAACTTGAACCCTTACTAGACCAATGCATTGAACTCAGACCTCATGTGATTACAGCTGATGCGGAAGACAGATTAGCAAACTCTCACGACGAAATGGTCGAACTTTGGAACGCAAAATGCAAAAAACAAACCCGAGTTTCGTGCCACTCGTGACCTATGAAACAGGAAAACTCGGAGATCTCAGCGCCCCAGAAACAAGAGTGGAAAAAGCAGAGCAACTGGATGCATACATCCAAGAAACAATCAAATTGTTTGATCATCCCATTTTCAAGCAAGAAGAGAAAATGGCACTATACGAAGCCGTACTTAAAATCCAAAGTGAATTCCAAGAGTATGGTGATGGGAAACGTCTTGAACCTACAGCAAAAGCTCTACGCAAAGCACTTTCTATTCCAGAGCCCGAGCTACCAAAACCCAAACCAGAGCCTGTGGCAGAACCCAAAGCAAAAAAAGGCGTCTTTGCCATGTGGCAAAAGCGCGACTCCGAAAGCAGATCAGAAAGTTCATCACCAGAATTGACCCCAGTTACACGCAAAAAAGCAGTTGCATCTCCCTCACCTGAAGTTCGCCGAGAGAAGGCTCTACAAATCATCCAGGAAAAGCTTGGATCCTTAGATTTACAATCACCTTTTCTAAATGATCATATCTCAGACATCAAACGTCAAATTAGCACCCTCCGCTCCATTTCGAGCGACCCAACCGAGTTCAAACACCTAGAAACAGCACTCGACGTACTCCTGAATCCCGCTCCACTCAACATTTCCGATGAAGAACACGTTTTCATCCACTTTGTTGGAGAAAAGCACAGCTTCTCTGAGGTCCAGCTTCGAGATTACCAAGCTCAAGAAGGACCAACAGTCGCTAACGCCCAATCGGAACTGCTAAAAACTCTTAAAAAATCAATTGCAAAACCAGAACTTCTAGATGCCGTAGCGCAACGCGCATTAGCAACTGAGACTGCCAACGCAAAAAAAATGCGTTTCCGCCGCTTTACCGATCTTCACACACCCAATCCCGCGCTAAGCCAAAACTTTTTAGCCCATTACCCAACGCTCATTCAGACATTCGAACTCTTCACAAGAGAAACCGTCTTACCGAGTCTCGAAGAAACATGGAGCAAGTTAGTCACAGCCTATGATTCAACGACAGATGGCAAGTTTTCAAGGTTATTGCCCCACTACTCCTACATGGATCCAAGCCGACAACTCCCTATTTATGCCCACTGGTGCCAAGAAGAATTTCTCAATTCCCTCGACCTCAGGGTAATTGACCGCACCCCATTAGGAGCGCTAGAACCTTACCTCTCAGAAAAAGTCGAAGAGCACAAAACAGATGGTGCTGAGACATTTCAAACAAATTACCAAGCGCATTTCCAAGATGAGCATTTCTGGCTATTTGATAACATTAACAGAATCGTCATGCCACACAATCAGGGAGACAACGACAACACCAACCTAGGCAGTGGAGTTTGCTATAATAACTCCCTTTCTCGAATGAGCACTCTTATGAAAGAGCCCGACATAGACCGCAGCACTATACAAATGGGAAGCACAGAAAAAACACGCTTTCACCAAAATCTCGTCAAACGTCAAGTGAGAGAGCACAATGAGCGCATGTCCTATGACCAAGCAACTCAAACAATCAGGGAAAATTGTAAAGTGTATGGATTACGACATTATCACACCACTGAGCCGTTCTCATCAGATGGCGGACTTTACGAGAACCTCGCAACAAAGATGGGCGAATTTAGTGAGTTAGGATATACGCAAGTGATTCTGAGTTTACGCAATCCAAAAACCAAAACAGGCCATGCAGTCAACGTTATTTTCGACAAAACGCGTAAAATTTACTCTATAGAAGATGACAACATAGGACGAATTGAATTTAAAAACTTAGAAGAGTTGCAAGAACAAGGAAAAGAATACTTCAAAATCTTTTATCCTCATAACACACAGCTAGCATTTGAATGCTACGCCTTGGCCTAGCAGTAAGTTAAGGGGCTAACCGCCCCTACTCTCTATATTCTCTGCCTGTAGAACCGTTGGCATCATTCAGCGGCACTTCCTCCATCACGACTCGATTTCTTTTTTATCATCATTTACTCAATCACTCTAGATCAAACCCAAATTAATTAAACCTTTATATCAAATAAAATTTTTGTTATAATTAATATTAAATTTAAAAGTTATAGTTAAGGGGAGAAAAATGAGTGCGTAAGCCACTAAATCATCTGATTTTAAGTCTATTTGTTCTTTTGATCCAGAAAAAACCACAATATCAGATTCCAATGTTGAGAGAATCTCATCTGTAGTCACTTCAGTCATCCATCAATTGCAAATATCTGATAAAGAGTTAGATAGTGATATGATCGCCACTTTTGCCGAAAAAATTGGGCAAATCAACGCCCAACTCGAAGACGGAGGAAAGGGCACACCATTTACTGTTGCTCTCTACACAATGAGCCTTTTAACCGATCTCAGAGCACAATTATCCCCCGAAACCCTTCATCGCTCGGCTAAACGAGCTTGCCGACCAAGACACCATAGAAGATAAAGTCAGTGTTGCAAAACAACTTTACCAGTTTCAAAAAAGCGTTCTAAACCCAGCACTACTCAATGCACAATCCCCCGAAGAACTTGCTGTCCTCAGACCTCTTGTAAAACTCGTCTTTGACATTAAGTCAAAAGTTGATGAAGTCGATCAACGTGGCAAGCTTGATGAGCTCAAGGAAGAGACACGTGCAAACTACAACTATACACGCTGCACGGCTGACAAACATTACCAATTCGTACTCAATTACACACCAGGACGTATTTCTAACCTTGTCAGCTCTGAGAAAAGAGCCACAGTTGTCTCAAAATTAACTGAGGTTCAACAACTCGTTGCACGTATTGCAGACAACCCAAACATGCCAACAAACGACAAAGTCGCGCTTTATCAAGCATTCCTTCAAATCCAAACGGAGTTTGGAGAAAATGGAGCTGAACTAAACGAAGTGATCGAAGCTTTAGAAACAACACTTGGGCTCCACAAAGGCATCAAAAGCAGCTTTCCACTTGAGCTGAAAGAGCTCATATCAGAGCCTATTTCAGGAGAACTTGGCCCAATCGCGGAAAAACTAGCCGCATTTGAACAGGATCACCTCATTCCAGCCATCCAAAATGCAACAACAAGTGAAGAACTTCTATTACTTGAACCCTTACTAGACCAATACATCGAGCTCAAACCTCAAGTGATTTCAGCCGATGCGGATAGCAGATTAGAACAATCCCACAGCAAAATGATCGGGCTTTGGAACGCTAAAATTCAAAAAACAAACCCGAAGTTCGCGCAACTCGTTACTTATGAAAAAGGAAAACTTGGAGATCTTAGCGCACCAGAAAGAAGATTAAAAATTGCAACTAATATTGAAGAATACATCCAAGAAACAATTAAATCCTTTGATCATCCCACTTTCAAGCAGGAAGAGAAAATTGCCCTATACGAAGCCGTTCTCAAAATTCAAAGTGAATTCCAAGAACATGGAGATGGAAAACTTCTTGAACCTACAGCAAAAGCCCTTCGCCAAGCACTATCCATTCCAGAACCAGAACTTCCAAAACCCAAACTAGAGCCTAAGGCAAAAAAAGGCATCTTTGCCATGTGGGAAAACAAGTCCTCCAATTCTAGCCCTGATAAGTCATCATCACCAATGGCGCCAGTTGCTCGCAAAAAAGCAGTTGCATCTGCTTCTCCCGATGTTCGCCGACAAAAGGCTCTACAAATCATCCAGGAAAAGCTTGGGTCTTTAGATTTACAATCACATTTTCTACGTGATCATGTCTTAGACATCAAAAGTCAAATTCGCATCCTCCGCTCCATTTCAGGCGATCCAACCGAGTTTAAACACTTAGAAACAGCACTCGACGCACTCCTTAATCCAGCACCATTCGTTATTTCTGAAGAAGAAAACATTTTCATCCAATTTATTGGAAAAAAGCACAAAATCCTTGAATCCCAACTTCAAGATTACCAAGATCAAGAAAAAGCAACTGTCATTAACGCCCAATCATCGCTCCTAAAAACTCTTAAAAAATCAATAGCAAAGCCCGAGCTTTTAGACGCCACAGCACAACGTGCATTAGCAACTGAAACCGCCAACGCAAAACAAATGCGTTTCCGACGCTTTACCGATCTACACAAACCCAACCCCGCGCTAAGCCAGAACTTCGCAGCCCACTACCCAGCACTCATTCAGACCTTCGAACTCTTCACAAGAGAAGTCCTCTCACCTAGTATCGAAGGAGCACTAGTATGAAAGATCCCAAAATTGACCGCAGGACCATACAAATGGGAAGCACAGAAAAAACGCGCTTTCACCAAAATCTCGGACAACGTCGTGTGAAGTTGCACAACCAAGAAAAGTTATTTGACAAAGCAATTCAAACAATTAAGGAAAATTGTCAAGTGTATGGACTTCGACATCACCACACTACTGAGCCGTTCTCCTCAGATGGTGGACTATACGAGAACCTAGTAAAAAAAATGAGTGAATTTAGTGAGTTAGGATATTCACAGGTGATTCTGGCTATACGCAACCCAAAAACCAGAGGAGGTCATGCAGTAAATCTAGTTTTCGACAAAGCGCGTGAAATTTACTCTATAGAAGACGACAACTTAGGGCGAGTTGAATTTAAAAACTTAAAAGAATTGCAAGAACAAGGAAAAGAATACTTTAAAATCTTTTATCCTGAGCTCACAGAGTTAACATTTGAGTGCTACGCATTGGATAAAAAGTAAGCTAAGGGGCTAACCGCCCCTGCTCTCTCAAAGAGCGCAGAGCTTCTTCATACGTTTCTTGATGCAGCATCTCACGCTTGTATTCGTCTTCAGAATCTTTAGTATGATAAAATATCTTCCCTTTCACCGTAGATGCTCAGCATACCTGACCAGGCTCAAGCTTTGTAAAATTACAATCCTCAAAAATAAAGATAGCCAATTCAATATTTTGCTCGTTAAAAGGAAAGTTGTGTAAAAATGGTCTAACCTCTTTATTTTCATTTACCGACTTAAGATACTCATTTACACAGTTAATGACTAATTCTCTACTTTCATCAATTGACAAAGGGTGATAACAATTAAAGCTAAGAAACAACTTTTTTACATCATGCATCATTGATCCACCAGATCCTACTGGGTCCAGTTGGTATTTTTTGCTGAGTGTCTTAGCTGTTTTCGCAGTAATCTTGTCTGAGATTTTCTCATACTCGGGAATGACATATTCCATTTTAGTCCCTGAAATAAAAATCCAAGAAATTAAAGGGATAACAAGGAATGCAAGCCCAAGCCATCTTTTCTTATTCGTCATAGAACCCTCCAGTGAATTTACCCATATGGTAAGTTACACCGCCTTTATATATTGGATTAGCATACTACAATGGAAAAGCTAAGAAGCTAATCGTCCTTGCTCTCTCACAATGCGTAATGCTTCTTCATATGTTTCCTGATGTAGATCTTTAAATTTTTCTGCTTTGTGATCATATCCGGAATAAAAGACCCGTCCTTTTTCATCGGTTGAAGCATATGCTACAAACTCTTCACTGACCCTCTCACCCTTATTGTTATGGAAAGAAAAAGAAATTTTAATTCCTCGCGAAGAAAACGGAAAATGTTCTAAGTATGGGTGAATTCTTTCATCATCATTCACTCTTTTAAGCAGACTTTCAACAGCATTTACTATCATAATCCGGCTTTGATCGATGCTTAAATTCATATTGCTTGCAGAAAATGAAAGAGAAATCATCTTTACATTATCTAAGAAACTTCCTCCAGATCCATAACAACTGACCCCATAGGTCATATTAATGTCATTTATATATTCAGCCATTATCTCTGATGAGATTTTTACATAGTCAGGTTGCTCTTCTTTACCTTGAAATTTTTTAAAAAAAAAGACGGCAGGTAACAGAAATAATAAGAAGTATGACACTTTTCTCTTCATTGATCTATTCCATATCTATTTCTCAAATCACTACAAACATTCTCGACAGGTACTTTATATCCTCCTTCTGCTGAAAGTCCAATAGAGATCAAAGTTAACATTTCATTGCTGTGCATTGGACAAAAAATAAGCTAAGGGGCTAATCGTCCGAGCTCTCTCACAATGCGTAATGCTTCTTCATATGTTTCCTGATGCAACGTTTCTAACTTATACTCATCTTCATCACTATCAGTATAGTAACGCACTCGTTTCTTCCCTGTAGACACAACATTTATTTTCCCAGGGGGGATTTTTTGAAAATTCTCATCTCCGAAAAAAAAGATTTTTATCTGGATATTTTGTGCAGAGAAGGGATAGTCATGTAAATAGGGTCTGATATCTTCATTTTCATTTATGGATTTAATATATTCATTCACACAATTAATAACTAACTCTCTGCTCTCATTAATAGATAAAGAACGATAACAGTTAAAGCTTAACGCTAACATTTCTACATCATGCATCATTGATCCACCAGAACCTATCGGGTCCAGTTGATATTTCCTGCTAAGTTTCTTAGCTGTTCTCGCAGTAATTTCGTCTGATATTTTTTCATACTCGGGAATCACATATTCCATTTTTGCCCCTGAAATAAAAACCGAAGAAACTATAATGATGAAAATGACAGAGAACCCAATGCACTTTTTCTTACTAATCATAAATACCTTCAATAAATTCATTCATATGAGCTCTTAAAGTTCTTTCATAAGTTGGACTAGAGTAACTATGGTCAAAAATTGGCGCATCTGGGTGCCTTTTAAGCACCGTAACCTTTGAACTTCTAGTGCTAAAGTTCCCAAATATTTTTTGGAAATGGGGAACTATGTCATGAGTACTTCGATAATTAAACGTTTTACCAAACAATCCATTAGGAATTGCAACTTCGCCCGCAATAGAGATTGCTGTAATTTCTTTTCTGAGCTTCTCCGGCATCGTCAAACCTGCTATAAATATTTGAGCTGAGCCTCCACTATGTCCAATTTCACAGTACTTCAGACCTTCGCTGTTTTCAAAAAAATCCATCCACCTTTCACGTATACAAACCGCAGACGTTGTCCCTTCAAGATACAATGCTTTACCACATTTTTGTATATCCCTCGGAAAACCCTGTGTCGCATTGAAAGTTGATTCAATTGGGACATTCCCAGCATACCGTGAAGTTAACTTCACAAGATCACGATGACTTTCGAAAGTATTTCCAATTCCACATGTAAATCCAATTGCCTTTTTTCCAGATACAATCGGATGGTTCTGCATACGATTATAGTCAATATCGGGGTAATAGGTATAGTTAAATGAACGTTGATATCCGAGCTTACCTTCGAAGTCATGATCTATTTTTACTCGGTTCGATAGGGCCGCAAAATCAACCTCTCTTTGAACCTCAGCGCCATAGAAATCGAAATGGAGCATGGGGCAATTTACCAAAAATTGATAGAGGTTCGGCCCTTCATCGAATCCTTTGGGGTCGGGAGAAAGCCAACGGCCGGTCTCAGGATCATAGAAGCGACGACCAAAAGCCACAAGTTGTCCTACTTTTCGCTTGGATTGGTAACGCCAAGGATTGTGGAGGAAGGAGTCAGAGATCTGAGAACCTGAGGAAGCAAAGATCTCCTCTTCTCCGTAGACAGTGTAGCGGTAAGATTCTTGAATGCTGTTGGTTTTGGGATCAAGGAGGGCGATGATGTTGCCAAAAAGATCATGAATGGGAAGGTAAACTTTCTGGTCTTGTTCGATAGCAATGGCAGCACCGATTTCAGCTCCTTTGCCTTGGCCTAAGATGCGAAGCTGACGGGGATAAACCCCTAGCTCATTTTGGTCATCATAGAGAAACTCTTGGCTGTACTTATGTTGCCAGATGCCGTCGCTTAGCTGCAGATAGCGGGCTGTTTGACACCGGTTCCAAGAATCATAGGAAAACCGAATCGCCAAATCCCCACTTCGCATTTGAACCAGACGATCGAGCACATCATAGGTGTATTGAGCCTGGTTTTTTGAAGAGGCAATGCGGTTTCCATTGAGGTCGTGCTCAAAGGTTCCTTCAGATGTGGCCTCGAGTTCATGGAGAAGGTTCACACTGTAGGTAGAATCGTCTTTTTGCAACCGGTTGTGATGCGCATCATAGGCATAGTTGTGGTTGTAAAGCCCAGCTTCCTGAACGAGTTGATTCAGGTCATCGTACTCGAAAGTGGACGTTTCGATAGACCCATCTAGAGTCCGTTTGTAACCACGGACATTGCCACAAGGATCAATATAAGTGATGCGTTCGTTCGAATAAGGAGAGTCCGATTCAATCCGCCGACTAAGAAGGTCGACCAAATGGTACAGCGGCTCTTTAGAAACAAGTCTTTCTTCGGTCAGGTTAAAACTTCGGTCGTATTCCGTGTAGTAATGGGCATAAAGAGAGGTGCCATTTCTGGAAATTCGCTCGACTTTTGCCATATGATAAGGAGTGTAATCATAAAGAACCTTGGAGCCATTGGAAAAAATCATGGCTGTTCGACGTCCCAGCTCATCATAGGTATTTTGAAGGCGCTGATAATTGGCTTGAGTTTCTGCAAGAAGCTCGCCAAAGTGGCTATAGGTACGCTTTGTCGTTTGGTGATGAACAAGATCATGCGACTCTATGACATTTCCCATTGGATCGTATTTTAACGCGTAGTGACAGCTGCCATCCGATGTTCGAATAGAAGTTTGCCTACCCAATCCATCATAAGAATAAATAATCGTTTCACCATCTGGTTTGAGGATCGTTTCAAGATGTCCGTCTACTGTGTAGGTATAGCGAGTCACTTTTTCAATCGGCTCCCCCACAGCTTCTCTCAGTTCAATAAGCCGTGAACGCGAGTCATAAGTCCAAGATTTGACAATGGTTTTATCCGGATCAAAAAGAGTACTGACTTGTCTCGTTTTCATCTGGTTGAGGTTGTAGAAAAAAGCCTCTTGCAAGAGGGCTTTGCCCTCAGCATCTTGTTTTTCCAGCAAAACAAGGTTTCCAAACACATCAAACGTCTCTAGAGTTTTTCTCCCCATGGGGTCAGTTGTGATTTTGCGGAGTACCTTTTGCCCCAATGCATTTTCATAGTGATCGTCATAGTCAATTGTTGTCACATGTCCAAGCGGGTCAAACCGCTTTACAATTCGTCGAAACGGGTCATACTCTGTGCGTTCAATGGCATCGCCCACTTGAACTTCTTTTGTCACAGCAACTTTATTACTAAAATCATCATAGGTGTAGGTTACCAGACCATAAACTAAGCCATCCTCATCTTCTTGACGTTCCTCAACAACACGGTCGAGCAAATCGTAGTCTTTAACGAGAACTTGCTGAGGGTGGCCATCCTTCCATCGCGTCATGCGATGCATCCGCCCAAGCGCGTCATAGTCATAGGTTGTCACACGTCCGAGAACTTCTTCTCGCACTTTGCGCCCGACGCCGTCATAACCATAAGTTGTCACTACTCCGTCAGGGTCCGTCTTAGAAAGGAGCTTGAAGGCGTCATAAGTGAAACTTTCAGCACACAGAAGCTCACCTTGAGAGATAGAACCCTCTTGGCAACAACGCGATCAAAAACATCGTAGTCATATTCCGCTTTAGTTCCTTCAGCTGAAGTGTGACTTTTCACATATTGCCCTGAAGGGTCATATGACAACGTCTCTTCAGCTCCATCTGGATAGAGAATACGGATCGGCTTGCCTCGCGCATTGTACCACCTGCATGTTTCATGTCCTTCAGGATCGGTTTCAGCGATAGGCTTTCCAAGGGCATTGTAAGTGCGATTGATTTCAGGTGATTGACATCCCGTTGCCATCTCAGGCAAAACAGTTCTCGTCGGATGCCCAAAAGGATCATACTCTTGAAGGGTCACATTTCCCCGAAAGTCGATTTCTTTGACCTTTTGCCCTAGCGAATTGTAATGATGCACCACCTCTCGTTTGTCCCCAGAAAAAGAGGCTTGCTCCGTCACTACTGGGCGATTCATGTGATCATATCTCTGACTTAAAACGAAATTTTCGTTGGGATCATGATCCAAAATGGGGTTGTAATTCGCGTCATAGCCTACCTTTCTCACACGACCCAAAGGATCTGTTTGCTCAACTAATCGATCCCCTTCATCATAGCGGTAATCCAGTGTGTACTGATGCTCACCCATCGCATCATAATGCTCAATCCACGACGCATTTCCCAAAGCCTCTCGGTCGTAGTGAATGACCTGTTTCTTCAAGAAAATCTCTTGCCCATTTTCTTCATACCCCTCTTGCACAACATGAGGCATTCCATACATGAACTCCGCAGAATTTGGGGTGATTCGTTTCACAAAACGTTGTGTCACATCTGTCACATCCGCAAGCAAGCGTCCCGTCCCATTATCGGTCACCTCACGCACTAAAACAGCTTCTTCATATTCATAAAACGTTCGTCTCTGCATAGAACCATCCGATGCATGCTCCAACTTTGCACGCAACAAATCTGTCCCCCCAATATAAAAGTATTCAACAACCTTTCCATTGGGAAACGTTTCACTTTTCAGAAGGTGATTGTCATAGTAAGCGCGATTGATAACATAAGAACTCTCACCCCCTCCATCAAGGTTTCCAAAGTGAGTTTCTGATTTCACATTTCCATGATCATCATAGGTATAGGAATAAGTCAGAAGCGCCTTTTTATCCCCTCCACACAAACTTTTCTTTTTTAGCCAACTCTTATCTGTCCACTCGAAATTTTCTTTCGAAAAGAGCGTATGCTTGCCAAAGTAACGCTCTATCGTCGTCAAGACAAAATTCTCATTGTAATCGTAACGAGACAAGTTCATCTGCGCATCAAAAACATCAGTGCTTCCACTTCCCTTTTTGTACTTCCCTGGTGAGTACCGGAACACATGAGTACGTTCTAGCTCTGATGTCGTCCCAAAAGGCTGATAAAGCGACTGCACACGTGTATAGGTTTTATCTTTGATCTCTGACCGATCTTCAATATACAAGCCCCCATCTTCATTCCAACCATGCGTGTAATAATTCAGTTCAAAGAAACGTCCATCTGGACCAATAATCTGGCTAGGATAAACATCTTTTCTCTTGCTCTTCCAGTAGTTGTATTGCACAGCGGGTTTGAACGAATATCTTGCATTGCTAAGTAAACAGAGCCTCTCCCCTCGAAGGTCGTACTTTGAGTTAAACTTATACTCAACTGTGCGACCATCACTTGTTTTAATTAAGAGCCCCTTACGATGCTTGTCATCAGCAGGGTCATACTCAATTGTCATCCATGCATAAATTTTACCTTTGGGTGACTTGGACTTGATTTTCGTCACTCTCCATCGTTTATCTGCTAACTTTTCCCATTCATATTCGATGATATTGCCGTTAGAAAGCACTTCAGAGCGAAGTAAAAATTCGATTGGCACACCTCTTGTTGTCCAATCAGCTTCAACACGTTTCTTCGATTCTTTTGTACGATAATACCGCACAGAACCATCAGGAGCTTCTACGATGATTTCTCGAGGATCACCCTTCTTTGAATACACTTTATTATTTAGCGGATTATAGCGCGCACTAATATCCCCTAAAGCTGTATTTGTCCAACCCCCAGGAATTTTTCTAAGAGGAAGCGGCAAGCTTCTTTTCACTGCATAATAATTGTAAAAGTAATCGACCCGAATCCCCGACTTTTCATAGACGCTAAGAGTATCTGTGTGATCTAATTCAATGAGCAAAAACTTTTCGGCAAAGTTCCACCCTCCATAAATTTTAAACTTCTTCCTAACTTCCCTTGGAGAATAGTTTAAAGGAAAACGAATCGGTTCCAGTCCTTTCACAACCAAATCGTCCCGTCTGACAACATAATCACCTGTGATCACATTGACACACCCCTCAACTATGCCAGAAGGTTCCCCCCCAAAGTCGGACATGAGGTAGGGATCATCATCTGCAACTAAAACTGAACATGAAACTAAGAGAAAAAAGAGTTTTTTAAGCATACCCTACCAATGCTTAGACAAAAAACATCAGCAGGCTAATACAAAAGATTAATTTTTGAAAAGAAAACAGATGACGCAGAATTACTCTGCGTCTTCTCTGACTGTTACACGAATAAGTTTGAGTTCTTTCTTTGGTGAGCCAGAAGGAGAACCAAAACTTTCTAACTTTTTGACAACGTCGTATCCCTTTGTAACCTCACCAAAAATCGTGTGTTTGTAATCAAGCCATGGAGTCGTTGTCGTTGTGATAAAGAACTGACTCCCGTTGGTATTGGGACCGCGGTTGGCCATCGCGAGAAGACCAGGACGATTAAACTTCACGTCTGACTTGAACTCATCCTTAAAATTAACGCCCCAAACAGACGCTCCACCTCTTCCCGTTCCCTCAGGATCTCCACCTTGAATCATAAAGTTAGGAATCACCCGATGAAACTTCGTTCCATCATAATATTGCTTCTTTGCAAGTTGAACCATGTTTTCACAAGCTTTAGGTGCTACCTCAGGCTTTAATGTGATTTCTATCGTCCCTTCAGTTGTTTCCATAACGATCACAGGCTTAGCAAAAACCCCGATACAAAAAAACATGAGTAGTGCAACTAAAACTTTCTTCATGATAACGTCTCCATCTAAAATTTTTTCTGCAGTTGAGAAAAAAATAACAACCCCGTAAGATCGGGGCGAATAATTAGCTCTGAGGCATTTCGGGGAGTCTTTTCAACCCTGCTAAGTTTGACGCTCCCTGAGATGTCTCCCTTTCACAAAACATTTCCAGCATAGATTTCCACCTCCTTTCTTTTCAACACAAACAAAAGCCCCTCGCAGTCCTTGACCAAAAAAGTCGCCCAAAGAAATTTATCTTCCGTAACAAACACTATAGTAATGTTTTTTTCTCCAACTCCCCGTATGCAAAAGCATGAATATTACACATTTATTAAAAAACTTTAGGGATTAGTCTTTGCAACAGAAACGGAAATTGTTGAAAAATGAAAGGCTATTTATTCAAGTACGATTTACCCGTGAAAAAATTCGCTTCAGACTTGGGAATTTCAACCTCATACCTCTATCAACTGCTAAGAAAAGAGCGGAAACCCTCTCTCGAGCTTGCCCTTAAAATCGAACAATATACAAACGGTGAAGTCACCGTCAAAGAACTCATCGAAGAAAAAAATAGTCCTATTCCAAAAAGCCCCATTGAAGAAAAACTGAAGCATCTAGAAACACATCTCAATCGCCTCGAAGAACGCCTGAACAGCCTCGAAGCCACGCTCCTTTAAAATTCTGCAGACATACTTGAGAAGCTCAAAGAAAAACAACAGGATCATCATCTTGTCAACACTCATTCAGATATGCCTGCAGCCTCTTTTGGGTTCTGCAGCTAGCTTATATAGATACTCTTCTTTGTATTTTTTTGATCGCTTTCCCATATTGTTCCTTATTCAATTTTCACAACGTGGATCAGACACTAGCTGTAGCTTTTTAGCTACATTTTTTGAAATGCTTATCCCTTAGCTTCTCTCAGTTTCAGTAGAATACTACAAAGGTCATGCACTATGGACAACAATTCTTTTTCGATGATTATCTCTAAGCAGTGCTGCTTTCCAAAACACCCCAACTTCCGATAGCCGCTTTGTAAATATGACTCAACTGTTCTGAAAGAGAGATCGCATATTTCTCCTATGTATTTTGAACTAAAACCGCTCACCCCAAACACAAGGCATTCGATCTCTCGATCAGATAAATCAATAGATAATACCCCTTTTAAGTGCTCTAAAACGATTTGTCTGTTTCTACGCAAGTCTTTGTGCTCTATTGAATGCAACAAAAGAGGATGCAAGCCGAGCTGATGAGCCAATGAAGTTTCATCAGCATACACAGATAAGTTTTCAATCTTATCATTTCTAAATACGAATACAACCACAAGACGACATGTCACTTTTTTTTGAGTTGGTTTCAACTTGGAAAACTCATACATAAGTCCCGAAGCTAACCCCTCCGTTGATCCCCTACCCTCAAACTGATTTAAATGTGTCCCTTGAGTTTGAACAATCGTCACCAACATCTTGCCATATTCATGCATCTCAACCAAACTTAACGATAAATCTGGAAAGGCAGCGTACCAGTCTTTTAAATTAGCAAGACATGTTTCATTTCCTTCTCTTTCTTCCGTAACAATGCGGTATTGAAGTTTCGATGAAAACATTTGCTTCAGGTAGAATTCACGTTTATCTTCTAAGTGAAAATTACGAATAATCTCTTTCACTAAATTCACATGTTCCGACATAAAATTTTTCCCTCAAAAAACATGATTACGCATTATTATGCTGTCGCTCAATTTGCACAACCATTAAAAAGTCAGACCATATAATAACTACACATCTAAAATTATAATTAATAGCAAAACCATGCAACAAAAACTTAATAGAAGGTTTCAATTCGAAAAAATAAAGAATCCTCTGAGTAGAAACTACTTATATAAAAACTTATTGACCACCACTATTTCTCTTACTTCTCAATTAAACATTTCAATTAAACGGTTAATTACAAACCAATTACGCAGCCAATGTAAATTTTATATAAAGACTAAAAGAGCTAGTGAGAAAAAATTGAAATTTTTTCTTTAGTTGAGTGAAAAAAACACAGATTCATATGATTAAACATAAAAAAAGATCCGAGGTATCTCGGGGAGTTTTTCAACCCTGCTAAGTTTAATCCTCCCTAAGATACCTCCCTTTAACAAAAGATGGTTCAAAACTTATCCCATCAGTAAATTTTACAACAAGATTTATTGACGCTCTATCCTTCATGTCAACTTCCTTACGCAGCCTTAGAAGACCAGTAGAAAATACGGGTTGAACTAAAAAGTAGTCCGGCTTAGATTACTCTCGATTTTTGAGGGAAAAATTTAAATGGGACTCTCCCATGTTTATATTCACAAACCGATCAGAACACTGTCTTGATACAAACACATGCGTTGAGCAACGGCTCCCTAGAGACTTAAAAGAAGAGATCGAGCGCTTTAGAAACCGTTCGCCCTTGCCAATAAAACACGGTTACAGGCTACCCAAGGGTCAAAAGCTCTTCAATCAAACCACTCCAATCAAGCAGCCGCCACCATTATCTACTTCTTCAACCCTTGAAGTCGTTGCCAATAGAGTCTTTGACTATTCTAACTATCTACTTTGGACTGTTCCTTCAAGCGGATATCACTGGTTAACATCTTCTCTATTTGGAAGGGCATGGCATCAAGCTGATGTGCCGACAAAGCAACCTGCACCGAATCCCCTAGGGGAACAGATCTCTATCGTCTCCATCGATAGTCAACTAGCTGCAATTGAGAAAAACAAAAGTGATTTTGAAAATTATGGCTGCGATAGAGAAACTCCCTCTCTTTACCAACCATCTGATCTCAACCAAGCTGGATCTGATCTCAGCGCAGTTGCTAAGCGCTATCCTTTTACTTATCCATCCTTAAGTCAGCGGACATTTAGAATCGTAAAACTTCAGCTGGAATATCTCACTCTAACCGTAACACGACTTGACCAAGTTCGTGGAATCATCTCAGAGCTTTTTGGACGAGTGGTAGACGAGATGAAAAACTCTTCATTTTTTCAAACAGGTCAACAGTCCTCTCACCATATAGAAAAAGTTTTTGCAAACATTGAACCCAAAGAAATAGCCAAAGCCTCCAGAGAAAAGTTTGACGCATTGGATTATTTCAGTCGCGTTTCAACCCCAATGGTCAATCATGAACTCAATGGGATCACGATAATCTTCCCAATAGACTCACCAGGCACAGCAGAGAAATTAGCTAACGGTGATTTAGAAAAGCTTGCATGTAAAGCGCAAGAGATTCTCTTAAAAGCTTTGGAAGAAGAAGAGCTATGCATCAACGATCAAGGCTGGATCAACCGAGAGCAAGGCATTCCAAATTTCTTAAGTTGGAATAGTAAGCCCAACCCAACATTGCAACAGCGGCTCACTTCTATCGTAGGAGGCCTGATTCTTATAGAGTATTTCAAGCAGCATAAGACACTACTAAAAGCCGTGCACAGCACCTTCAAGAACAAGAACTACGCGAACGAAATGCGCGGATACCAGCAATTAGCAACCCAACCCCTACTAATACCCTGACTCCTACAGCCAACGACCTAAGCGCATCTACCCTAGAGGCAGTCATTCAAGAGCTCTTACATCTAACATTTGCATCAGCAACCACACTTATCCGCCCCAACCCAAGATATCTAACTGATCAAATGGTCGGATCATTTGTCTCACTCTCTCATAGAGCCCTAGATCCTAAACAAGAAAGCCAATGCCTACGCATCATTGCTCTTGCCAGCAGATCTCTACTGCAATTGCATATGACAGGAGGTGCAGCCTCTTTTTTTGACATTGGCAAAGACTTTATCAAATCAACGCTCATAAGATGTGGGATTTCAACAGTCTTTAGTCATTCAACAAGACAGCCCTCACAAGAGCTCCAAGACACCCTTGGAGGACTGATTCATACAGGTTTTAGCAACGACGAACGACACTTTGTTTCTTCAGGACTGTTTTTCATCACATCCAAAATTAACAACTTTCTTCAATGGAACGCCCAAACACTCAAATCAGCCGGATACCGGAATAGCGCATTATGGGTGTCACGCATTGCCACAGCCCTAAAGTCAGACTTATCCATCAATGCAGCGCTAACAGATGCAATTATCAGCAGACGTCAAGCAATAGACGCGCAACAAGTTGAACCAGACAGCTCAGACGATGAATCTGAAATTGAAGAAATCGAACTAGATCCCTCCAGCTGCGAAGAAGAGTGCCGAGAATCAGAGATCTCAGAAAGCCGCTTAGATCAAGAAAGCACCGATCATCTCATGGAAAAGCCAAACGAAGCCCCATTAAGTTATGCGATCGAGGAACACTACCCCCACAATAGTTGGCTCGGCAGACCTTCAAAAAAAGCAGATTACGTAACCGTTACGGTTAACGGATTAGACAGCACATTTCCCAAACGCAAATGGGCAGAAAAATATGTGCAACTGATGCAAAGGCAACAGAGCCTAGTTTATCAAGGAAACAACCAATCCTATCAATGCCAGCAAGAAGCCTTATATCTTGGAAAATCCCCCTCAGAAATTCCTCCAGCGCAAACCCAAGCACAACAATCTTACCGGGTAACCTACAACCCGACAAAAGAAAAAATCAAAGTGTATATCAATGGGGAATCAGAGCCAGCTTTTCGAGAAAAAGGCAAAGAAGCCGCTAAACATGCAATGGATTACATCGAAAAACACATCAACGGCCATAACACTCACATTCAAAAGACAGTCTCCGCCTATACTATCTCAATAAAAGCAAGTTTACCAGCTTATATTTCACCTCCTAAAGCACCTGAATATGTCTACAGTGTTCACAAAACAAAAAACTCAGAAGGAAATAAAAACACCTATACATCCTACGCAGCTCCAGTGAACGGACTAGGACCCTCTATCAACTTAGGAGAATTCAAAAGCAGAGAACAAGCCAATGATTGGACAAAAATGACAACCGATCACCTGGCTCAAACACATCATTTAGCAGATGCCATGCATCAAGCCCAAGCAGCCTACCTAAAAGCAGGAGGATCTATTGAAGATATCCCTCCCATCCCAGACCTAGCATCCCATGAATTTAGATTAGACACCTCAAAAAATAAAGTTAGACTTTACCGAAATGGCAAAAAGATCTTTAAAAAGCCCCTAGAGAGTCATCCTCAAGCCCTCGAAGACGCCATCGGAAAAGCAAGCACAACCCTTGGCAAGACTAACAAACACAATAGACAAATCGCCAACGACTACATTCAAAATCTAAAGCAAAAATCTAAAACCCCTCTTCCCATTGAAACAGTAGGACAAAGTGACCATAAGCCCCTGCAAGAACAGCTCATGGACATCAACACCAAAAACAAAGGATCAGAAAAAGAGCATGGATTCTGGTACCACGCATGGAGATGGCCCTTTCAAAAAGCAGACCAAGCAACCGAATGGTTAGACGACCATGGAGTCACAGGAACCGTCGCCTTCAGTAAAACCATGCCCCTCTACTCAGAACCTAAAGCCCCCACCAAACGCGAAGAGAATCAACACCACCTCATTCTAAAAACAGAAGAACTTGCCCGCATGGAGCAAAGCGAACCTGCCCAACCCAACGCAGCATATGCCACCCCCGCTCACACATTTCACACAGAACACCATCCCATGCAATATGCTCATCATCACCCATCTTCGCACCCTGAACCAGAAATGACACCCGTACAACCACAGCCCAAAAAGCCAGGAGAACTCCCCATATTAGAAAAATACGAAGATGAGCAACCCACCCAGTCATATATCCCCACCTGGCTAAGATGGGGAGCCAACCCCGATCGCACCTCTCTCGACCCTAAAGAAGAAATAGAAGCCCAACACTCCCAACTCGCAGCCCTCTCAACATCCGTTGCAAGATTTATCGGAGGCATATTCGACTTTTTCACCAACCGAGACCGCTCCATCAATGTCGACACACAAGGCAACCCCATCGAAATACCAACGCTCACAGAAAAACTCGAAGACCTAGCAGAAAGAGCCATTCCCTACGATAGAACACAGCCCGGCTTTAACATGCTCCAAACCACCTCAGACCTTGTTGTCAGCGGAACCGGTGGCTATATGATGGGAGGCCCAGTAAGAAGTCCTTCAGGACGCACCGGAGTGGTCCAAGAAATAGAAACCACTGCCCAAAGAGCAATGCGAACCCTCGCCGAAGAAAGAGTTTTTCTTGAAGAGGTCAATCAACCAGCATACAGAAGTGGTTTTGGTTCAAGAAGCCGACACATCAAGTCCGACCGAGTCATTCATGCTGGAAGTGACAACCCAAGCCACCTTGTTTTTTGCGAAAATGGAAAAACAAAAACAATCTCTTTTGCTGATTTGAGTGACGCAGGAACAAAGACAGGCAAAGGAAAGCTTTCTACAGCAGGAAGAGCTTTGCAAAAGAAAACAGATCGTTTAGACTCTGTCTTTCCTAAACCAAAAGGAACGCCTGAAGAAGTAAGTCGACAAGGTCAAAAGGTATTGGATGAGATCCTCAATCATCCGGATCGAGTTGTTATTCAAGACGCAACAAAAAAACGATATGGGGATGTTTTTGATATTAAAATAGGCAGTGAAAAAGGACCAGGAGTAAGGTTCAAAACGAATGGTGAATTTGTAGGTTTTTTGGAGCCAAAACAATGAACAATAGCGATTTTAATATAGATATTTTAGATCTCCCTGATAGAGAAAATTTGGTTGCTGAGATTGATTATAAACAAAATCAATGGGCTGAAATTTCTGCTGAAATACCCAATGAGTTTGTAATACAGTTCTACAGTCATCCAGAAAAAGATTATTGGGAATTTCCTTTCGACGAGGCAATGGAAATTCTCCAAAAAGCTAAAGATCATTTAGCAAAACTTCAAAGAAGCCCTGAAGAGCAGAGAAGCTACGATGAATGGCTAGCGAAACTCGAACATGACTTCAATAAGGAACTAGGAATTATGTCTTTAGAAGAGAGACGAGAGATTTACCCTCCTTTTTTAGTTCGAGAGATGGAACAAATTATGGAAAATCCAAAACTCAAAGAAGAGTCATGCGAAAAAGTCACAGACTTTCTTCATCTCATGCGCGCCATATGGGTCATCTCAAGCCAAGACTACCAAGAGCGATATTGGATTCGTAAAGAGCCTCCCATGGAGCACGATAATTTTGAAGAAACAACTGTAACTCTTATCCGAGACGGAAAAGATGCGCTAAGACACAAAGATGTTGGACACATTGAGATGCCTGAAAAGCAATATACCATGCTCAAAAGCCTATGTGATCGTGTTGAGGCTTTTAAAAGCACTATTGAAAAGAACAAAAGCGATCAAGAGATCATCAGCAACCCAAAATGGGGTGAGATAAGAGAATACGCAAAACTGGTTTATCAAGAAATTACGGGAGAAATTTCTTAGAATTTTATTAAACATCCCCACCTGGCTAAGGCACCTCTCTCGATCCCAAAGAAGAAATTGATGAAAACATGCATATCATGTCATAAGGTGAGTGCTCATTTATAAAAAACTGGAGAAAAACATGCTTGCATTTCTAAAAAATTTGGTAATTCGAATAGCATTTTTCACGTTGATGCTTGTCCCATTAGCAAGCTTTGGAAACACCTTACCCAACAGATCAGAAGAATCAGTTGATCTTGTTGAGTTCTTAGCATTAATCCAAGAGCCGCTCGCAGCTATTGAAACAATCAACAAAGAGTTGAAGGATTCTATCGAAGGGCTAACTGATATTTTCAGTTTTGAAAATGTTTCTGAGTATAACAAACTTATCCATTCAAAAGGAAAAGTCGAGGAGTTTTTAGAAAAGCTAGACGACTGTGAAACAATATATGAACAGGCCTTTACTCTCCTAGAATCCCTTGTCGAAACAACAAACTTTAAGTACGACAGTCTTAAGATAGGACTTCAAACGGTATTCGAAGCAGGAAAAACTACGCCAACAAAGCTAACAAGAGAGTACTTTAGCATCGAAAGATCGGTCATGCAAACCTTTGACAGCATTCTTGACTTTTTCATAGAAACGGAAGGTTTATTTCACGTCTCAAATAATAGCGAACTGGTTTTCTCCAGAGATTCAGACCTTGAAAGGTATAATCTGCTTATCAAAAGGCTAAGAGAAGTCACTCAAGAAGAAGAGAAGATTATTCAACAGCTTGAAAAGCTCCGCCCCCTCTAACTAATACCATTAACAAGTGCATATGGATGATATCCACAATCTACCAACAACAGCGATCGCTTTGCTATTTACCAACTTATTATCAAACGACCCCTGTTATTTATAATTTATATTGATAACAATAAATATTATTTTTAAAATCTAGTCAGAATAAAGCGTAATTATGCGCATCAAGTTGACTTTTTTTTAGCCTCTGAAGGATAATGTAGCCCATATTTTCGTCTTCAAAAAAACAATTGGGGTAAGCAATGGCAGAAACCACCGATAATCAACTAAACATCAAAGAGATGCAAGAATACTCTCAACGCTTTGTCGAAGAGCGCGAATGGGATCAGTATCATACCCCAAAAAACATCGCAATGGGCATCGCAATAGAGGCATCAGAGTTAATGGAAATTTTTCAGTGGCTTACTGAAAATGAATCTTTTGAGGTCATTAATGATCCTAAAAAAAGAGAACAAATCTCAGATGAAATCGGAGATGTTCTCCACTACCTCATTCGCCTATCGACCCTCCTTGATATCGACCTAAATCAAGCCTTTTGGAATAAAATCAAAAAAACTGAGGCAAAATACCCTCCGAAGCTTGTGAAGGGTAAGAATGAGAAATATACGGAATATGAGTCATGAGCACTTGTGAAAAAAAACCTACTTCAAAGCAACTTCCTTATTTTATGGAAGTTAATGGCCAAACACCCCTGTTTTTTAGCCATATTGAAGAGTATTTTTCTCAAGATATTGCCCCCCTTTACGGAGACCAAACTCCAGCATTAAAAAAAATATCTACTGCAAAAGATCGGACAAGTGAAATTCTTATTTCTCCTGAGAACCAAAGCGAACTTGGCATCATCGTCTATAAAAACGCTCTTTCCAGTGAATTTGCCGATATAGATTTCGATAACACTTTCGAAATCAAGACTCTATTTGTCATCAACGCACTAAAAAACTCTGGAAAGAAAATTGCATCTAAACTACTTCGACGCATTGCTCAAAAAGCTGTTGATCTAGGAGCTGAATCGATTTTTGTAACAGTTTCCTCTGCTAAACCAGAGACTCTAGCTTTTTTCCTTAGCCACGGCTTCAGAATAGCCACAGTAAAAAGGAACCTCTACATAGAAGGGCTGGACGAATACTTCTTATTTAACCCTACTCCCCAAAAACTCCTTAGCACAATCACCTTTGAACTACTCGCAAAGCATCTCATCAACACAACAGCTCTCACAAAAAAATTTCCAAGCACATTCAACCCAACCATCATTGAAAAAGCGATTCTAAGTGCTTACCTTAGCGGGTGCTCTCTATCTAGTATTATGAAGGAAACGCAGGCCCGTTTCGGTATTCAACTTGATGCCGCCAACATTCAAGGCGTAATAAACACACTCCAAGGGAACAGCCTCAAATGGCAATCACCCGAACTTTCATCCGAGTATGCCATAGTTTTTATTAACCCGATTTTTTCCCAAAAGGATGATCAGGATGAAATCGGCCACCTCTTAGTCGGGATTTCTCCCCAAGGGAAAAGACATATCTTAGCAAGTTGTCCCTTAAACGCTCCAAAGCGTTATTGGTTAAATATTTTTCGAAGACTAAAGGGACAGGGACTCCACAAAATCAATATCATTTGTGGACCACAAAAGATCGAGCTCCCAATGACTTTAAACAGATTGTTCCATGGAGCAAGAATTGGTTACTCAAAGGCCTTGAAAAAGTGGTACCCTGAAAACCTTTCTCCCAAAGCCTTAATTCACGAACTCTTAGACGAAATGTCCTTTATCAGCGGCATTTCAGCAGAAGAGCAAGAAAGTCCCACGCAACTTTAGCTTAATTACGCATCATTGACATTAACAATATCTATTTCGGCTAACTCTGATTCGTCTCCTAAATAATGAAGCCCAAACGAGATTGCACCATAGACTTTAATGCCTTCCTTATAACCTGGAAAGCTTCGGTAAATGACTGTCCCTTTGATAACCATCTCTTCTGAAGAGTTTGTGTTCGGATCTATTTGCGGTAACATGTTCACCACTCCTTCAGAAACAAGCATCTTATTGAAGGAATCATAACGACCTATACTTGTGACCCTACAGATAGCTCTACCACCTTCTGAATCAGAGAAATAGACTAAATCACCTTCTTTCATTGCCGAAAAGTCAGGAACATTTAATCGCCCCTCAACAATTTTCTTTCCATCAATAATAAAATCTAAGTACTGTTTCTCAATACTTAAGTGGTAAATGGTTTTTTGATTCGATTGTGTTATCTGCTTAACTTCAGGGCGAAAAGAGGAAGTGTCAGCTGAAGAAGGACCACAAGCAATAAGTATTCCAGAGCAAATCAAGAGAAAAAAGACATAAAAATTCTTTTCATGATGTAAGCCAATTTTTCATTCGTTTATTTCAGAAAGGATAAAAAAAACAAAGATACTATTCAACTCTTTTGTTTCTATAAAAAGTTTTTGTGTCCTTCTATTAATTCAGGTAAAAAACAGAGATGGATAATATAAAAAATAATGTTTTCACTGGCCACTCTGAACGTAAGTCCACTGACTACTCCCATCAATGTTAATGTAGATTCGAGTTGTACTGGAATAGCCATCTATTCTTAGATATAAAGAGCCCTTGGGAGCTTCATAAGAAGGCGCTCCTATGCCAGTAAAAAGCAGTACGTGCATCGATGTCATTTCTAGAGCTCCTACTTTCATTGAGTCGTTAATAGAGAGGTCATGTTGCAAGGTAATTTTTGATTTATTTGGAAAAGCACAACCGTTGATATTAAAAACCCCTAAATCATTGCCTGAAATAACCGGATCTTGAGTCCCATCTATAACACATGTATTGAATGAGACCTTTCCTGTTGAGTTCATAGTAATTGCAGGCCCAGTTTCACTTAAAATATGTGTATTGGAAACATTCCCAAAAGAACTTCCTTCAAAAATTATTCGAGAAATAACACTAGAATTACAATTCAACTCAGCATCCAAATCAAGCTGCAATGCACAACCAATACACGAAGCAAGCATATTAACCGGTCCACTAAGAAACATATTTTTTTCAGTCCCTATGCCAAGTCCAGCATTGTAAATAAAAATCTTAGCCCTTCCATATGGATTATAAACTCCTCCATCTTGAGACCATTCTGGAAAGCCCGGATTTACATCCTGTAATTCTAACGCCCCACCTCCAAGGCCATCCCAGTTTGGAAGATAAAATGAATAGCCATCTTGCACATTCAATAACGCATCAATAACAGTAATATGACAAGTTCCAGCCTCCTCGGAAAATAAAATATAATCAAGCCCATTCCACCTTATATTTCTAAGGACAATATGGCCAGATATAGGAGGTGTATGTACTCCGGTTATCTCTACATCACCGAGATCGCCTAGTCCAGAAGCGCCAACTAAGTTCACGCCACTATATAAGCTTAAGTCTTCGAAATAACTACCGTTTTTAATCCAAACAGTGGCATTTCCTCCAACCTCTACAGCTGCATTAATAGCAGCTTGAATAGAAGAAAAGTTACCTGACCCATCTAAAGCAACTAAAAACTCTGAAATTGAAAGCTCTTTTGAATTTTCACCAATAAGCAGTCCTCTAAAAAGAAAGACTAAAGAAACGATAAAGAAAATTCTCAAATCTATATACTTTTTTTCCATGAATCATTCCTCTTAAATGTAGGAATTATCAGAACTCACTCCAAAAAAGTAAAATAAAAAAGATTAGAGAAACATTTCATAGCAGGTGAGTTTCTTCACTTGCTCTCAAGTACACACCTAAACGTCCAACCAGGCCGCTTGCTTTGGGTGAAATGTCATCCAAATGATTAGCTGAAATGACCGTTAAAAATTTTGCATATTCAAAAACTGAGCACTTATCTAGGGCTTGAATATAGTCATCATACTTCCATTTAAGTTTCATATCACCTCTTGCATCTTCATCTTTAAGCCATACGACATAGTGCTCCAATACAATGTCAGCAACAATGAGTACAATTGATGTCGTTAACAAGACAACTGAAGCGGGAGCTGTAGTAAGCATCACTGTTTGCAGCCACCCATTAAAATAATCCTCCGAAATTTGTTTATTTGGTCCCCAAGAAAAACCAGTTGTCAACAAAGTGAATAGTGTTAAGAGGGTTGCCATAACCGGAGCAGTTTTTTGAGCAAGCGTGGCTTGATAATTACAACAAAACAAACCCGAAACTAAACTAAATAAACGGGTTGCGGCATTCGGAATTGCAACACCTGTTATGTATAAATAGGCACCTAGCACAATGGCTGTCATAAACCCATCAAAGAATTTTTGATCCCAAATAAGCTTCCAGCCTGCAAATCCTGTACGACCTATAACTATGTATTGACTGAGGAGAAAAACCAATCCAATTGCAAAAACCACCTTTTCAATTACCTGGTAAACACAACTTGGCCGAGGAATCACTTCAACCTTTCTCTCAAGCATTTCCTTTGTGTACTTCCCAGGTCTATCATCACTTTCGACAACAATACCCTCTAAGCGTTCTCGAAAACTCCTTCTAGACCCAGTAGAGATTAAACAAAGTTCAGATTGAGCACGCATGAGACCATTAATATGGTCCTGCTTCACTTCTAGTGATTTCTTTTTCTAGGTTTGAATAAGTCCTTTGTTTAGCTAACTTGTTTAACCCACACCACGTCGAGTAAACAGGAAACCAAGGATCCGAAACCATAACTGCTATCGGCATTAAGATGTTATTGTTGTTATAGACATAGACCAAATAGGCTAAGCTAAACTGCGCAAACAAACCCAGTACAAATGAGCCAACCCCAATAGCAACTTTTGCCCAATTAGGAAGCTTTGATTTTTCTATTGTTTGCTCTTCTGCATGTTTAGGAGACATTATGTCTCGAATCATATTCAATGCACACCAAGAAATGATTATCGAAAAAGCCGTAACGTTTCCGTAAGCAAGTAATCCAGCGAGAGCCGCATTTGATCCTGCTGCGTCCACACTAAGTGCTATAAAAGAGAGCTTTGCAACACATGCTAATATAGGCGCAACGATTTGAGCCACTCTTCTTGCTATCAAATGGCGGCACGTTTCCTCTGGTTGCACCTCGTCAACAATAACTTTTTCGACATACGTCGATAACGCACTTCCTAAAATGAGATATTCTGCATCATGGACCATCGTATTCAACGACGAATCTTCGTGGAGATGATCTGTTTCTAAGTGGGAACGCATAGACATAAACTAACCCTTACAAGAAATTTTAGAGAAGATTTTACCACGCTATAGAATAAAATTAAAAAGAAAACCTTTATATTTTCATCTGTCATAAAAATTACGCAACTTTTTATTGAGTTTATATTCATAAAAATTTATGATTTATCACTTTAAAATAAGACGTTTTACCTCAAACATGAAAAACTTGTTAAAAGAAAAAACTTCATTACTTAGAAAGTTGCCCTTGCTCAGATGGTCTGCCGACTACTTCAATAGTGTGAGTTTTGACAAAACCCTAATAATCTGCGTTCAACATTTATATTCAACTACTTACACCATGTTTAACGAGTTTTTTAATAAGGGTTTAAAACCTCAAAATCTACATATTATAGGGAAATGCTACTCGACAGATCCAAAAGTCTATCAGCAACTAAAAAACGATGGAGTTAATATCTCCTCAATGAGCGCCACATTCGATAGTCATGGAGCATATGATCAAGCGTTTGATCAAAATATTAACGAATTTTTTAACAACATCATCGAAGATCTCGACCTAGCAGACTTCGATAAAATTATTATTTTAGATGATGGCGGATTCTTGATCCAAATAGCTAATGAAAAGCTTTCTCACTCTCTCAACAATGTGATAGGAATTGAACAAACCTCTGCTGGATTTAACAGAGTAAGCAAGCAAAACATTTTCTTTCCGGTGATCAATACAGCTCGTTCTTGGGTAAAAATGAAATATGAAAGTCCAATCATCATTAATTTAGCACTCCGCAAATTGAGCGAAAAAATTGCACATTTGGAACCTAAGCCAAAGAACATTTTGATTATGGGATACGGCACACTTGGCAAAGTGATATTTACAACTCTCAAAGATCAATACAATGTGTCTTATTTTGATATGGATCCTACAAAGAGCATGTTTCCCCTTAAAAACCTAAACAGTAGACTCTCTGAGTTCGACTTAATCATTGGCTCTACAGGTGAAACATCTCTGACAAAAGAAACTTTCAAATACTTAAAGAAACCAGTTGTATTAGCAAGCGTGTCATCATCTGACCGTGAATTTGACTCGGTTTATCTCCGAAAAAACACAGCGCGTACTTTCAACTGTCATTCAGATTTAAACATCAACGGTATCCATCTTCTAAACTGTGGTTTTCCAGTAAATTTCGATTCTGATTACTCAGCAATCGACACAGATAATTTCCAACTTACCAGGTCTCTTATTTTTGGAGCTGTTTGCCAAGCATACCTTACAAACTCATCAACTACAGGGTTTTTAGAGCTCGACAATAGATTTCAGAAAGCCATTGAAGAGAATCTCTGACAAACGAAACTCAGATAATGTGAAAGCCTGCCGCTTTCATCAAAAAGCTTAAGAAAAAACTACTGATTTTATTTACCAGAAGCATTAGCGCTATTGTCAATGGTGTTTACTTCGGACACTAGTTCGTATCAAAAGCTGCATTTGAATTTGTTGCTATAACTCTATCATAAGCGAACGTTTTTGTTTCTGCTAAACAGCCTGACCAATAGATACAAAGATCGAACTTCAAAACGGAAAGTATTTTCAAAATAACAATCCTCATCCTTTTCTCGTATATATCTTTCTTGACTTACAACCTATTGATCAAGTATGTGAAATGATAGTAAAAAAGCTGAAGGAAAAAGAGTTACCATTCAAGTTTCAAACTAGTAACGAAGGAAAGAAAGTTGCCCGCAAGCATTTTGTCTACCTTCGTGGGAATGAATGGTATTAAACTCAGAAATATTTCTTTGGCTGAGGGTGAATGATATTTAGAAATGAAGTTTATTAAGCGTTACAGAACACTAGCTCTTCTTTCAGAAAAACATCATCAAGTACCTGTCGTTACTCAAGAAAAAAGGCACCTTGGAATTATTCTAACATTTGTTGGATGGATGCTCCTCGCATTTTATACAGTTTTCTTTCAAGTTGAAACTCTTCAGCCAAATCAAATTTTCACAAGCTCACTTTCAACACTTTTTATTGAATTTACGATTGCCCACAGCGCGATGTTCGTATTTTTCTTTTTATTTTGCATAATTCGAGGGGTAAAATTCTTAAAACCAAAAGAGCCAAGGCTATTATTTGTGAGGAGTATCACTGCCATAATAAGCCTATGGTGCTATTCGCTTTCGAGAGTTTGGACTAATACGGTTGACAACTCTATGTTGTATAGTACAGATGCTTTTTGGGTGGTAATAATGCTAAGATTACTTGGCATAAAAATCAGAGTCGCGGCTTTAATTGGTATTTTGATTGGGCTAGCTGGAGTGATTTATGTATATAGCTATGATATAAGAACCTTATATGATTTAATTGGCGGAACAATTGGAACTCTATCTGGAGTAACATTAGCTCTCATTACAATTATTACTTGTTATCTTGTAAAACAAGATCCTCCAATAAGAATTGGCTTATACCAATCAATAATAGGAATAGCTTCTTCCTTATTATTAGCCATTATATTTGGCACTATATATGGTTGGAAGTTTCCTGATTACAGATCTACGCTAACTATGATTTTTTCAGGGTTTTTCTTTGCTATGATGTTGTTTTGCATCTGGGAGGCTTTTTTCTATACGGAAACATACATTATTGGAGCTATTAGCTTTTTTCTTCCTGTATTTGTTGAATTTATTAATTGGATCGTCACCAAAGAAACTGTAGCATCAACAACAGTGACTGGCTCTATTATCATAACCATAGGAGGATTAATCGTAATTTTTGATTCATATATCGAAGACTCTAAAAAGATAAAACATTATGCTGACAGCCGTTCGATAGACAAAAGAAAAAGTAATCATTAATTAAAATACATGCAAAAGACACACAAACATTGAGACGAATGCTGGCGAGTTTTTTCCAAATACGCTAAACCATACTCCTAACAGCATTCCAGTGCACTCTGTAAAAGTATGCTCTAGTTCTGGAGCAAGAGTAAAAAATGCCGCTTCTGGTGATGCGATTGGGGCCTTGACACCTGGCCCAAGCTTTCCTGGTTTACCAGAAAATCTTCCTTTAAAATTGTATTGAAAGTTTGAATCAAATGCTAGAGCCCAACGTTTATTGAGATTATATTCTCCAGAGCAAAATATCGATATGTAATGCCCTGGGTATATTTTTCCTTTCGTTCCATATCCCCCTCCATATGCATTAAAACCTTCAACGTGGACCGGAGCTGGAACAAAGTAGCCAGCACTAAATCGCATCTGATATTTATGTTTTTCATTTAGTTTGAATAATTTTTGGAAAGCAAGGTACATCCCTGTTTGATACGAACCAAGTCCTGTCAAATCCGTTTCATTTTTTGAAGGGTTAAGATTCTGATATTTTCCTGTTGGGAACACTTCCTGTATGATGATTCTAAAATCAGGAATCCATGTACCTGGAACTTCATTACAAACTTGAAAGCCCACGCGAAGCGTTGTATCTTGCAAATGAACAGCACTGGCACCTTGTCGGAAATTAGCCGCCCATGAAGCGATAATTTCCATTCCCAGTATCGAGCTAATCCCTAGTTGTGCATCATAGTAATTAAATACTGACCAGAGATCTGGAACATTTTTGATACTCCAATCAGAATCATAGACTCCATATATATCTTTAAATCCTACAGTAACTTCTAAAGCCGGGTGGCTTTTTTCGGGTGTAATGGCCATTGGAGTAAATAAAGGTCCCGTAAACCATTGTTGAAACGTATCCTGGCATTTCTCAGGTTTTTGCTTCTCAACACAGAAAATTAGTGTCGGAAGAAGAAGGAAAAACAGAAGGGCTTTGTGCACCATTCGAAAACTTAAACATTGTAATCATGCAATTTATAATATCCTATATCATGAGAGCATTTAAATAAATTCGAATAACCCTAGAAGCTGAAAAATCGAACGTAAGGTGACGTAGAGCATCCCTTACATAGGAAGCCTATCTTTGGATTTGTTGCGTAAAAATTTGGGTTGTTCTTTTATCTTCCTACGATCGTTTTGGGAGTACCATTGCATTCATCGATTATCTGTTTTTACTGCGGGATGTCTTGTATGTATAAAGTTTAGTTGGGTTGCTTTTTTCGGTTACTTTGTGTATATTTTGGGCAATTAACCCGGGGTTTTATTATGGCTAATAATGTTTTTTTGGATGGCTCGAAGAGCCCTTTCGCTTCCTATCAGAAGGATCACGATCGCCGTAAGGTCGCTCCTGATAAACTCGAGTCTCAGCTCGATCAGGTTTTTAAGAAAAGACGGGAAGCCCCCATCAGCCAAGATGTCATTGACGCTGTCGTCAGGGGTACGTCTCATGATCTGTTCTCTGGCTTTTCTCCTGAGGAGAAAGTCTAGATCTTTTAAGATAAGATAGTTATGAAATAGTAACTTATTTTGTTTTCTCCTGTTTGATATTGATATTAAATATTTTATTATGTTATAATATTTATATTAGTTAGGATCGGGGAAAGAATAATGAGTACTTCTGTATTAGATTCAAGTGGGTTCAAAGCTATCAAAGCTGCAAATCCGTCAAAAACAAATTATACATCAGAAAAACATCGTGCTAGCAATGAGAAAGGGATTTCTTTAGCTGCCAAGGACGTGATTTCCTATTTACAGGACGTTGAGAATGACGTTGTGGGAGATATTGGCGTTTTTGTTGAAAAGGTAAGGCTGATCGATGGCCAGTTTCAGGAAGCGAAATTGGGAACACCGTTTGCCACGGATTTGGCGGGGTTAGGGCTGCTATTGGGCTTGAGAGAAAAGTTAGGCGGCGACTATGCAACGCTGATTAAGGATCCATTTATATTGGAGTTGAAAGGGCTGAGTGAGGCCAAGGTCATTGGGGGTCAAGCTGCTGTTGCTGGGAAACTCTACCGGTTTATGGGGAATGTTTTGATTCCTGCACTGAAAAATGCGTCGACTGCTGAAGAGGTTGCTGTATTGGAGCAGTTTGTCGATCAATCTATGGCTCTTTATGAGAAGCTGAAGACTGTTGATACAAAAGGAGCTTTGAAGGGGCGTCAACAGGAAATGATTCATGTTTACAATGCGAAGCTTTTGAAAACTGGAAAGTTGTTTGCATTTATTTCCGGGTTTAAAGATGGAATGCTTACGAATTTGGACAAGGAGGAAAAAAGGACTGTTGTTGCGGGTAGTCTCAAGACTTTTGTGACTGATTTTTTAGAGGCGTGTGAGACGTCGGAGCTATCAACTGAGGAAAAAGTTAAGATTTACGATGGACTTGTTGCGATTGAAAGTGCTTTTGGGAACGTTGGACATCAAAAGGATGTGAGTCCCTTTATTGAGCAGTTGAATGAGGCTTTTGGAATTCCTGAGGGAATGCGCAGTTCTTATCCAATTGCGATTGCAAATGTGGGCAGCGGAGATAAGAGAAAGGCTGTTCAAGATTTACACCTTTTTCAGCATGTTGTTTTGATTCCTTATTTAAGTGAGGTTTCTTCTGATGCTCAGCTTAGAAATGCTTTAAAGTTGGTCGCTCTATGTGAGAAAACCTCTTTATCTCTTGAATCGGTTGATACGAGGCATGCTTTAAAGAATCAAAGAGAGAAAATTAAGGGCATTGTCGATGTTAAAAAGGTGGTTTTAAATTCTGTTTTTCAGGGAATTTTAACTGCAAATCCTGAGAGCGTTGGAAATCTTAAAAGCAAGGAATACCGAGAAAAGGCTGTGAGGATGTTAACGACTCTTGCTAAGCACGTCAAAGCAGTTGAAAACCATCCCCTTTTTACGAAAGAGTTAAAAACGCAGTTTGTAGCGGGAATGAAAATGATGCAGCGTGAGTTTGCGTTGGCTGGTCATGGAAAAGAATTGGAGCCGGTCATGGCTCTTTTAGAAATCCCCGTTGAAGAGAAAAAGAAGGTGTCTTCGAGCTTTTCAAAAGCTCTTGCGAGATTTTCTTCGACTGAAGAGGTTGTTGAAAGTTCTAAGTTGGAAAGTCGCGCAAGCGTTAAAAAAGCTGAGTCGCTTGAAGAGCGTAAGGTGCGCGCTTTTGGCACCATCCAGAAGCTTCTATCTAGACTTGATCCTGCTTCTGTGAGTTTTAAATCAGATGTGAGTGACATTTTAAGAGAAATTGAATTCGTGAAGAAGAAGTATCCTGGTGAGACGACGATGGATTTTGTCTTTTTGGAAAATGCGATGGGTATTCTTCAAAAACCAGAAGAACTTTTAGCTGTCACAAGTGAAGAAACTTTATTGATGCAGAAAGTTGCAGAGAAGCATGGCGTGGAGCTCTCTGATGTCAAAGGCTATAAGGCAAAGACAGAGGCGCGTTCGATTCGGGAAGCACAAGTGAGGTTGATTAAGGGCTTGAGGAAGCGATCAAACTCTCTTGAAGAGTTAAACGGTCTTGCTAAAAGCGCAACAAATAACATTGCAGATAAGACGATGCAAAAACGGTTTAAAATATTTGTCACGATGCATCCATTGAAGCCACCTTTGAGCAAACACTTTGTGTCACATTTTCCACGCATTGTTCATATGCTTAAAGATTATTCCGAAATGATCGCTCTTAAGGAATCGAGTGAAACGTGGACAATGATCAAAAAAGTGTATGATGGATCGACTGGGGGCCTTTTTTCGAAATTGGTCGAAGGAACGTATTCATACATCAATCCTGAGTCGATTTTTCCTAGAGTTCTCGAGTGGTCACAGGAGTTGTTTATCAATCAAATTAACTTCCAGTCTGTAGATGGCGCCTCTAACATCGACTTTGAGGAATATATGGGGCGGATCGTTAAAACGATTGGAAAACGTCCTAATGACTACTTTGAAAGCTGGTACAGAAGCTCTTTTGCTGATAAGCATGTTTGGCTCGTTAAAAACCTTCCATACATCAAAACCCCCTACAACCAGGGTGACGAAAAGGACACGAATTTGGGCAATGGGGTGTGCATGAGCAACTCAGTGAATCGTCTTGGGATTCTTGCGGTAAATCCAGATGCACCCATTGAAGAAATTACAATGGGCAGCACAAGCAAGAGCCGGATGAATCAAGCAAGAGTGAAGCGTTGGTACATTGCTGCGGATAAAGGAGAAATTTCATACTCTGTTGCACGACAAAAACTTTTTGAGCAGTCTGGTGAATTTGGAATCAAAAAAACAAATGAAATCCACCTCGTCAACCCAAGTTCTAATATTCATCAGAATTTGGTGAATCAAATGGCGATTCATGGAAAAGGTGGACAGACTTCGTTTCTCGTGATCATGTATTCAACAAAGCCTCGAGCAGGACATGCTGTGAACGTGCATTTCGATCCAGCAAAGAAAATCTACCGTTTGATGGATGATAACGTTGGACTGCTAGAGTATCCTGATGAAGCCTCTTTTAAACGGGAGCTTGGGGAGTACTTCAAGTTGCAGTATTCGACTTACAATTCATTCTATTTGGTGGATTTTGCTAAGAGCTAGCCGTCAACAAGAGTAACTTGTTTTATTATTGAATGTTAACAACTTATGAAGTAAAAAATAATAGTTTATTAAAATTATTTTTATAATTATATATATAAAAGATGGGATTTGTGCTCTATCTCACATATATCTAACTCAGAGGCTTAAGTGTTTTATTTGCAGTTAGATAGAATTTGTGTTTTAAGAGCTCAAAGTACTTTGAGTTAAGCTGAATTTTTAAGCGGCTCAACTTAAATCATTTAAGAAGGTAACGGGGAGAATACTATGGCTGCGGTTAGCCGTCCAAATGACTCAATGCAAAAGTTTTTTCATCAAGTAAGTCACTACAAGGAAAAAAGTAGTGGGCTATCTGATCGACAAGTCAGTTCTCAAGCTGGAACAACTTCTCTTTTATCTTCGAATCCTAATCTTGCAGGCGATGATCTTGTACTTATGATTCAGCAAAGCAATCCTAGCACAAAAACTTTTCGATCGTTTCTAGAAAGCAAATCTTTTGAAGAGCTTCGGTCTTTTAACAGAGGTTTAAAACAATTAGAAAAAGATGTCAGTGGTGGCAATCAAGGGGCTGTTGCTCAAATGAAGCAGGTACTCGTTGAAGTAGGAAGGGCTAAAAAAGAAGTTCCCACCCCAACATCATCGCATTCGAGTTCGTCTGCAGCCGTCATGGAAGGTGGTTTGTCACGAGTAGATATCGATTCTAATCCGATTCAAAGCAGTTCGACAGTGGTACCAGACTGTGAAAAGCGCATCTTAAAAGGGATCATGGCGCTAAACCCTACAAGTCATACATTAGCAGAGGATGCTGAAAAAATTCTTGCTGATTTAAATGAAGCTAAAAAGCAAGGCCTTGTGACTTCTAAGCAAGCTGAGTCCTTAGAGTTTCTTTTAAAACTGATTCAAACAAACTGCGAGAGCTATCCTGGCGGGGAAAAGTTGAGCCTGTTGCAAGATCTCAGGCAAAAGTATCCAGCCCTAGAGCTCGAGGCAGATGATAAGGAAGGCTTAAGCAATTTTTCTGCAAGGCTCATCAAATCGCTCCAAGGGCAAGCTTCAAGTTCCACTCTTGAGCAGCTTTGTGTTGCTTCTGATAGTGCAAAAGCCTCGGTTTCGAAAAAATTGGATGCGTTCTTAGCATCTAAGGCAAAAAGTGTGAGTCCTCAGTTTGCTCAAAACTTCACTCGTTTATTTCAGGCATTTGATAGTTACATTGAAGGAGTGGAAGAGGTTGTCCCAATTTTCACCTCTCAAAAACAAAAAGAATTAAGCACGAAAGTTGGTGGCAAATTTCATGTGATTGAGCAAAAGCTACCTTTTTTCGATATTTGCAAAAAAGACGCGCTTTTTAAACGTGAGCTACAGCTAAAGTTTCGTGAAGGTCTTGACTTGTCGTTATTGAAGAAAGCCTTCTGGTGAATTTCAGCGCTACCTGGGTTCTTATAGCGATCGACAAGATGCCTCTGTTAAAACTGACTATGAAGAAATTTATCATGATTACTTTAGCGATCGCTTTGAGTGGCTGGTGGACAACAAAGATGCGTTTAAACAGATCTATAATCAGAGATTTGATCCACAGCTTGGTGGATGTGCTGCGTGCCATATGATTTCTCTTAATACTGCGAATCAACTGAAGACAAAACCAAAGCTTTCTGGAGAAAACATTGATTTTCGTCTGAGTTCCGACATGCTACGCGAAGTTGCCAGAGAGGATGCTGCAACTACGCTTACTGAGCAACAAGAAATTCTCGAAGGATTTGACCAATTTTTTTCTATCGACATGCGTGCGCAGTTCCCAATCATCTCCAAAAGCCAGCTGAAAACTGAGGTTCCATCAAAAGCAGAAGTGACTGAAAATTTGAGAAGAAGAGGAGCATCTCAAGGCCTGATCAAGCTTACAAATCTAGGCTATCTTGCTGAAAATAGGCAGGACATCTCTTATCGGTTTTTAACAAACTCTATTGCTCAAGCAAAACCTGATGAAGTCTTAATCATTACGATGACTCATGATGGAAGTGGAGAATCTTCTGAAAGCCATGATATTGTTGCTCAGGTAGACAAGCAATCAAAGGTTTTTCGACTAGTTGATCCTAACATAGGTGTTTTAGAGTATTCTTCTCCCAAGGCTTTTGATATGCAAGCAGGTTCATTACTGCAGCAGTTTTATGGGGACCGCTTTAATACCTATATCGTGAGCGCGTATTAGGCAAATTCTAGTTGCATGCATTCACGCGGGTAGATATAATTTTGCCTCTTTGGAGGCAAAAAACAATATATACCCGTGGATATTCAAGTTCCTTGTAGCCAGTTACATTTAACGAAGTTTGCTCATGTCCGATCGTACCCTGCAGATCTTGAGGATTCGATTCAAAAAATTTCTAACCATTTTCCCCATCTCTTAGAAGAAATTTCTCAAAAAGTCGGAGAGGCTATCAAAATTATTCTCGTTGTTGATTTGCCAGTTGATCCAGCAAAGGGAGTGATGATTTCTAGTCTACAAGAGCGAGACGTGACAGTTGTAGACGCCGGGACGGGATATGTCAGTTTAGAAGACTTATCAATGCAAAACATTCTCATTGGTCAGGAAACAAGTCCTGCTTATTGGAGCTGGGAGAAAAGGGTGGTTTTTATTGCTCAATTTGAGGGTTACGGAAAGTACGATTTATTGTCCCAAAGTGACCACCAAGTTCTCAATCTTCTTTTTGAAATGCATAATGCCCTCCAAACTCCAGAGGTTCTTAAGCTAAATGAAAAAGGAAGAGAGTTGGGACGGGAGAAATATGTACGTGCGTGTGAGGATGTTGAGCTTAGTTCCGTCATCAAAACAAGTGATTGTTTAGAAAAAATGATTCATCAAAAGAAGTTCCATTCAGGAATGAATTTTTTCAAGACACTGTATCGAGACTCTGAATTAAACTATCTTTTTCAGCAACTGAGCGGTCACTCTTTTGCGATTGCACGAGATTATGACAAGCGATTCCCCTGCCCTTCTGCTGCCCCTTACCAAGGAACATGGGCAACACCTTTCAATAGAGAAAACCAGGACCATGTGCGCGTTTGTGAGCAGCTTCGAGCTATTTTAAAAGGGCATATGAGAGCTGTTTCATTAGGCGATGAGACGCAGCTAAAACAAGCGATAGAAGAAACAGCAAATGCATTTGATTTCGAAGATGAGCTAATTGAGATGGTACAAGTCAACCTGAAGCACTTTCAAAAGAAGTATGGGGAATATGTCGAAAGAGAAAAACCAGCTAGAGTTATCAATATTCCTTGCCTGACTTTTTGAGCTAGGCGATAAGATTTAGTCGTAAATGGGGCTTCCAGGTGTGATATTTAACAGAAACTCTTCCATAGGAATCACGGGAAATCCCCTATCATTTTCTCGCCTTTTTCCAGGAATGACAAAAAAGCACTTCCCCTCAGGATACTCTTCTTGGAATGTTTTGATTTTGCTACCGTAGTTGTCATTTTCCATCGAAAAATGCTATTTGCGGTAGCATTTTTCGAGTCTTTTAGTTAAGTAGTTCATTTTTAGAAAGATATAGAGCTTTATAAAGAGCTTCCCCTTCAAGAAGACCTCAAATGTCATTTTAAGGGTAAAAATTGACCCTCTAAAACCATACCTCTAAAATGACATTTGTCAATTTAAGGGTAGAAATATAAGCCATGAAATTATACCCTTAAAATGGAAAAAGCTAATTTAAGGGTATTTTCATGGGAAGAATATTTTATGGAAGAGAAAAAGAACTCAGATTGCTGAGGGATAGAATGACAAAGAGATCTGCTAGCTTCGTAGCAATACGGGGTAGGCGTCGCATTGGAAAAAGCCGATTAATAGCAGAATTTTCGAAGGATTTTTCTAAAAAATATTTCTTCACTGGTTTACCTCCTTCTGAAAAAAAAGCTGCTCAAAGTCAACGAGATGAATTTATAAGGCAAATGAAAAAGCAAGAGCTTCCTGGAATGGGGGCTGATGACTGGGGAGATATCTTTTGGGGGTTAGGAAAAGCATGTGAAAAAGGGCCGGTCTTAATTGTTTTGGATGAAATTGCTTGGATGGGATCAAAAGATCAAGAATTTCTAGGAAAATTAAAAGTTGCTTGGGATCAATACTTGGAAGTCAACCCACAACTTGTCTTAGTAGTTGCTAGCTCTGTATCTAGTTGGATTGATAAAAACATTCTGAAAAGTACAGGTTTCTTCGGTCGTGTAGATCTGACACTCACTCTAAAAGAACTCCCCTTAAGGGATTGTGTAAAGTTTTGGGGGAGACGTAGTAAATCTGTATCAACATACGAAAAATTTAAAATTTTGGGAGTAACTGGGGGTGTTCCGAAATATCTTGATGCAATAGATCCGAAAAAAACAGCTGAAGAAAATATTCAAGAGCTTTGTTTTGCCGATTCAGGGCTTTTATTCAATGAGTTTGATAGGATTTTTCACGACCTGTTCTCAAGAAGAGGGCGAATATATAAAAAAATCGTGCAGTTATTAGCTGACAAGCATTCGCTTAATCAAGACGAGATTTGTAAAGGAATAAACAGGCAACGAGGAAGAGCTATTTCCGAATACTTGAATGATTTAGTCACAGCAGGATTCTTAAGTGATGACCATACATGGAGTCTAAAAACTCAAAAAATAAGCAAACTAAGAAGATATAGATTAAGTGACAACTACCTCCGCTTTTACTTAAAATTCATCGAATCTAAGAAGAGAGATATTATGCAAGGAAAGTACGAGGAAGGGTCTTTATTTTCTCATGTGAATTGGGAGGCTATCATGGGCCTTCAATTTGAAAACCTTGTGGCTCATAATAGAGAGGAACTCTTGGACGTTTTAAAGATTCAAAAAGCAGATTGCCTTCGTGATGGTCCCTATTTTCAGACAAGCACTAAAAGAAAAAAGGGATGCCAAATTGACTATTTGATTCAAGCTAAGGGGGCTATATATATATGCGAAATCAAATTCTCTAAGAATCCTATTGGAAGAGAAGTCATAGAAGAAATGCAGAAAAAAGTTGAAGCTTTAACCATTCCTAAATATGTCTCGTTCCGCCCCATTCTCATATACGTTGGGGAGCTTAGGCCTGAAGTCAAAGAGGCAGATTATTTTGACAAAATCATTGATTGGGAAGAGTTGATCTGTAAACAAACGACTTAGATAGTGCCCTCATTCTGGGGAGATTCTGTAATGCCATAGTTGTCATTGTCCATCAAAAACAACTAATTTTTAGAAGGACAGGAAATGGTGTAAAGGCCTTGTCCTTCGGGAAGCCCTCTTAGGAATAGGTAGTATGCCCCTTTAATGGGGTGCGGGTCTTTTTTGAAATTGAGGTAGCGTTTCAGCGCTTCTAAATAAATCTCTGCTTGCAAAAAGTATTCATGTTGCTCCATGGCTTGATGGAGCGTCTCAGGTGCATAGTCTGTGAGCAGGTTCGTTTTCCAATCTAAGATGTAATAGCTATTTTCATGAAAAAAGATGAGGTCTGCAAACCCTTTGAGCGAAGTTTCGGAAGTTTGCGAATAGAGAAACTCGATCTCGGGATGGAGGTTGCTGGGTCTTACGTCCGCTAGGCAAAAGTTATCGAGGGGGTGATGAAAGGCGCAATCGATGAGGAAAGTGATTTGTGAGAGATAGGGATAGAAGGGTGTGTGTTGAATAGCGGTTTCAATGAAGTTGTGGATGGTGGTTTTCTGGTAGGGATGAGTGAGCTTTTCACGGATGATTTTTTCTAGGAGGTCGTGAAGCAGAAGACCGGTTGCCGTTCCTTTGGGCAGGGCATTTTCGGGTGTTTCGGGTGAAAGCGGTGGCGTATGGTGCGTTAAACTGGAGAAGGAATGGATGTGGCGGGAAGGAAAGTTGTAGGTTTTTTGGAGGGGCGGATGGAGTGTGGGTGTTTGGGTAGGAAGTGCCGTTGGAGTTGCTGGCTTTAGGGGAGTTTGAGTGGCTCCAATTTCAGAAATGAGAGCTTGAAGGGGCGGCAGCTCGCTGAGGAGGAGTTCAAGTGGTGAGGCTGTTCCCAGAGGAGGTTTATTGGAAGTTTCTTCAAGCGTGGGGATATAGAGTCGTTTTTTAGCGCGCGTAAGTGCGACGTAAAGTTGGCGCATTTTTTCTGCTTCTTGATCTTGTAAAGCCGTTTGACATGCAAGGCGTTCGGGATTGTAGAGGAGCCATTTTTTTTCGTGACGGATGAAGTCTTGGCGCGAAGTGTAGCGGTTGATCAGGCCCAGAGCAAAGACGATGGGGAACTCGAGTCCTTTACTCATATGAATGGTCATGATGGTCACAGCATTTTGATCAGAGAGTGGGCGGCGACTTGTTTTGATTTGATCGGTGGGAAGTTTTTCCAGGTAATCAAGGAGATGCGTAGGCATTTGGTTGGGCTCTTCGAGCAGCAGCTCGGTCAGTTGCATGAAATCGCTGTAGGTGTCGAGCTTGCCTTCTTGAACGAGAAGCTCGAGGAGGGTTTGGTTGGGTTTCCAATGATGATGGAGCGCGGCGTCGATGGTTTTATGAAGTGCGCTTGATTGGGCGTGCTGGTGCATGAAGGCTATGGCATGAGAGAGAAGGGGCTGGTTTGTTTTGAGTTCGTGATGCGTAAGGTCAAAGATGGGATGGGCTAGGAGTTGATGGGTTTTCTTCGGATCTCCTAATGCGGATAGGAACGATTTAAAAAAGGTGGCCATGGAAGTTTGCGCGAGAGGTTCTGTTCCTTTGGCAGCAGTTGGAATGTTAAGGGCTTCGAGGGTGTTTTTTAAGCGCGCAGCTTGGTAGCGGTCTTTTACGAGAATGGCAAAGTCACTAAATGTGGCTTCTTTTTTTTGGGTGAGAGTTTGGATTTCTTGGGCAATGAAGGGAAAAAAGTAGTCGGCTTCAATGGATGGAGAAGGCCAAGTGCGTTCTCGTTTTTTTTCAACGGTGGCAGAAAAAAAATGGAGAGCACTTTTCTCATCAGAAAATGGGGTGTCGGTTGCATGGGGACGAGCTAAAACCGGGGTGTAGGGAAAGTGGGCCTGTTTGGAAAAGAGCAAATTCAGGGAGCTCAGAAGCTGGGGCTCGGAGCGGTAATTGGTGGTGAGGTGAGAGGTTTTGTTCATGGCTTCTTTGGCTTGGAGGTAGGTATTGAGATCGGCACTGCGAAAACCATAGATCGATTGCTTGGGGTCGCCGACGATGTAAAAGGCTTGGATAGGCCGATCGACGAAGAGGGTCTTAAAAATGTTCCATTGATGGGTGTCTGTGTCTTGAAATTCATCGATAATGACGGCTTTGTATCTGTCATGCACGCGAGTGCAAAAAGAGGGGTAGCTCAAGGCTTGTTGCATTTGGAGTAGCAAGTCGTCGGGTGAAAAAAGCTCTTTATCGAGGAGGGCTTGCCGCACTTTTTGTTTAGCATCGCGCGCAATACGGATCAGGGTATGTTGTGGTTTGCTTGCAGCTTCGATGATGGGGGCAACCGTTTCGTTTAAAATGTAAAGCGGATGCAATTCTTCTGCGGAAAATTCTTTTCTCGAGCGGTTTGCTGGAGTGAAAAAAGAAAAGAGTGAGGGCTGCGTTAGGAGGGCATCAAAGTCGTTTGCTAAGAGGGCTTGGAACTGAGCTTGGTACTCTTCTTTGAGCTCGCCTTCTTTGTTGCAAATTTTCAAAAAGGCGGGAGCGCGCTGAAGAAGTGTTTCCAAGGAAAGTTTGGGAAGGTCGAGAGAAAGAAATTGGGAACGCGCGGTTTCGTAGTCGGGAAAGTCGGGAAACTCCCCTTCTTGCTCGACAAAGTGGAGGACTTTTTTCACGAGTTTGTTTTTGTCGTAATTGCATGATTTCAAAAGGGCGGCAAGTTGTTTGGCTGAGTAAGCTTCGGGCGGCAGCTGTGTGTGAAAAAAGTCGGTGATTTCTTGGATGAGGAGATCGCGGTAGCTTTCTTCTTGCTGGCTGAGAAGCGAAAGGCCGACTTGCGCTTCAAACCCAAACTCCATCAACATGCGTTGGCAAAAGGCATGAATCGTGAAGATTTGAGCTTCATCAAAAAGTGCTAGACCTTCTTCTGCTTTAAGCTGGGCAGCAATTTTCTCTTCATCCGATAGGTTCTCAATGTAAGGAGGCTGTTTTACAAAGAGGGATTCAAGGTTGGCACGGATGCGAGAGCGCAGCTCTCGTGTCGCAGCGCGGGTAAAGGTCACAATAAGGATGTCATCAAGCGCAAAACCTTCAAGGATGAGACGTGTGACAAGATGCTCAATGGCAAAGGTTTTTCCGGTTCCGGCAGAAGCTTCGAGGGCGTGGTAACCTTGGAGATTGAGGGTGGGCTCTAAGCAATCAAAGGTCGTCATTTAAAGCCTCCTGCAGAGGTTGGAATGTGGTTTGCAGCAGAGTTGCCCAAGTTTCAAAGAGGACATTGGGGTCGTATTGGTGAGGGCGGAAAACCCAAAGTGCGTAGGGGTCCGAGGTGGCTTCGATTTTCTTGGCGAGTTCATGAGGCCCTTTTTCGAGCAATGTTTGACCCCAAGCAGGAAGGAAGGGTGAAGGATGTGACAGGGCTTTTTCATAGTAAATGAGGTAAGTGGCTAGAGCGTGGGCAGGGTCGAGTTTGGAAAATGTAAGCCGCTCTCCTGTTTTTGAGAGCAGAAGGTCTTTTTTTTCGACTTGGCTATCGGCTGCAAAGGCAAGGTATAGAGGCCAGATTTTAAGTAAATCCTGCAGTTTTTTCTCTCCATGAAAGAGAAGTCCTTCAGAAGTCACGTCTCCTAACGATCCTTCAAGGTGTGCAACACGACCACAGTCAAGTGGAACTGTTAGATTGAGATCGAGGGTTTGAGGTTTTTCAGTTAGCCCAAACTGTTGGAGAGCTTCTTGCATGAGCGCAATCTCTTCTGAAGAATGAAGGTGGGCAATTTCTTTGAAACGTCCAAGAGGAAGTTTTCCGTGAAGGTCCGCTTGCTCGAAGACTTCTTCAAAGGGGTGGTGATGGGCTTGCTCACGCAGTTTCATTTGCGTGAGGGGGGAAAGCGTAAATTCTTCATCTCTTTCTTCATATTGGAGATAAAGGTGGAGCGTCTGATTGAGGTAAAAACGTAAGGGATGTTTTGCAAAACGACTGAGGTTTTTGAGATCAACGGCAAGATCTTCTGTTTGTGAGGGTGGCAAAGGAGTTTGTGTGAGAAACTCTGGAATGAATGGTGTGGGCTTTGAGTTAGATGCATAGAATTTTTGCGCCGCGCGAAAGGCAAGGTGGGATGTGGGTTTGGGGGTGTCAAAATACTCTGCATGAAAAAGAAAGGGAGGGTGTTTCTCGGTAATTGTGATGGGATCTAAAATGGTGAGAAGCTCTTGAACGATTGGTGAAGGCGCTTGCTCTTTCCCGTCTTCTTCACTGACAGAAACGTAGCTCATGATGAAGTGCGAGCTTGCTGCAAAAAGAGATTCTAAAAAGAGGAGGCGATCTTCGTATTGACTTAGAGGTTGCTTGGGAAGGTTGAGTTCGCAAAGAGAGCTTTTAGACGAAACGCGAGGAAACTGAGTTTCATCCAGGCCCAGTAGGCAGATGACAGGCGCTTGGTCAGGAGCTGCAAGTTTTAGGGAAGCAAATCGCAAGGCTTCGATCTGGCCTGCTTCTTTTTTTCCTGTCTTTTCTTGAAAGGCTTTCTTGATGTATTCAAACAGAGGAAGGAACGGATAGGAATCTTTTGGAAGCGCTTCGGATTCAAGCAAAGCGAATTTCTCTTCGATCCATTTGAAGGTGGAAAGCTCTTCTTCGTCGACTTCAAAGTAGCGGTTTAAAAGAAGGCGGAGTTTTTCACTCCACTCTGGAAGAGAAAGGGATGCTGTTTCAAGGAAGGTCAAATCCTTTTCGAGACTTCTGACAAGTGACACGCAGATCCCAAAGGTTTCAGCATCGGAAAAATCGAGCAAAGGTCTTTCCCAAGCTAGACGTTCTTTGGGAAGTGTTGTAAAGCTATGCAATATGGGCTTAAAGGTATCTTCCCAGGTGCCCGCTTCTCCTTGTTCGTGCATCTCTCGCCCAGATAGCAGAAGTTGACGATGCTGGCGATCCATTCCCCACTTCACGCCCCCTTTTTCCATCCAGGTGCCAAAAGCTTCTACATCTTTTTCTTTAAGACGAAACTTCTGCCTAACTGGTGGTGAGCTGATAAATTTTAAAACGGCTGTCTTACTGAACCGGTTTTGCTGGAGCATGAGTAGATTGAGAAAGGCTTGCAGTAGGGGCGACTCTTGGTCTCGAGGTAAGTCGGAAATGGAAAAGGGAAAGGGGGATTCTTTCGCGCCAAAAATTAGGGAAATATACGGCGCATAAGCAGAAATATCGGGAGCATAAATGCGAATGTCCGATGGCTTAAAGTCGAGCGAGAGAAGGGTGGTGAAAAGGATTTCAACTTCGCGTCTTTTAGATGCGGCAGGATGGAGTAAAATCGAACGATCTTGCGTCAATGTTTGTTTAGCTTGGTAGTGAAGGATCTGATGCTGCAGTTGATGAAGGAGTGTGCCGGATTGCGGCGAAACATAATGCTCTTCGAGTGGAAAATCTTCTTCTTCAAAAAAGCGAAAGGTTTGACGCGCGAGCTTTCCTAAATGGGCGAGTAGCAAGGGACGGTCTTGCAGATACGCATTCCACTCATCTCTCACCTTCGCGTCGACCTTCTTTTCCAAAAAAATGCGTTCTTTTTCAGAAAACGTGTCGGTCCAAAAAGTTGCGCAAGGTGAAAACTGGTAAATATGCACGGGAACATACGCAGCAACTTTTTCAAAGAATCGGTAGTAAAGCTCGGGCAAAAAGGAAAACTTGTAGAGGTGAATTTCTAGGGGTTGATTTGGTTTTTTTAGTGGGAGGTCTAGCAGTTTAGAGGGAATGTCCCAATGAGAGAAAACTCTGTTCCAAAGTGTTTGTTGCCACCCTTCTTTTTGTGCCCATTCGATCAGTTTTTCGTCTCCAAACTTCCCATAGCGCAAGAACTCCATGGCGAGTGCTGCTGCTAAAGGATAGGCTTTCTTTTCAGAATGAAATTCTTGTACAAGTGGTAAGAGGTGTAAGGTCAGAAGGTCAAGTGGTGGAAGCTGCAGGGTCTGCCCTGAAAGCAGTTTGCAGAGAAATTGAATGCCGGCGCCAAGTTCCATGAAATCGACCCCCATCACCACATCGACATCGTCTAAAAAACGTAGCAGAAGTTCATTCTTTTGCTTGAGGTCAGGCAATAGCACGACCTTTTGCTCAAAGGGCGCAGATGGAGTCAAAAACAGCTGCTGTGTGAGCTGCTTGCGCAGTGCGCGAAAGTCGTTACTAACATGGAGAGTTGGTTTCATGGCTTAAAGATACCAAATGGCGTGAAAAGATCAAAGTCGGTTGACATTAACCACTCTCTTTTTTAAGCTGCCGGCCAATTTTTACTCCAACCATGAGGAGCTCAGGATGATTAGGCCATCCTTACTTCTGGCTTTCTTGTGGACTGCTAGCTTTACTTTTTCTGCGTTTTCTCATCAAAACAATCCGTACGAACTTGCACTTCACGGAACGATTCCCTCTGCAGTTATTCATGGAAATGTCAATGCCATCACAGGTGATTTTGTCATCAATCAAGACGATTATGTCATCCCAGCCCATGAGCCACTTGCCATTAAGCGCAGCTATTCTACGAGTCGAGCTAAAAACATCTTTGCTGGCTGGCATTATGGAGCTGATCATCTCATCGCATGGTGGGATGCTGAGGCTGGAGTTCTTGTGCCCGAAAAATCAGGCGTTTTTATCGCTTATGAACTTGATAGAGAATCTGGCTCTTTCAAGTTAACTGATATGCCTGGTGGTCTGACTAACTGTTACACGGGAGAAATGAGCGCTCGACTTGATCCTGCGCAAAATAATATCAAAATCAAAAAAGGAGGGTTTGATAAAATTCAGGCGATTCTCGTTAAGGGTCCTGATGGCTCTGAGAGGTTTTACCGCGAAAGAAATAACTACGAATTCGATGCAGAAGGAAAAAGGAAAGAAAATCCAGCTTTCACAATTCCTCTTTTTCTTGAATGGGAAGTTCTCCCAAATACCAATAAAATCCACTACAAATGGGAAAAGTTTAACAAACTCTTTCAACCGACCGAAATCAGGGCAACCAACCACCAAGGCAACATCGAATTTGCCAAAATGGTGTTTCATTACGATGTCCCTGACAAAAAACACATCAATGGCTTTAAAATTCAAACCAGCTCTTGTCGTGAAATCAACTACCAACTGAACTCCCATGCAAAATACGCTTGCGATTGCACAGGTTGCTTTGAGGGTTATAATAACCACTCCTCAAAAAGAAGTTGGGTTCTCACGCATGTTTCTCTTCCAGAAAAGCCAAACGAAGACTACTCCCAAGCCTGGAAAAGTCCAAGAGGAGGCTACTTTGTGGGAAAAGTCCTTTTTCCAGAAGGGTGCTATCTTCAACTATACCAGTATGCAGATGGCCTCTATAAAGAGTTTAGCCTTCGCATTAAGCCCAACAAATCCCATCCTTTGTATGGTAAAGTCTATAAACTCACTGAATCCTATCATCCCCATGACAATATCAAGTGCCGTCTCCATTACCAATTGGGCGAATACGACAAACGCGGTGGAAGCACCACAGTCTATGATGCCCAAAACAACCTGACAGTCTACCGCTACAATAAGCACTTCCTCCTCACCGATATTGAACACTACGACCAAGAGCAACTCTTCTCTAAAGAACAGCTCAAATGGAGTGAGCCCAAAGCAGGAAAAATCAATCGCTTACTCAGTAAAACAGTGTCAGATTCTCAAGGCGCTTCTCTCATGACGTTTACTTTGCACTACGACAGCCATGGAAATGTCTCTCAAGAAGACTTAGAAGGAAGCCTCACAGGAAAAACATCGGGAACAGAAACTCATTCTATTACCAGAACCTACCAAGATAACCACCTCCTTCAAAGTGAAACGCACCCAAGCGGAAAAGTTATCAGCACCACCTACCAAGGCAATACTAACCTGATCTCTGCTCGTTATATCCGTCAGCTCAATGGCCCTCAACAACAACGTCATTTTTTCTTTTACGATAACACGATCTTGATCAAAGAAATCCAAGATAACGGAACAGGTCAAAGCCCCGAGGATCTCTCTGGTGTGACCCAGCGCATCATTAAAACCCTCACCCCAGTTGCAAACAAACCTTTCATCGGGCTACCTGAAATTATTACGGAAGAATACTTAGATCCTACAACCCATGAGACGCATCTTCTCTCCAAAAGAAAAATCTCCTATAACCTTCACGGCCATATCGCTTCAGTCGAACATTTCGATGCAAACGGCATTTCCCGTTACACTCTTACATATGACTATGATGCAAAAGGACGTTTAATTCGCAAAACTGATCCCTTAGGTCATCCTCATGAATATGGCTACGATGAAAATCACAATCTCACCTATGAAAATGCCTCTAATCAAGATTTCTCGCTCAGCTACAACTACGATTTAACTAACTACCCCACCACTTCAACCCAAACGACCTCTTTGGGAGAAAAAAGAATCTTTCAAAGCGTTTACAACACACTGCATCAAGAAATCCAAGAAATCGACTCATATGGAAACATCACAGAAAACGCATATAGCGCCTTTGGACATCTTCTGAAAAAAACGGGACCACCTATTGCAACTGAAATAGAGGAACCTCGCCACGTCATCTCAACTTATCAATATAACGCTTTAGGTCACCGCATCGAATCAACAGACCCCGAAGGGAATACCACCTATACAACCTGCAATATCCACGGCAACCCAACTCGCATCCTTCATCCCGATGAATCAGAAGAGTTTTATACCTACACCCTTTCAGGTCTGCTAGAAACCCACCTGTCAGCAGAAAAAGTCCTCACTTCTTACACCTATGACTTTCTAGATCGCATCACCTCAAAAGTCATCACCTCTGCAACAGGAGAACTCCTCGACAAAGAAACCTACATCTACAACGCCTATCACCTTGTAGAAAAACAAACCTTTGATGGCACTTACACACTCTACTCTTACGACGGAGCCGGGCGAAAGATTAGAGAAGAAACTCTAGGAGAAAACGTCCACCGAGAAACAATCTATACTTATGATGAGTTCGGCAGGCTCTTTCGAACAATCCATCCTATCGATAACAACCTCACCCAGATCCTTGAAACCCATTATGACTTACTAGACCGTATCACCGAAGAAATCGAATTAGATCAAGATGGCAACATCCACTCTTACGCACGCTACACCTATGATGATTTCGATCACCCCATCACACACACTAAAGAGGTCCAAGCAGGGGATGCCGTCACCATCACTAAGTACGACGCCTTTGACCGCATCATTAGTGAAACCAATCCTCTCGGACATACTACAACTTTCGACTACGATGACTCCTACCAAAACACCCTTGGACAAACCGTCCTCAAAAAAACCACCACAGATCCTAACGGTACCCAAACCATCGAAGTCTTCGATGCCTACGATCATCTCTCTAGTTTAGAAATTGTAAATCCTCAAAGGCAAGTGCTTCTTAGAGAAGAGCTCTACTATAACCTTAACGGACAACCCCTCAAACAAATCAGCACCCTCATTCCCTCGAAACATACCATCACCAAAATTTGGGACTACGATTCCCGCGGACGCCTCATCATACTTCGAGAATCTCCAGATACCCCTCATGAAAAAACAACCCACTACTCCTACACCCTTGATGGACATCTCAAACAGCTCACTAAACCCAGCAACCTAAAAATCACCTACTCACACGATAGCCTCGGTCGCATCACCACCATCAAAACCTCCGATGACAGCTGCCACTACGAGCTTTCATACGACGATATGGGCTACATCACCCATGCCAAAAACTGTCTCACCAATCAAGTCACTACCCGTACCTACGACCACTTTGGCAACCTCCTAACCGAAACCACCGAGCATGGACTCACCACTGAGCGAACCTACGATAACCTGGGCAGAAAACTCTCCCTCACCTTACCCGACCACTCCTCCATCCACTACACTTACGACGCCTATCACCTTACTAAAGTCACCCGCTATTCATCTTCCGGAAAGCCGCTCTACTCCCACACCTATGATGCCTACGACAAAAGCCACAACCTCCTCGCAGAAACTCTTCCGCACACTCTCGGAACCACCACCTACCAAATCGATCTCCTGTCTCGTCCGATCCAAAAACATAACTCCTTCCAGATTGAAGATCTTCACACCTTCGACTCCAATGGCAACCTCCTAGCCTACTCCCGAGAAAGCTCCCTTCCCAACGAAGAGCACCAATATACCTACGATGGTCTAGACCGTCTCATCACTCTCCAGACCCCAACAAAAACTCACCATTTCCACTACGACTTTTTCAACAGGCTCCTTTCTCAAACAACCGACAACCTAGCGCAAGAAAACTACCTTTACGACGGGCAAAACGAACTTGGGAATTACCCCCAAGAACTCCGCATTCTAGGACAAGGAAAAGGAGCTGAAATCGGAGCCACTCTTGCCATCGAAGCCCAAAGCAAACTCTACATTCCTCTCCACGATCTCTTCGGCAACATCATCGCTCTCGTTGATCCCTATACTAACCAAACCATCGAATCGTATCGCTACAGCGCCTTCGGTGAAGAAAAACTCTTCAATTCCTCTAGCCGTCCCACCTCAACAGCTCTCATCCCTTGGCGTTTTCAATCCAAACGCAAAATCGACACCCTCATCTTCTACGGCCGCCGCTTCTACGACCCCGAGCATGGCCGTTGGCTTTCTCCCGACCCTAAAGGGTTCGATGAAGGGCCTAACCTCTACCAGTTCAATCGCAATAACCCCTTCGTCTACCTCGACCTCTACGGAGAAGAAGTCTCTTTTTGTTTCCAAGACTTCCTTAACGCAGGCCTATTCGGCATCTTAGGAATTCAAGAAGAGTACGCACAAGATTTCAAAACCGCTCTTGTTCACGGAGCAACTGCTTCATTAGCTAGCATGCTCGATGTTGCGAACGCAATCAGTCCAGCTTGGGATTTAAAGTATCATCCTTCCTATGCTGACCGCGCAGACCTCTGGTACCGTGAATCCTTCCCTGCCAACACAGAAACACCTCTTTATCAAGCTGGATACTGGACTGGAGTGATCGGTATGGACATTTTAGCTTGCCGCGGCGGAACAACTGCCATAGAATTAGTGACAAACAGTTGGAAAAGTGCTTCTCGCTTCTCTGAAACTCACAAAGCTCTTGACCTCATAGAGAGATACGAGCAACCGGTTTATCGGAGTGGGTTTAGCATTGGGAAGGGTAATTCTTCACAGCTACTAATCGAAGCTGCAAGTGAGGGTTTCAAAGAAACAAGTTTAACTAAAGCTGGTAGGGCATTAACAAAACACCCTGGAATTATTGGTTTAGATAAATCAACATTAAGAATAAATTTAAGAAGCGACAGTTCTATTAATGATGCAGCTGTTTCATTTCTTAAAGATCTAGTTAAAAATGGAAAAAAGACAGTAAGATCACATGATAGATATTCCCAAATTATCGAAATTAGGAATGCTAGTGGTAAGGGGGCTAGATGGTACGGCCCCAATACTTCTAAACATGGAGAATTCATTGGTTTTGTGGACTAGCCACTATGAATGAAATAAAAAATATTGAAGATTTAAAATTCTCTCTTTTTGCACCGATTGATGAAGAATATCCTATTGTAGAAGTATTATATAAGGATGAGGTACTTCTAGACCTATCTATAGACGCAAATAATCCTCCTTCAATAAACATTTTGATGCATCACGGTAGCAAAGGAATTCTATATAACTTCGAAATCTTCGAAAAAATACTAGCGAAGGCAAAAGAAAAGTTAATCAACGCTCTGTGATAACTGATCTTCAATCAATTGGAGAGTGGTGGTAGATAGACTAGTCTGTGCGAGATCCGAGGTCTCGGTCTTGATCATCCCCTTGGATGAGATGGGTAAGCTCATCACACTCGATAATTTTTCCATCAGAAAAGGTAAAATGGGCAATCACCTTCATTTGAATCTCACGCCCCTCTTTTAGTTTGGCATCTACGCGGTGAATTGTGCTGCATTTGTCGCCTTGCTCGATGAAACTCTCGAGCGTCACGCTGGCCTCTTTTAAGGCTTCTTTCTGCACTTGCATGTGCTTGAGAAGCGCTTCATAGTTTAAGGTTTTTCCATCGACATGCTGGATGTAGTCAGGGGAAAAAAACTCGGCAAACACCTTTTCATTAAACTCGAGATTTTCAATCACTTCTGAAAAAAGCATTTCTATTTTGGGACGTAGCGACATGTAGCACTCCTTCATCTTCTATAAGAATACCAAATGGTATGAAAAGATGGAAGTCAGCTAATATGTAAAAAAAAAGACAAGTTGCATTTTGCATGTCCCTTCGTAAACGGAAAAGCTTCATTCAAAGATGGGAAAGTTATCTTTCTCGTTTTCACTTCGCCCGAAAAGAAAAGGATTCCTTTCTTTGGCGCCATGCATTGCAATTTTTAAATGGTGCCCAATTTCTAGGGGTCGTCAATGACAATGTGTTCAAATTTCTCATTGTCTTTCTTTTCATCGCTTTGAAAGGGGTCGATAAATCTAGTGAAATTCTCTTTTGGGTGGGAACCATTTACGTTTTGCCATTTCTCTTGTTTTCACCAGCTGCAGGGGTATTGGCTGACCGGTTTAGCAAACAGCGGATGATCATCTTTCTCAAGTTCACTGAAGTCATCATTATGGGGCTCGGCATTGTCGCGTTTATGTTCAAAAGCGATTGGGCCAGTTACAGTCTTCTCTTTTTGCTTTCGTTGCAAAGTGCCATTTTTGGCCCGCCCAAATACAGCATCATTGCTGAACTTGTGCCCACACCAGCAAAAATTCCTAAGGCAAATGGACTGATCACGTCTTTCACTTATTTGGGCATTATTGTCGGGACATTTCTCGCTTCGTTTTTGACTCAGGTTACCGATCGTAATTTTCCTTTGGCAGCGGGTGTTTGCACGTTGATTGCAATTGGTGGGTTTATTTCTTCTCTCTTCATTCCCTACACAGAACCTAAACGGTCTGAAAAGAAAATCAACCCGCTCTTTTCGCATGAAATCTATCGCAACTTGAAATACGCCAAGACCATTCCGTACTTATTTGTGGCGATTTTGGGGGGATCGTCCTTTTTATTCATTGGGGCTTATTTTCAACTCAATGTGATTCCTTACGCGATTCAATCCATGGGACTAAGTGAAGTAGGCGGAGGTTACCTGTTTCTTTTAACGGCAATTGGAATTGCTTTTGGTGCGTTTCTAGCAGGCCGCATCTCGCATAAGCGGATTGAAGTGGGTCTTGCTTGCGTTTCTGGAATGCTTCTTTCGGTGACGCTTTTTGTGATTTCTTTTTTAAGTCATCAACCTGTGCTGACCTGCATCGCACTAGTTGTACTGGGATTGTTTGGAGGATTCTACATCGTCCCTTTCGACGCCTATATTCAAACGTATAGTCCTGATCAAAAACGAGGGCAAATTGTTGCTGCGTCGAACTTTTTGAGTTTTTGCGGAGTGCTTGTCGCTCCGATGCTCCTCTACTTGTTTGGGGGAATCATGAACCTAAGTGCTGCACGTGGCTTCACCATCACCTCAGTCTTGATCTTCTTGATGGTTCTTGCCGTCACTTCCCGCTTTGCAGGATATTTTTTCAATTTTATCTGTCGCTTCTTTGTACGTCCGCTTTACAATGTAGAGATTAAACAGCCTCCAAAAGGAGAGGGACGCCCGTTTGTTCTCGTGATGGAGCAAATTGAGCGTCTGCCGCTTTGTTTACTTTCAGCAAGTGATCCGCGCCTGCATTTTTACATTCCGCGCGAAAGAAAACGATACAGAGATTCGTTTATGAGGATGTTTTCATCCGTTGATTTTCTCTATGTTGAAGACATGAAAGAAAACTTGCTTCGCTCATTTGTCCAAAAATTGCACGATGAATTAGACAAGGAAGAAACGCCTTGCTTGCTCTTTCCTGATCCTTCATTTTTAAAGGAGCGTTCTTCAGGTAAGCTTTTACGTGAGCTGCGCAAAATACAGACATTTGATTTGAAGTTTGTGACGATCCAAGAAACGCCGCGTAAAAATCAACGCGACCGTGTCCATTTCAAACGTCCGAAAATTGTGGTCGAGTTTTCTGACCGTCAATAAAACTTTAATTGGGGATGTTCGAGCTGAAGTTTCCAACCTTCATAACCGTGAAAGAGATGCTTTACAACTGTTCTATCCGTCACAGTAAGATAGTTTTCCCACACGCCAAAATAGTCCATATCTAAAATGAGAATCTCCTTTGACGGAAGATGCTTTTCAACAACCGATGTAAACGTGAGTGGGCCTGCAGATGTCAAAGTATCCCGTTCATCATGAATCTCAAAATTGTTTGCGCGCATTTTCTGAAAGCTCAGATCTAAAGCCTCTTTAAAGAGAGACACTCGTGGCTGAGAAAGTAAAGTCCATTGGCAAAAGACTTCACATTCTTCCTTTCGGATCAGTCCCACTTGGGGAAACTTCGAAGGTTGAAATTCGTAGCCAATCACAGCTTGGTAGCTTAACCACTCTTCCGGAATGGCTTTGACTGGAATGGTATCGATGTCGGTATACATGCCTCCTTGAACATACAGGACTGCATAGCGAAAAACATCAGCAAGAATGGCCCCCATCGGAATCTTTGCAAGATCTTTTGCATACTCGGGGAAATGTGCTTGAAAAAACTTGAAAACTTTTTCATCCGAAAAATAATGCAGTTCCCACTCGGGGCAAAATGCATGCCATCTTTCGATGATTTCGATGTAAGCAGCTGGAGGCTTTGCTGTTTTGTGCGTAAAGTAGATCTTTTTAGGTATCATAGGTGCAACTTCCTATTCTTCTAACTAAAGTTGACTTCCTGATAATTACGATAGTCGCAGACGATATCGCTAAACCCCTCTGCTTGCTTCGCTAAGCTCTCAACTGGCGCAATCCACCTTCCTTTTTGTTGCTCTGCTGACCAGATAACATCGACTGACTTTCCAACTGAATCGGTGATGAAGGTGTCTTTTTCAATTTGTTTGTATCCTTTGTCATAACACTCTTTCAAAGTTGGCAAATAATGAGCATTAAGAAGGTACGCATGCGCGCGGCGCGATTCAAAGACTTGAAAAAACTGAGGGGAAAGCGTGTGAATCTGTAAATACTTTCCTCCAAACAAAAATACATCCCACGCGTCTTGGAACTGATCGAAAAAAACTTTTAGATAGTGATCAATACTTTGCAGATCCGTCGAAAATTGCGCGTCGTCTTCTAGAATAAGCGTTTTATTCCATCCCTTCTCTTGGGCGATTTCTAACGCATGGATATGCCCCAAAAAACATCCTATTCTACCATTTAGTGGAGTATAAACACCTGGGATTCGCAGAATCTCCACTTGCTTGACCTTCAGTCGATCAAACTCTCCAAGAAGCCTTTCCCTGCGATCACTGCGATGATCTAAATTGATGTAAACGATCCCATCAAGCCTGTCTAAACCAAGGTATTCATCCATCTCTAATAAAACTTCAATTGTGGGCAATCAATTTCGTATTTCCACCCTTCATAGCCATGAAAGAGATGTTTGACGACCGTTCTGTCTGTCACGTTAAGATACTTATCGCACACGCCAAAATAATCCATGTCTAATGCGAGAATTTGCTGAGAAGGAAGGTGGTATTCAACAATTGAGTTAAAAGCTTTCGGTCCCGTCGTCTGATAAACACTTTCTACAGATGGAAAAGTAAAGTTCGTCTTGCGCATGCGGGTAAAGCTCTCATCGAGCATCTCTTTAAAGAGAGAAACTTTAGGAGCTGCTAAAAGAGTCCACTGACAAAAAAGATCCTTCGGATTGGATCGATCTTTCAGGACTTGAGGAAATTTGGAAGGCTGAAACTCATATCCCAACACAGTTTGATAGGTCAACCACGTTTCAGGAATCGCTCTGACTGGAATGGTGTCAATATCGGTATACATCCCCCCCTGAACATACAAAATGGCATAACGGAAAACATCCGCTATTGCGGCACCAAGAGGGATCTTGAGAACTTCCTTGGCATACTCGGGAAAATGCGATTGAAAAAAGGTGTAGATCTGCTGATTTGAAAAATAATGGAGCTCCCAATCAGGACAAAACACATGCCATCTGTTGAGAATATCTTGATAGATTGCGGGAGGAGTTGGGGTTTTGTAGGTGAAGTAGAGCTTTTTAGGTATCATACTCACCTCAAGTTTAGATGAGGCAATTTCACCTGAACCATCCATCGATCCTTTCCATCACGTTGATGCGCAATAACACTCCGCTTTGTAAATGGAAGATTCTCATCTTCGCGGCATCCAAAAAAATCAGCATCTAAGGTGAGCAACTCTTTTCGCTTCTGGTAGGGTAGGGCAATGTCGGTAAGAAGTAAGGGACCTGACGTATAGAGCACATCAGTAATGCTCATTGCTTGAAAATCGAATTTTTCCAAACGTCGAAACGCCTCTTCCAAGGCTTCTTTAAATAGGAAGTAACCTGGTTTGGAAAGTAGTGTCCACTGGCATAAAAGCTCTTTATCTTTCCAAGGAAAGCGGTACGAGCCGGGAAATTTGGAGGGTTGATACTCATACCCAATCACACCGTCAAATGCCAACCATTCCTCTGGAATCGGCTTAAGAGGAGTCGTGTCGATATCACTGTAAAGCCCTCCTTGAATATAAAGCACAGCATACCGAAAAAAGTCTGCAAGCATCGCTCCATAGGGAATCTTGGGTAAAACATCAAAGTACTCAGGAAAATGCTCCTCAAATAAGGCATAAACATCTTTGTCAGTATAAAAACAAATTTCCCACTCGGGACAAACAGAGCGCCAGACCTCGAGATTCCTTTGGTACCTTTCTGGAAGCTGATCTGTAGCAAAAGTGAAATGAAGCTTTTTAGGAATTGGCATCGGATCCCTCTAAATTCACATGTGGCAACACGACATTCATTTTCCAACCGTGGTGCCCATCAAATTGATGCTCAATCACACTACGCTCGGTTTTAGGGAAATTATTTGCTGCGTTAGAGGCAAAGTAATCCGCATCTAAAATCAAGTGATTAGATACATCCTTAAAGTCATTAACAACTGATGTGAATAAAAGAGGTCCTGCCAACATGAGGGTTTCAATCGGTCTTTTTGATTCAAAGTTAGCAGCTCGAAGCCTTTGAAAAGAGCGATCTAAAGCTTCTTTAAACAGAGGGTTTCCAGGGCGAGAAAGAAAGCTCCATTGGCAGTAAATAGGTTCATATTTCCATTGCTTACTTAAAAGCTCTGGAAACTTGTCAGGTTGATAATCATACCCAATTACCGCATCATACTTGAGCCACTCATCGGGAATTTTTTTTAGTGGGATGGTGTCGATGTCGCTATAAAGGCCGCCCTCCTTATAAAGGACCGCATAACGGAAGACATCCGCCACCATCGCGCCCATTGGGATTTTTTGCAGGTCTTGGGAATACTCCGGAAACTCGCAGTCGAAATAAGCTTGGACATCTTCGTCGGCGTAGTAATAAAGCTCCCACTCAGGGCAAAAATCGCTCCACTTTGCCAAATTTGCTTGGTACTTCTCGGGAAGCTCAGATTTTTTATAAGTAAAATGCAGTTTTTTCGGGACCATATTCCTGTATGTAGAATTTAATTTATTACTTGTCAACAGGTGTAAAAAATATTTTAATACATGCATTTAATTGGAGGCTTGTTTATATTCTTCGTAACTTAATTAGATACAGGCAATAAGATGAGCTTATCTGGATTAACTCCACAAAGTTATTTACTAGGGACGCTAATAAGCGCGGCTTCTCTAAAAATAGGTGAAACTCTAGCTTCTGAAGAAAAGTCTTGGCGAGCTCAAGTGGTCGTTTTTGGGGTCTTAGGAATCGGAGGAGTTTTAGCCACGCCACTATCCAGAAGCCTCTCAAATTGGACTGGAACGATCCTCACTCACACGCAGTCACTACTGATCTTCGGTGTGGTCGCTACTTTCAAAGCCATTGGCGTCGCTTGTGAGAGATTTCTCTTTTTGAAAGACGTTACAGGTCCTGAAGAAGTCCGCAATCTTTATGACATCCAGCTCCGCCCTCTTCACACGCATTTCAGAGCTCATCCTGATAAATTTGAAGGGCTGGATCTTCTTACCCAAACCATTCTTAACAAACGATTTTCCGAGCAAAAGTTTGCACCGATTGCTTCCCAAACATTCACTGAAATCGGAACCGACTATTCAAAAGACGAACTGGACTTCTTAGCTGATGCCATGGATTTATCTAAGCTCCCCTCTCTGAAAGATCGTCAAAAAGTGGCTCTTTTATTGTATGAAAATGACTATCCCCCAATCGCTCCCTCAGCGCGTGAAGACTACGATCTTCTTTCTACCGCAGAGCTCACAGAAGATGCCATTTCAACTCTCTCGCCTGAAAAAATCCGATGGATTCGCATGGCGTTGCGCAATGGCAGGCCTGTGCCACAAAGCCCAAAGGCCTTTTCAGCCCTTGCTCAAGCTTTCTTTCACGCCAAGCTTACGCCGCCAGAAAATATCCCTCTTTTTTTCCTCAGAACAAACGACCATCCTCATCCCAGTTCTTACAGCCCCGTCTCCGAAAATGAAACGTACATGATTCCTTGGCTCAAAAATTATTACGCTTATCAATATGAAAAATGGGCTGAACTTCCACTCCAAACACAACTCGTTTTGAATGTCTTGTTTAGTGGAAAAGCAATCTATTATCCCCTCACTCCCAATGAAAGTGATTTTCCATTGGCAAGCAACCACCTCCAAATCTTTAATGACCATTTCAAAGAGAAACGAGCTTCTTGGCACACTCTTCCCCTTCCTGTCCAACAAAAGTTTCATGAAGCATTCGAAAACGCAACGCTAGAAACTTTTGCTTCAATCGAAGAGGCATCAGACGAAGAGTTCGAAGCAGCTCTCACATCGTTTATGAAATCTCCCTTCCTATTTCATAAGCTGCCCGAAACCCAACGTAGAACAATTTGCACACGTGCTTTAGAAATGTGGCATACACCTTCAGCTAAAGTCATGGGAACAGATCCAGCCTCTGGATATACCTATTACCGCATGCCTAATGGAGACATTTGGAGAAAAAAGAAAAGTGGGAACGCTGAGTTTAAAAGATTTGGGACACCCAACTTTGTCCAAATAAACAGCTCTCATGGTCAATTGAATGAATACACTGAGTACCGTTGCAATGAGGAAGGCATTTTCTACCAAACGCGACTCATGCATATTCAACCCTTCGTAGACACAATGGATACATTGCTCACAGAAAAGAGTGAAAAAACAACGAAGAATCTTATGCGCGTACTTGCTGTAGGTGGGACATTGATCTTTGCTGGTGCGATCTGGTCTTTTTGCCATATTCTGATGCACGGTCCAGTGATCGACATGCAACCACAATCATAAAATTAACAATTTCTTCATCATTGTTTTGCAATAGATTTACAAGAGCAAAACAATTTTTTTTATCAAAAGATTTTTTTATTCGAGAAAATTATTCCTTTATTTGCTTATGCTGCTCACTTTGCTAAATACCAGGAGGCAGACATGAGCACCCCAGATACGAAAAACGATTCTAGCAAACATCTATGGAATCCTCTTTTAAACTTTGCGACTCTTCCAACAGCCGGATACTACCTTGGTTCTGAAGCCATTGGAAAACTTCGTGACTATTCAGTTTTTCAGTGGATCCCATCAGCGTCGTTAACACCAACCGAATTCGCTGTAGGAGGAGCAATTAACGCTGCTGCTCTTAGTGGTATTGAATACATCTCAGGAAGAGATGGAGCTGAAATTGACTTTACTCGAATGGCTCTCATCACGTTAACACTTGCTGCCATGGTGTTTGCAGCTCCACATGCGACAAAAGCAACTTCGCAGTGGACAGGTGTAGTTTTAACAACTGACCAAATGCTTTCTGTTGTTGCATTTAACGGTCTCGCTAAATTGACGACACTCGCATTCGTTTCTTTCATGAAATATATGCAAGATAGTTCAATCGCTCCTATCCCTACGTCAAATGAAGAGGCACGAAATCTATCTCAGCATCAAGCTGCTTACCACTACGATTGCTTTAACGAAGATAGTACCGAATGGGATAAGCTTCCTCTTTCCATTCGCGTGATCATGAATATGCGTTTCAAAGAAAATGGTTCTGACCAACAACTTCCCTTGAAAGGTTTCAAGGATAAGGTAGGCGAGAAGATGGAAGCAGAAGAATTGAAATTCCTTCAAGAAAGCACGAAAGGTTCAACAGACTTTTCTGTGACTGAGCGTAAGCATCTAAACTCTCTTTTCTACGAAGCTGGACTTGTCGAAGGAGTTGTTGTTAGCAAAGACACCATGCCCAAGCAAGTTGGAGAACACTTAACCAAATACGAAGCAACAGACTTTGCGACACTTCAAGAATCTACAGTTCGCTGGATTTGCTTTTATCTCAGAGAATTTCCAAATCCCGTGGATGAAGCCAGAGCGACAGCATTAAGTGACCGCATGGTGGAATTAAAAATTGCTTCTCCAAACCACAGCCTTGTACCTTCCAAAAAGCCAACAGCACCTAAAGATATCGCGCATCCTACCGAAGATGAAAAATATCTTTTAGGCTGGTTTATCGGATACTTCAAGCAAAATGCAGCTGAGTTTGATGGTCTTTCAATAGACGAGAGAATAGCTTGGAATGATGCCTTTACTAAAGAATTAAACAAACGCATTCCTTTAAGTCTTTCAGCTGATGAAGCGAGTAAGTTAACTGAAAAGCAAGCGATTCATTTCCATATACTCTGCAATAATCATGGAAGTGACTCTCATTCATACTGGGCAACAAGACCTCTAGAAGTTCAAAAAGCTCTCAATAATAAGTTTGATGCTCTACGCCTCTCCACTCGAGCGCTGTACCCCCAATCGAAAGCAGATGCTCTAGGTATGTCTAATGAAGAACTGCAGACCCTTCATGATGAACTTCAAGCAAATGCAGCCCTCACCACCAATTTATGCAAAGAAGCAAGTGATGAGCTGACAGTTAGGTTCAACAAAATGGGCCTTTGGATGCCATTCTCACCCAAACCTGATCCAACGTTCGGAGAGAAACTCGCTGAGAAAATTACAGTAACAAATACTTTGTACCTTGTGGGAGGAATTGCACTCTGTGTGGGGATTTACTGCCTCGCTCCAACAGCCATTGCTGCAATTGGTGCGATGTTTAAAGGATCTACCCCAGGAACTGATGACTGTACAGTCAAGTTAGAAGATGGTAATCATACTGCAGCTTTAGGAGACGTTGTGTGCTTTGAATCTGATTCAGGGCAACAGAAGTTAAAAGTCGCTGATACACATGACTATCCAAATGGAGTGCTTGCAACAGGAACAAAAGTAAGTGTAACCGCTGATAGAACCCTTTGCATCGGTGAGAAATGCGAGACAGTTCTAACACCAATTGTTGGAGGAAGTTCTCCCTTTAACGTAACAGTCACACCTATTTTGACCGATGAGTTCCCAGAGCTTTTGACAAGAGACTCTTCCCTCACGTTAGATGCAAGAGGTATTAACGTCTTGCATGATGGCAAAAACACCACAATTTCTGATGGTATGACAGTCGGAGGCTATACTTTCGAGACAGGCAACGTCGTAAGTCTAGATGAAGATGGACGTGTTTGTGTTGCAACTACAGATGGCCCTTGTGGCAATCCCTTCATTTTCGAGGGAGAAACCCTAGCTCAATATACTGCACCAACTAAGACAACTATTCCTTTGACCAGTGGCTCTCCAGTTACTTTAGAAGACAATGTCTTGGTTCAAGTCACTCATGATGGTAAAGAGTTCTCACTCTCTATTGGACAGGTTCATGGTGAACATACTTTCGCTAAAGGCGATGTTGTCAGCATCAACGCAGATGGTCATATCTGTGTCGGAAATGCTGATGAACTTTGCGCAAAAACTTTCACTACTGATGGTGAAACTCTTACTCCCTACACTGCACCAACTGTGACAACTATTCCTTTGACAAAGGACTCTTCTGTCACGTTAGATGACAATGTCTTGGTTCAAGTCACTCATGATGGTAAAGAGTTCTCACTCTCTATTGGACAGGTTCATGGTGAACATACTTTCGCTAAAGGCGACGTTGTCAGCATCAACGCAAAGGGTCATATCTGTGTCGGAAATGCTGATGAACTTTGCGCAAAAACTTTCACTACTGATGGTGAAACTCTTACTCCCTACACTGCACCTCTTAAAGAAGATGCCAAGGCCCCCTCTCCTTCGCCTACTGTTAAGGAAGATCGAGATAACAAAGGAAATGCCGACACTGAGTCGTAAGCTCAGAATAACGGTTTACCTCAAACTAAAAAGCGGAAGTGCAAACTTCCGCTTTTTTTATGACCTCAACCCGGTGTTATTAAATAATCCATTCCATCGGGATATTTCCTATTTCGATCCATAGGCTCACCAAGATGTGGAGCGTACTCAGACCGCTTTAGAATGCGTAGATGATCTCGATTTCGTATTGCTTATAAGAAAAGTCTGGACCAATTGCGCTTGTGTAATTCACGGATTGGCGCCAAGCTTGGTAAACAGTGATGTTATTGGTCAGGTTGTAAAGCAGCTCGACAGAAAGCCCTTTAAAGTTTCCTGCACCAACAGCAGTGTCAACTGTGGTTGCTGCACCTTCACCTTTAGAGCGTCTCGAATAGAGGCCAAACTTTGCAGCATTGCCTCGTCCAACTCCTGTGCCATCAAAGTCTGGAACAGCTTGAGCTTGGACCCACTGATAGTTGATATCAAAAGACCAGTCCCACTGCTTACGCAATTCACCAATCGAGAAGCCAAAGTACCAAGCAAAAGCTTGCTTCATGTTGTCTGTCACTTCATGACGACGAGCAGCCGTGTTGAAAAGACCTGCGGCATAAACAGTCGTGATCTTTTTCCAAAGCCAATCGGGTACAAATTTGTAACCTAATGTGAATTGAAGATTGCGAAAGTCGAAGGCCAAGTTGCGCAAACGACCCGCTGTTTTCTTCGTGTCCCAGTTAATAAAGGAGAGTTTTGAATAGAGACCTGTTCCTGCAATATTCAGCAGTCCAAGTTCTCCGACATAGGCATATTGGTCGATCCGCTCATTGACGAGGAAAGGACCACCATGGAAGTAAAAGTCTCCAATCGACTGCAAGGCATGATCATATTTGAACAGAATTCCATCCATAAAAGATCCGAATTGGATCTTTGAATCGAAGGTATAATTCAAGAAACGACGTCCAAATTCTAGATCCATGGTGTAAAGATCAGCATTGACAATGCGACCTCCAAAAAAGGCGCGTTCGACAGATAGACGATCAAAAGTCCCACCAACGATTCCCGCATTATTATCAAATTCGATTTTAATCGTTGCCCAGGTGCGGTCGGTGCGGTAATCCAGCATCAAGTTCACTTCAACGTCCCACGCACGCATGGCAGTTCCTGGGACTGCGCCTCCATGGCCACGTTGCTTGATGCCATCTTTCTTTTCATTGGTTGATTGAAGCTCGGTACGGATTTCCCCACTGATAGAGAGGTTCCCGCCCCGTTCTTTAACGGTGACTTGCCGTTTTGTGTTGATCCAGTCCCGTAGGGCTTCGATATCCCGTTGCTCTAATCCGGGTGTGCCATCATCATCTTGAGCATGAAGGGGGAATGATCCAAGGGTCAAAAAAAGTGAAGTTAGAGCTAGTGCTTTCCAAGTTTTCATCTACAAATTACGTTAAAGTTAGTTCAGACGGAGGGGAGATTGTATAGGAAGACTCAATAAAGAGCAATGCTACTGCGCCAGAGCAAGGAGTTTAAATCAGATTATTTAAACAAAAGCCAACGGGGAGTATGGTCTTCGGTGTAATCAGAGACCCGCTCGGAAATGATTTGTTCGATGCGGGGGATCAGTTCACGCGCTTTAGCACGTCCTTCTTCGTAGATTTCTTGATTTTGATCGTCACTGAACATCCCATAGCTTTGGAAGTTCATCTGCAGGAGAATGTCTGCTTCACGGGCTGCTTCTTTGGATAGTTGCCGATAGGAAATCTCTAATCCTCGCTTTACAACGCCAAAGAAATGGACGATTTCATCGTCGCTCAGTCTTTCCCCAACATCGACAGCGATGATCACTTGAGCGCCAAGCTTTTTGGCTACGCGTACCGGGACCGGATCGACAGCTCCTCCATCCACCAAAAAACGACCAAGATAGGGAACAGGCTTAAAAACTCCAGGAACTGCTGATGAGCTACAAAGGGCTGGAACAAGAGGCCCTGCCCCGAGTTCGAGTAGCTCTCCTGTGTGCAAATCTGTTGCAACCACAATCAGGGGAATCTTTAGCCCACCAAAAAAATGAGAGTTGAGGTTTTCTTCTAAAAAACTTTGAAGAGAGTTTCCTTTGACCACCCCAAATCGAGAGGAAAACAACGAAAAATCCATCAGATCTTTTCTTTTCAGATCGAGAAGAAGATCTTCCAAACGGTCGATATCAGGATCGTCGGCGTAGAGGGCACCAATTAAAGCTCCTGCACTACACCCCACTATCAGATCGGGATGAATCCCTGCCTCTTCCAACTCCCGAATCACGCCAACATGGGCCAATCCTTTCGAACCACCTCCACCTAAAACTAAGGCGATTTTGGGGGGAGCTTCAGGGGGATCAAAAGAAGGAATTGGCTCGAGCTCACCTCTAGCCAACGTATGACGATGACAAGCAGACAAGGTAAAAACGGCTAGTAAGAGGCCAATGCCAAGTAGCAGCTTCTTCATAGGAGGGGATTATACTAAAACTTTACTTCGCCGGCAAGAGTTAGAGCCTGCTCATCGATGAGCCGAACTTCTACAGTGGCAGAAAAACGATTCAAATTAGAAAGGGAGCACCCAAGCGCCATTCCAAATTTACGACGATTTTTCATGTTGAAGTGGCGGGTACCAGGTAAAAAACCCATTGGCAAGTGTTTGATACGGCTTGTGGCATTCGAATACTTGACGACAAGATAGGGGAAAAAGATTCCCACTTCATATGAGGCTCCTGCGCCAAACTGCCACTCATGAAAGTTTAATTTTGAACCAGGACGGGGTTGAACAGGGACGCCATTCGTCGTCATCCAGCGCAAGGTGGGTTGTGCACGCCCATACTTAAAGTCCGCTCCAAGAGAAAGGTTGCCCCAACTATAGATGATTCCTCTGAGGCCTACGCCCCAGGCAAACTGATTATGAGTTTCATATTCATTGCGGACTCCACGCATCGGAATGTGAGTGGCTGTAAAACGCGCGGCTCCAGCTGATCCGTAAAGCTCGATACGATTGATCAAGTTGAATGTCAACACCCCTTGATCGGCAATGTAAGAAAACTCATTCATCCTCCCCGAAAATTTGCTCACAGCTTTCATATCTCGATCGAAATCCCAATCGCGCTGATAGCCTGCTTTCACAGAAACCCAGTTTTCTTTGCAGAAGAAAAATCCTTCTTCAATGAGTGCAGGTGCACTTGGATTGCCGTTGTATAATGCAAAAAGCGTCGGCGTGAGTAAAAAAAACCAAATAAATAAAAGTTTTTTCATATTTGTGGATTTTAAGAAAATGCAAAAGATTTTGCAATGTCAAAAACGCAGATCCGCAGATCCTGTCAATGCCATCTCTCCAACTAACCGGGTTTCGATGTTGAGATTGACTGCTTGACCGCTTGTCATACCCAACCCAAATAAGAGCACAAACGGATTTCGGTTTTTAATTTTTTCATCACGGAAAGAGTAAACTGGTGTGCTTGGAATATTACGCAAATAACTATGCTGCGAAGCATAAGCTAAGCCAATGTAAGGAATCATGTTTCCGATTTCGCGTGAAAAACTCCCGCCAATTTGCCACTCATGATAATGCATGTTGGCACCCTTTGGGTTTTGCGCTGCGCCGTTGACAATGAGACGATCTAAATCAAGCCTCGACGCATTATACCGTGCATTAAAGCCCATGATCACCTCCTCCCAATAAACTAAGACGACACGCCCACCAACACCCCAGATGAGTTGACTATCACTTTCATATTCTACTCGGACATTGCGAACGGGGCGCTGAGCCATGTCGATTTTCATCGCACCAAGCAACCCATAAACCTCAAACCGATCAATGATGTTAAAGGTTAAAACACCAAATTGCTTCAGGGATTGATACTGATCGAAGAGATCTTTGATACTCGATTTGCGCTTTTTGATTTTGATCCGTTTGGAAAAGGTTCCATCAAGTTCGTAACCCATTTTGATTCCCCACCAATCATCGCCAGTGGCCCATAACCCTCGTTCCGGCATATCGGGAAGAGAAGGGTTACCGTTATAAAGAGCGCACAGAGGTGTCAAAAGCAAAATAAAACAAATGAGTGTTCTTAGCATACCCGCTAAGTATTGGAGATCTTAGCGATTTGATCAAGTGATCATTGAAGAAAGTGTTGAATTAAAAATTAAAAGTGATAAGAATGTCGCCTCTTCAACTATTTGACAAGGAATCGACTATGTGTGAAATCAGACAACGCAATTTATCCCTCACTCTCCAACCCAATTTACAAACACCTGACACATTTCATTGCAGTGTTTTCAAAAATGACGCAAGAATTCAAATTAACTGTAGCTTGGTTGTTCCTTATTTGGGCGGAACGATAAATATTGAAATTCCTCTCCCTGAAGAAAACTTAGACGGCTGGAAATTTTGTGTCCTGGGATTTACGAAAGAGAATCAAGATGCACCTATTTGCCAAAAAGTGCGTCCTTTAAGCTCTTTGATTCACAATTCAACCGTGGTAGTTTAGACGAACTTTGCAAGAAATCGGTAAGCTTCTTGCTCATCCATTGTAGGCTTTCTTTCTAACCATGGAAGCTGGGAAAGATTTAAGAGATCTCTAAACTCAAGAAAGGGTTGAGCAGGTTTTGTCTCTAAGTAATGAATGTGGGCCTCAATGAGAGATTTTTGACCTACAAATTCTTCTTCGGACATCTTATCTTGATTTAAAAGCAACGCCTCAAGCTGAGCGTTGCGCGATTGCAATGCTTGATTTTTTACGAGACAAAGCAATGTCGCAACAAATGGATTAAAAAAGGTTTCAAAATCTTGCTTAAAATTTGGAACTTTTTTGTATAAATCATAGCGCTTTCCAATTGCCTTTACCCATGAAATGATCGGTTCCATTTTTTCAGTAGAGGGGTACGTTCTCTTATCAAGCTCGTGTCCTCTTGAAAAGCTAATATCTAAAGTATTAAGGAAGAGAATTTGTTCTTCCACTTCCACGCTAAAGTCTTGAAGAAAATTTTCAACTTCTCTGATATCAACTTGTTGAACTTTGATTTTTTTTTGTGCCATTGCAGGCGCAAGTCGTTCCATCACCCACTTCATGCTATCCGCGCTCGAATCAGGAAGTTCAGCTTGATAAAAGTCCTTAATTTCTTGTTGAGCTAAAAGTAGAACTTCTGAAGGTATTTCCTCACTCTCTTCTGGCTCATCTAGATCATGATGTTCGTGTCGAGGTGAATCTAATTTGACTTGAAAATGTGCAGACATAAAAAAAAGGAATGGATAATGAGCCGAATTGGAGCGTTAACAAATTCTCCTACACAAACAGAACAATTTGTCGTTCAACTTAATTTACCCGCTGAGGTTTCTAAAGTAAGGTGCGAAATCTGTAAGGACAATGTGAATTGGACAAATTTCTCGAGTTTCAATCCTGAAAACCGATTTCCAATGATCTATCTTCCCAAAAACAAAGCCTGGACGTTTAAGGCCATAGGACTTGATAAAGATGAAACTCCTGTATGCCAAGCAACTCGCGGCATACAAGAGCTAATGTTGAATACTATTTTAGTTTTTTCTTAGGTATTGGGATAGTTGTTCTTTTGGAAAGGGGAACTCCATAGGTTTCCTTCCAGGAAGGCTATTTTTTTTTGTCCCATAAATCCATCCCATCATCTCGTCCAAGAAGTCGATTGCATCACGTTCTTTCTGAGTTGAAAAACGCAATTGTTGCTGTTGGTCTTCGGTTGCAACTCGGATAGTCTCATTATTATGGATATTTAATAGGCTTTTTAAATGACTCACGAGATGGTCCCAAGGTTGTTGAAAGCTTTCCATTCGGGCTTGCCCCATTTCGGCTTCAAGCATGGCAGAGCTACAAGACATCTCAGAACTTCTCAAACGCACTGCTTTAAAGGCTTCTGATGAGGCCTGTCCTTTCCTAAGATGCTCAAAAAGACTCCCTATGAAAGGTTGGAGTCTAGCTTGAAAGCTTTCCTCAAAACAATGAACTTGAGTGTTATCGTTAAAGTACTTATTTCGTCCTTCTTTAAGGTACAACAAATTGTTTGTAATCTTAGCAAATTCTGCTTCTGATAAAAACCTACGCTCGCAATTCTGTGTATATAAAGAGAAGTCGAGTCCTTGAAGGGCTAGTGTCATTTCAGCAATGGCTGTTGGCATCTGCAGTTCGATAAACCGACGGGCACGTGGGATTAAAATTTGAGGTAAATGAACCTGAATATCTCGCTCATTAAACGAGTCAGATTGATGCTCATGAATCGCCTGCTCATACTCAAACATTCGGATGTTTATAACGAGCTCTCTTAATTTGTCATCAGCTTGACTGAAGTCACAATTTGGGTAGTATTTTTGGATCAACGCACGTTCTGCAGGTTGAATTGCTGATATTTTTCCTCCTTTTTTCAAAATGTAGAAAAAAAATAACTAAAACAAACAAAACCCGCAAACAATAAAATTAAATTTATGGCTACAGTTAATTTTTTAAAAGAGTGAAGTCGAGAAGTGCGGTTCCAATGTACACAGATGGAGATGTCAAAACTCCTCAAGTTTTAGATAATGTCGTCACAAGTTGGTCTATACTTAAACGACTCCTGGAGAAAATTTCGTTGTTGCCTTCCTTCGAAAGCCCGATTTGGGCTTCCTGCTATCTAATCGCCTTGAACTTTTTTTCCATGAGCCGCTCCTTTATTGCCCATCTTGTGACGACACTATCTAGGAAGAGAAACATCTAGCGGTCGCGAAATAGAAAGAGGATATCCTACGCGGCAGTGCGCATCAAGACGCCAAAGATCGAGAATGCCAAGACCTGGATTGTACCCAAATCCAAAGTAACACCGGAACCAGTTGGTATTGGCAAAAGGAGCGATTTGATCAAGAAAAGTCTCAAAACAAATGTTTGAGAGATAACAAAGAGGAGTGAAAAAATTAAATTAATTTTAGAGGCTGCTGTCCGTTAACATTTTTAGAAAACGTTGATTTTAAAGCTATAAGAGATAAGAATGCTGCTGCTAATACATAAAAAAAAGGAATGGATAATGAGCCGAATTGAATCTGCACAACCAAATAACATTACTGGTCAACAACAAATCTCTCAGGTTTTACTCAAACTAAGCCCTCCGTTTGCGAAAGTAAAATGCGAAGCCAGTTCGGACGGTTTGAATTGGGAGTTTTTATCGATTTTCACTCCTGAAAACCTGTTTCCCCAAATTTTGGTTCCCCAAAATTTAACAAGCCTGAAGCTTAAGATAACAGTGCTTGATTCAAATGAAAGCCCTGTATGCCAAGAAATTCGCAGCATACAAGAGCTTATTTCTTATCCTTTTTGGAATCTATCTCCTACAAATTGAGTAGGAAGCTTCCATTAGGAAAAAGATAGGAAATCCTCAACTTTAAGAGGCTTAAAGTTAGGTCATAGGATATTGAAAATTTAACGAACTATTAAGGTCGGCTGAAAGCTTTATCTCTTGCTCGTTTTCTATTATATCAAGCATTTTTCTTAAGAAGTTGATTGCAAGCTGTTCTTTTGCTTGTCGACCACCCCTAGCAGCGATAAGGCTTTTCAGCGTGCGTTCTAGGTGATCAATTGCATACCTTCTAGGGGCTTTGTTACAATAATCCATTAGGTGCTGGTAATTATCTATGTTTGTTAATCGGACTAGCCCTTCTTTTGCCTTATTAGCAAGAGTGTTCCAAAAAGGTTCTAGTCTCAACTTAAAATTATGCTCAAAACCCTCATCTATCATTGCAGTCCTCTGATATGTTTGCAATTGCGTATCAAGATTTACTAAGTTTTGTGCAATAGATCCAAAATCTTCTGCTGATGAAATGTTATGAGACAAGTCAAGGTTTCCAAGTGCCACTAACATATTTGCAATGATTTGTGGCATTTCAGCACCTACGTAGTGTTGATTTTCAGGATACAAACATTGTTTGAAGTGAACCTGAATGTCTAGTACTGGTTGTGAACTTTCTTCAACTCTCTGACTTTGATCGTCACCACCATGACTTGCGAATTCTTGCAAAGCTGCTGCATACAGCATTGTGATATTTGCATAAGAACCATTAGGATTTACTGACATTTTTTCCTCCTTTTTTTAAATGCAGAAAAAAAATAACCAAAACAAAATAAACGCGCAAACAATAAAATTAAAATTAACTTTAAGGCTACACTTTCTTTTTTAAAAGGGTGAAGTCGGGAAGCGCTGTTCCACTGTACTCAGATGGAGAAGTCAGAACACCCCACGGCTTGGGAAGAGAACCATCGAGGAGTGGACGCCAAACAGAAAGAGGGTATCCCTCGCGGCAGCGTGCATCGAGGCGCCAAAGATCGAGAAGGCCAAGACCCGGATTGTACCCAAACCCAAAGTAGTACCTGGACCAATTGGTATCGGCAAAAAGGAGCGGTTTAGGTGGGAGAAGCCCCTGTTTAGAAAAGGCTTCTTCTAGGTGGTCAAAGTTTCCAATGAGATTAAAGAGATGATCGAATGCTCCTGAAGAGGTGTAGAGAAGGCGATGCTCTGCAGCAAACTGCTTTTGAATCTTGGAGGGAAAGTCGAGGAGGAGTTTTTCAAGTTCTGGAGGGCGAATGAGAGGAAAAGCTGTGCGCAAGTAGCCATCGAGTCGATCGGCAAGAGCCATAGGTTCGGTAAGATGGGGACTTAAAAAATTGAAGAGGTGCGTGCGAAAACTTCGCAGGTGGAGAGTTTCAGCATTAGGCATAAATTGATGCAAGAGTTCATGACTTCGATGAGGAAAGTGCTTTTGAATGAACTCTTCAGCTAGAAACTCTTGCGTATCTCGATCGAGACGGATGACTTCATAAAATTCTTCTCCGGGATGCAGAACTTTATCGCGCGCCCAGGTGTAACTAAACCCCTTGTCAAGCCAACCTTCTTTAAAAGGAGACAGACCTGGCCGCAAAACAAACGCGTGGGTGGGGGAATACATGAGCATCCCTTTGCTTGGATTGTCTTCAAAGGCTTTCGTTGCGGTGTAAGGTAATCCTTTCAAAAGGTCGAGTAAGAAGACCAGCAGGTCCATCGGGTTTTCAATGGGGCGGCTTTCTTCCGAGAGATCTTTTTCTAAGCAGTAGTAACAGCGGAGCAAGGTGTGCATCGTTCCACCCGAGGTGTAACTCCATGGTTTCTTTTCCACTTGAGAAATATTTTCAATGAGCGCACCCGACTGTTTGGTTTTGTGAGCTTTGCCCATTCGCTCGATCGCTGAGGAAAGAAACTCATCGGTGTTGAGATGGTGAATCAAAAGTGTCGTCAGTTCTTGGAGCTCTTTTTCTCCTTCTTCCCATTCGCTAGCAGCCGCAATTTGAGGTTCGGTAGCAATGAAAAAGTGGTTGAGAGCTTGGAGGTACTCTTTCTCGTTATGAATCAGTGTCCATGCCAGAGGATCACGTCGTCCATGTTTGTAAAGCAGACGAAAACCCGCAGGAGCGTCATCGTAGAGACCCGTTTGGATATCGTACATCTCGGCATCGTAAATTTCTTGGAAGTATTCAGGAAACCGCTCCGCATACTGCTCGAGCAGAAACTTGAAAAATTGAGCCAGCTCTTCGGCCCGCTCGCTTGAATCATCCCGCAGGTCTTTGCACCCTTGGGCATGATGCAGGCGAACGTCTAGTTCAGCTTTAAGTTGTCGGACGCGGTCTCGAGAAGAGGCTTGACGCAGTAGAGCTTGCGTCATACGGACTTCGTCGATCGCGCGGGCATAATCTTGATGGAGCTCTTCCGTTTTTGCATTGGCCTGTGTCAGTTTTTGCTGAATGGCTTGATAAAGGAGGTGCCCAATCCCACCTTCTTCGTTTTGGTCAAACCCCAGGCTCGCATAGAGATTCCAACGGAAAAACTCGACTTTGTAATCGGAAAAAGAGGCCAGAGTATATTCCCAGGCTTTAAGAAGGGCGTGATCGGTAAATGATTTGAACGTCTCTTTTGCTTCTTTTTCTAAGGCTTTGGCTTGATCGGTTTGTCCATGATGTTTACGAATGGTCTCATGAATATACGTATCAACTGAGACGAGCTCTGAGGGCGGTTTGATTTTTGAGACCGGCACGCCTGCAGCTTCAAAGGCCGCTTGCATCGAAGGCATTTCGAGAACTCTGACCGATGAAATCGGCTTTTTGAGATCGCCCATTCCCCAGCTAGGACTGATGGGCACAGCGTGTTGCACACCACCAAAAGTGCGTGATAAGCTGCAAGTCATGATGAGATCGTAAAGATCGAGTAAAAGACGCTCCATTTGCTCCGATTGGATGATGATTCCAGGCGCCGTTGCAAAGCAAGAGCCCACATTTTGCCGCAAGGGTGTCAGCAGCGCAGTTAAGACAGCTTGGCGCAGTTCACGATTGGTCACTTTGGTTTTGAGGGGAAGGCCAAGAGAGTAAAGAACAAGCGTTTCAATATACCTGTTGGCAACAGGCACTTTGAACCGGTTAAAGAGATTGAGAAGATCTTTGCTGCTGTGGAGCGCATTCAAAACGTGGTGAAAGTGTTCGACCACTTGCTTGTCGTTTTCCCCTTGAATACCTGAGCGAAACGAGGGGAGCTTCTTTTTCAGGAGGATTCCCTGCTCGTCGATCATAAGATTTGCCAGCATCCGGGCACGCGCAAGACTGCGGAACAAAAAGGGTTCCTGAATGTCTGTCACAGCCAAGGCTTTGGCAATCTTTTCTTCTTCTTCGACGTTCATCTTTTCCTTTTTTACCATCTCCTGTAGAATGAATTCTATGCCAAAAGTCAAATACGAAAAAGATGAAATCGATCTTCCAGATGGAGCCACTGGAAAGGATCTTGCAGAAAAACTAAATCTGCGCGAGCCCCACCAATCCATCGCAATTGAGATCAACGGAAACACAACCGACCTCTCTCACCCCCTTCAAGAGGGTGATGAAGTCAAGCTCTGGCACTTCGAAGACGCAGAAGGAAAAGAAGTGTTCTGGCACACCTCGGCCCACGTTCTCGCCCAAGCCGTTTTACGCCTCTGGCCCGATGCCGAGCCAACCATTGGACCACCAATTGAAAACGGTTTTTATTACGACTTTGCTAACTTGCACATCTCCGACGAAGATTTCAAAAAGATCGAAAAGGAAATCAAAAAAATTCTCTCGGAAAATTTCAAACCCGAATTGCACCGGTTCGAAGATAAAGCCGATGCTCTCAAAGAATTTGGCAGCAATCCTTACAAGAAAGAGCTCATCGAAGGATTCGATGAAGGAAGTCCCATCACCGCGTATCGTCAAGGAGACTTTTTCGACCTTTGCCGCGGGCCGCACCTGCCAAACTTAGGCAAGATCAAAGCCTTCAAAGTCCTGAAAACGTCTGGCGCTTACTGGCGCGGCAATAGTGATAATGAAATGCTGACACGTATTTACGGCATTTCTTTTCCAGACCGCGAGCAACTGAAGCAGTATCTCTTCATGCTTGAAGAGGCCAAAAAGCGTGATCACCGCATCATCGGAACTAAACTTGACCTCTTTTCGTTTAAAGAAGAAGCTCCTGCAATGCCTTTCTTCCATCCGAATGGAATGGCCATTTGGGACAGCCTTGTCGAATTTTGGCGCGATACCCATTTGCGAGAAGGATATCAAATCATCAAAACTCCTCAGCTCATGACAAAAGAGCTCTGGGTCACTTCAGGACACTGGGAACACTACCGCGAAAACATGTTCACTTCCCAAGTTTCGGAAGAGCGCGAGTTTGCCATCAAGCCGATGAACTGTCCCGGCTGCATGCTTTATTACAAATCCCATTCGCATAGCTACCGCGAGTTCCCCTTGCGTGTTGCTGAATTTGGACATGTCCACCGTCATGAACCATCTGGCGCATTGAACGGTTTGTTCCGTGTGCAAGGTTTCCATCAAGACGACGCGCACCTCTTCATGAAACCCGATCAAATTCAAGATGAAATCTTAAATGTCCTCAATCTTGTAAAGCAGATTTACGAAACGTTTGGTTTGAAATACACCTTTGAGCTTTCCACACGCCCTGAAAGTTCGATTGGAACCGATGAAGACTGGGAAGTTGGAACACAAGGATTACAAAAAGCACTTGATGCTGCCGGACTTCCTTACAAAATCAACGAAGGGGATGGCGCCTTTTACGGTCCCAAGATCGACCTGCACGTGCACGATGCTTTAGGCCGCGCATGGCAATGTGGAACGATTCAGCTCGATATGGCACTGCCAGAGCGTTTCGATTTGGAATACAAAGATGCTGATGGCTCACTCAAGCGCCCAATCATGATTCACCGTGCGATTTTTGGATCGATTGAACGGTTTTTAGGCATCTTGATTGAACACTTTGCTGGCAAGTTTCCACTATGGATGAGTCCTCTGCCGATTCGCCTCATTCCTGTTGCCGATACACACGCGCCGTATGCGCATGAAGTTGCAGCTAAGATCCGACAAGCAGGCTTTTCATGCGATGTCGATGATTCACATGAATCGGTTGGGAAAAAAGTGCGCAACGCCCAAATTCATCAAATCAATTACATGTTGACTGTTGGCGATAATGAAGTTGCCAATAAAACGATCGCACTTAGAACACGAGATAACGTCGTGCACGGTGAAATCCAGCTTGACGACTTTCTAAAAAACATCGAAAGCGAATATAAGGAAAGACGTCTAACATCACCTTACCAGGAAGGCAAGTAAGCAACTCCTCAATAAATTGAGAAGCTTTTAAATTATGTTATACCAAAGTACACACATTAGGACGACTTACGACGCCCCTGAGAGAGTCTGCAGACTTTCCCAACCAAGCAAGATTCAATGCCGCATTGACATCAGCATGCGCCCGGTTTCCACACTTGTTACACTCCAAAAGGTGCTTTACCCTTTTCACTTGTTTGCAATCCAATTGATCTTTTTTCAAACATTCGTGACAGGACTTCGAAGTAAAAGCAGGATCAAAGTAGCACAGTTTAATTCCTTGAGCTGCAGCTTTATATTCAACAAAAAGTTGCAATTGCCTCCAGGGCCATCGATGGAGACGCGTTCTTTCTCTTTTTTTCCCCTGAATTCTCTTTCGAATATTCTTAAGATCCTCCAAATGGATTTTTCTAATATCTTTTTGAATCGCTTCTTCGATTATTTTCTTGCTCTCTTCGTGGTTAATTTGTTTAACATGTCGTCTTTCTCGGCCAGAGATTTTTTTCAGCAACTGCTTTGCCGATCTAGAACCGTTGCGTTGAAGACGACGGCGAAGAGCAAGATAGCGATCTCGTTTGTCTCGAAGAGTTTTTCCACCGCTTATTTTTCCTGTGCTAGTTGCAAACAGATTATTTTCCCCAAGATCAACTCCCATCACTCCACTTTTCAAGGAAGGCTGAGCATCAGGTATCTCTATCACGAGATTGAAAAGCCACTTGCCTCTAGTAAAAACAAGTTCGGCTTCTCTAAAAGCCCCCAGGCGAAGCAATTCCTTCTGCCTTTCTCCCAAGACCATAGGAACCAAAATTCTTCCTTTCATAGTGTAAAGGGAGAGCTTTTCATTTTTGATACTATAGGTTCTCTTATCAAAGTGGATACTTTTTTCCTTGAACTCAATCAGCGGGAGGTCTTTCTTTTTATTTCGAGATTTCAGCGCCTTGTAGGCTCCTGTGACCGCCCGTATAGAATTACAAACCATTTGAGATCCAAGGGAGCTCTCTTTTCTTACGTGATAATAGGAAAGGTGGTGGAGCTTCACTTTGTTAAAGCAGTTTTGCTCAAAGGCGATTTTCGCAACTTGGTTACAACCTTTACAAAACTCAGCTCTGAGGGCAAAGAGCACCTTCTCTTCTTCTATAGTGGGCCTTATTTTGATACAAACTGTTCTTTTCACCTGTCAGCACCTATTTCTAATATGTACCGCTCGACCTGCTTCAACATAGCAAGAAAGAGACTAAATCATTTTCTTCAAAAACTTCAATTGTATTATATGGAACTTTTGAAATACTTTTCTAGTAAACCGACCCTTAATAGTTTTGACGACTTCGGAAATCAAGAAAGAAGGAGAAAAACTCAAAAACAAGTGAATGTGATTTCTTTTATGCTTAATTTCAACCACAAACCAATTGTGCGCTTCTTTTCCCTGTTAAAACAAAAGGTTTCAGCGCACCGGAGTAATTATGAACGTCATTAGCGTCTGCAGTTTTAAAGGAGGAACCGCAAAAACCTCCATCACACTCAATCTAGGAGCAGCACTCGCAATAAAGCATGGCAAGCGCGTGCTGATGATTGATTTTGACGCACAAGCTAACTTAACAGCGGGATTGGGCTTTGACCCAGACAATCACGACAGTTTAGCTTCTGTTTTGCAAGATAAAAAGGAAGTCTCAGAAGTCATCGTTGAAACTCCCATCAAAAATCTCGATCTGATTCCTGCCGATACATGGCTTGAACGGATTGAAGTGACCGGGAACTTAGCATCTGATCGCTATTCACACGAAAAACTGAAAAAAATCCTCGAACATGTCGACTATGACTACGTTCTTGTCGACACACCGCCATCTCTTTGCTGGCTCACTGAATCCGCTTTGATTGCAGCAACACATGCTCTCGTCTGCGCTACACCAGAATTTTACAGCATTAAAGGATTGCAACGTCTTTCGTACTTCATGCATTACATTTCAGAGCGACATCCGTTCGATCTTCTTGGTGTTGTTTTATCATTTTGGAACCCACGTGGAAAAAGTAACGAAGGATTTATTAGCGTTGTGAATGAAACGTTTCCTGAAAAACTGTTGAAGACAAAAATTAGAAGAGATATCGCTGTTTCTGAGGCTGCAATTCATGGGAAACCTGTCTTTGAGATGCGTCCGAGTAGCCGGGCTGCCGAAGACTTTACAAATTTGACAAGTGAAGTGCTAGCACTCATATCAGACGAAACAAAAGCGGAGTCTACATGTCTAAGTTCAACTCCCTCTTGATGGGGCGTTTCAAAACTCAAAAAAAAGACAAAATGAACGAACTTGTCGAACGTTCGCAGGCGGGAACTCTTTCAAGTTTTGCTGGCGTTTTTCAAGTCTCTCCCATGAGTGAATCCGAAGAGGCAACTCTTGAAACTCTTCTCACAAAATATAAAACTGATGAAACAAACGTTACTGAAGATTTAAAAAAACTCAAAGCCATCACGTCTGAAGTTAAAGCGATCAACAACCAAGCTGTCATCTTGCACGGCGAGCGGATCAAACGGGCACAAGAACTTTTTAAAAAGTATCAAGACGGAGCATTTAGTACATGGCTCCTGAAAACTTACGGCAACCGGCAAACCCCTTACAACTTTTTGCAATATTACGAACTCTATTCCGCCATGCCACAGCAAACACGCTCAATCATCGATGAAATGCCTCGCCAAGCCATTTACAGCTTGTCAAGCCGCTCTATTCCCCAAGAAGAAAAAGTGGCATTCATTGAAAAATACAAAGGGGAAACGAAAAGTGAACTTTTAGAAAAACTGCGCGAATCTTTCCCACTTCCCCAAAAAGACAAGCGCAACTCTAACAAAGTGAAATCTGCAACTGATTTGCTACAAAAAGCACTGAAAACAGTGCAAGACAATCTGTTTTGCCCTTCCTCACAGGAGCGTGAAGAGATCCAAAAGATTTTAGACGAAATTCAAAATGCTCTATAATGAACGAGTACCAATCTCCATTAACAGTACGTTACGCTAGTGGGGAGATGAAAACCATCTTCTCGCCACAGCATAAATACGAAACGTGGCGCAAACTTTGGGTCGCTCTCGCTGAAGCGCAAAAAGAACTCGGGTTAAACATCTCTGACGAGCAAATCGCAGAACTCAAAAAAAACATCTCGAAGATTGATTTTGACGCCGTGCGCATCTTTGAAAAAGAGTCGCGCCACGAAGTGATGGCTCATATCCGTGCTTACGGTACCGTTTGCCCCAACGCTAAAGGCATTCTCCACTTAGGGGCTACCTCGGCATACGTCATGGATAACGGCGACCTCATTCAAATGAAAGAAGGTCTTGAGCTACTGAAAGGCAAGCTCATTTACGTCATTGAAAAAATGAATCATTTAGCCCTCAAAAATGTCGACACGCCCTGTTTGGGTTTCACCCACTTCCAACCTGCACAACCGACAACCGTTGGGAAACGGACCGCACTCTGGCTTCAAGACTTTGTCACTGACTTTTACGATCTCCTCCATCTTATGGAAACCTTTCCCTTTCTTGGGGTGAAAGGAGCTACAGGTTCACAAGTGTCCTACATGGCGCTGTTTGAAAACGACCATGAGAAAGTCGTCGAACTTGATGATCGCGTCACCAAGAAAATGGGCTTTCAAAAAGCCTACTACGTCAGTGGACAAACATTTCCGCGCAAGCAAGAGCTGCGCATCTTAAATGTGCTCGCTTCTCTTGCATCAAGCGTCCACAAATGCGCCACCGATTTGCGTCTTTTGTCGCATCTCAACGAATTAGAAGAGCCGTTTGGCGAGTCCCAAGTGGGTTCCTCTGCGATGCCTTACAAACGGAATCCCATCATGGCTGAGCGCGCCTGCGCCCTTGCACGTTTTGTTCTCAGCTTATGGAATAACCCCGCTTACACTGCCTCCCTGCAATGGCTGGAACGCTCACTCGATGACTCCGCAAATAGACGGATCGCCATTCCGGAAGCCTTTTTAGCTGCCGATAGTCTCCTCAACTTGATGGGTAACCTGATTGAAGGGCTTAAAATCTTCCCCAACATGATGACCGCTCACTTGCACGAGCACTTGCCTTATCTTGCAATGGAGCACGTCCTCGCTGCAGCTGTTCTCAAAGGAAAGGATCGGGGAGTGGTCCATGAAAAGTTGCGTCAACACGCCTTTGAAGCAGGCAAACACAAACGAGAGCACGGTAAGCCTTCCGATCTGCTTGCTCGCATGGCAGCAGATTCAGAAATCGGTCTCACCGAAAATGAACTTGCTTCTCTCTTCAAAGCAGAAGGACTCACAGGCCGCTCGAAGCAACAAGTGATTGAATTTTTAAAGCTTGAAGTGGAACCTCTTTTGGAGCAAAATCTCTCCTTAAAGCCCCCAACACTTGGAGTCTAATGCAACCGCTCATTGTTAGTTACTACACCGCTGGAACAGGTTATGAAGAGGAAGTCCAAAACCTCATCGCCTCTTGCAAAAAGTTGGATTTACAAACAGACATTGTTCCCATCCAATCGAGAGGAAGTTGGGACAAAAACTGCTGCTACAAGCCCGAGTTTCTCTTAGAAAAATTAGACGAACACCAAAGGCCCGTTGTCTGGGTCGATGCCGACGCCATCTTCCTTAAAAAGCCAACGCTTTTTGATTCTCTTGAGTGTGACGTTGCCCTACGAACCTACGAAGAGCTACCGCTCGATCATCCCTCTAAAGTCTACACGGGAACCGTTTACTTCTCCAATAATGAAAAAGCCCGCTCATTGCTGAAACGCTGGGCAGAAGAAAGTCAAAAGATGCTCCAAGAAGAGGAAAAAGAGGTATGGGACCAAGTCTCGATCAAGCAAGCCCTATTCGGCTCTGACGTCGACCTTTTTCCCCTGCCAGATACTTACGCAACCATCTACGATAAGCAGCTCACTCCTAACGAAGATGCTGTGATTCTGCATTATCAAGCCTCTCGGCTTTTCAAAAAAGAAGTGAACAACGAAGTGGTTCCTTTCTGGGAAAATGAGATGTTTTCCCAAGAAACACGCCAAAACTTCTCTTCATAATTCACATTTTCTTTTCACTAGAGTATGATCTCTCCCGGAAAAAATAAAATTATCTGAGGATGAGATGCTGAGTCAAATTATTTCTATGAGTGGCGCCAATTGGCAAACAGCAGTGACTTGTGTAACCGCAAATTTCTGTTGTCAGCATTTGGCTGCAAAAGCTGTAAAGATAGAGGATAGCTCTTCATGGAAAAACAACGTGATTTCTGATCTGGTAGGATTCTTGATGGGAGCTGCTTTCGTCTATGCGATTGCTAAACCCCTTAAAGGTCGTTTTCTAATTCCTATCAATCCTCAAGCAATCGTCCCGATCACCCTCTTTCACGCGATGGTCCATTTTGTCGCGAAGGTTCTCTTTCCTCAGAAGCCCGAAACACCAGCGCCCGTCGAAACTGAAGAAGAAACACCAGCGAAACCTGAGCTCAATAGCCTAGGCGCCCTGGTGAATTACTTTGATTCGAAATGGGACACAGCGAAAAAAGAGTACTTAGGAATCGAATATGACCCAGAGAGAATCAAAAAACACCTCCATGCTTGTACCGCAGCAAAATATGACCTTAAGTGTGACTTCAAAACGCATCACGGCTTCATTGAAAAGAAAGAGGTCCCAAAAGGGTCAAAAGTGTTTGTTCGCGCGGATTTACACGGTGATTTAAAAAGCCTGCTAGAAAACCTCAAAGCGATGCAACGCAAAGGGCTACTTGACGAAAACTTCAAGTGCAAACCCGGAACGTACATGGTCTTCTGCGGAGACTACATGGACCGAGGTAACTATAGTATGGAAATCGCTGAGATCTTAGCGGTGCTTCAAACAGAAAACCCTGATCAAGTTTACCTAGTTCGCGGAAACCACGAATATCTCCAAACGAATTATGCTTTCTGTGATAGATCAGATGGGAATTTCGTCAAATTTATCAAAGACCATTATGCTGACTTGGAAATGTTTTACCGCACCATGCCTCTCACAGTTTATCTAGCCGAAGAAGGCGGGGAGTATGTCGACTTTACTCATGGTCTTTTTGAGCTGCATATTGATCCGTCAGAGATGCTGGATTCCAAGACGGTGGATCGAATGTACATTCCAAAAACATCTCAGGAATTTTCTGAGCGTGTTCAGCAACTTGCTGCAAGAGGGACTCCGGTTAAATATAATGCCTTTCAACACCTGATCGGTTGGAAGGATCACGAACCCTCAAAAACTGAGCTCGCAGCCAAACGCATCGTAGATTTAAAAGCCACTGAATTTGATCGCACGATTGAAGATACGACAGTTTACAATTGGGGAGATGTAACTCCTGGAACTCCACCTAACTTAGGACAGATGGGATGGAGAAAATGGCATATCCGTCCAGAAGATGTGAAAGATGCCTTGCGTATGATGGGCAATGCTCGCAAAGTAAAACTCCTCTTTAGGGGTCAACAACATCGTTTCCAACATGGGTCATATAACGGTAAAGTCGTTGTGACAACACTTCCTGTTGGAGCTGACACAGGTTATTACCAAAGAGCTTTTGGTGGACAACCAGATCGCGCCTATATTCTAGACATCGACCAAAAAGTTAAAAACTGGAAAAAACAAGCCTTCATTCGTAAGACAGGTGAGACAGAAGTTGAAATCACCAAAGCGTTTGAGATCTTTAGTGAGGCTGTTTAAGCTCGACCCAGAGGGATAAACCTTCGAAAAAGTTTTCCATGCACGATTTGTACTGGAGGTACTTTTTGGGTGAAGGAATGGTCTGCACAAATGTGACCGCTTCTTGCGTCTTTTGCAAATAACTATCAGACGACTCTAACGGGAGTTTGCGCCCTGAGCGCAGGCACTCCCGTACGTGTGAGGGAAAAGCCGCCATTGCGATGTCTGCCGAAAGTTCCCATCGCTTGGTATGTGGAAAATTTTTGACTCGCACTTCACATCCGTAAAGTGAAATTTTTCCTACTTGTTGAAATGCCAATTGGCTGAGTAAAAATAGAAAACTATTGTAAAACATAAGAAAACCTCACGGTAATTTATTATAACAAAAACATTATAATAAATCACCCCATTTGAGTTTTTTACTTGTTTTATAATTTTCTTTTTCCTTTTTGCTAATAATCTTCTTTTGAATCCCTTCTTCTGTGCAAAGTTCAAATAAAATATGACCACGTCGTTTGTCGGGAATGCGTAAAATTCTTTTTTTTCTTTGGCAGTTTTCAAAAGGTTTTTTGGAAACGATGAGGTAAGAATATTTTTCATCTTCGTAACCTTTCTCTGCTTCTTTGAGTAGACGATGCCAAGGGGTGCGAGGCAATCGCTCTGAAAAGTGACACCAATTGCCTCCTTCCATGGGACAAGAAGCGTGATGGGGACATGGAGCAATGAGATTGCCGCCGAGCTCGAGAAACAGGTTGCGGAGGGCTAAAATACGCTGAAAGCCCGCAGGAGTGCCTGGTTCTATGATGATGATTTCCTCTTCGACGGATTGAAAAAATTTTTCGACAAGAGAAGGATAAAGTTTAGGATCGATTTCAGTGAGCGAATAGGAAAAAAGGTACACTTGGGCAGAAGGGAGGTCTTCAAGCTTTGTAAAGTCACAAGCTTCCCAAGTTCCCCGATTTGTGAGGGATTTTCCAAGTGCGATAAGACCAGGATCGTGTTCGATGAGATGGATGGATACAGCTTCTGGTAAAGCCCAAAGAGAGGTGCCAAGGCCTGCACCAAAATCGACAACAGATGTTAGTGGAGTTTGCCTTTCTTGAAAAACGCGCTGCATCACAGCATAAGTTGCAGGGAGTCGTGTGCACAAATAGGCTAACCGGTCGACATCCGTTTCAAAAGAGCTTGGCAGACCGTTTCTATAGCGCTCTGTTAGCTTTTTTGTAGCATGGGTAAGGTCTTTGATGCCATGCAACTGAATTGCCTTTTCTACGGCTTCTAAAAGTTCTTGAGGAAGTTCCATTTGATTAACACTACTGCGTCAAGTTAAAGAAGTCTCTTCTTAAGTAACTTATATCAATATTTGTAACCACAAAGAGTTTGCTTTAGATAAGACTTTGATTGTTTTTTACCACGGAGAACAAAGAGAGAGTCCTAAAATACTTTTCTCTGTGATCTCGGTGGTAAAGATAAAACAAAGACATTCCTTTCACCGTCTCTGTGGTCAACTTAACGAATAGTATCAATGATAAGCGATCTTGGTCTTTAAGAGAATGATCAAGGCAACCAAAGTGGAAGCGGCAGAGATGACAAAAGGAATGACAGTATGCGCATGCAAGAAGAGCCCACCTATTAGCGCCGAAAGCATCATTGTCAGGGACAGCATCGATTGACTAAGGCCTAAAACCTTACCTTGAATCTGCGGCGGCGCCGCATTTGAAATGGCACCGGTGCAAAGGGGCCACACAAGGCCAGATAAGGTGGTACAAATCCCTAGAATGACAATGAAGTAACGGAGGTGGTAGGGATAGGGAACAAAGACCACAAAGCACGCGTAAATCAATAAGGACAGAATAAGGATCCATTTTGGGTGAAAGAGTTTGTAGAGGAGGCGGTGTATAAGTCCCGTTCCAATGATCCAACACACACCCATAATCGCGCAAATGTCTCCAATCATCGAATTGGATAAGTGAAACTCTTGCACGACAAAAGCGGGAACAAAAAGAAAGATGATGTTCCACGAAAAGAGATAGAAAAAATAGATCAAGTAAAGGTTTTTAATCGAAGGCGTCCGTAGGGCCATTTGAATGTTGTGAATTCCTTTCACAAAATCAAAACGGGTTTTGCTGATAAATTTGATCGTTTCAGTAAACCCAAATAAGATGAAGAGAACATTGAAAAGAGCAAGCGGCCCTCCAATCACCATCGGAAATGCAGAATCAAATAGGGGATTGACGTTAGGGTCAGACAGCTTTCCTCCAATGAAAGGACCTAAAATGAACGTCAAGCCAGCAATCGCAGAGCCATAGCTATAATATCTGACCTTTTTCTTGGGGCTTGGGCTCAGATCGGAAAGCGATGAAAGACAAATCGAGAGATTCCCTGCTCCAACCCCCATGACAACACGTGAAATAAAGATCCAAAGTAGTGAATGATGATAAATGCTCCAAGCACTCAGCCCATACCCCACAAAGGTTAAAAATGTGGTCAGTAGTAAGGCCCGTTTCCGTCCATGGTGATCGGCATATTCTCCTAAAATGGGCGCGAGAAAAAATTGCACAAACGGAAAAATTCCCAAAAAGATCCCGAGCATTACAGTCTTATAAGTGAGTGAGACATTTGCTCCGAGAAGGCCTTTTTCGGGTTCTAAAAAAAGAGGAGCGAAAATGGGAAAAACAATCGTGGCGCCAAGGTTATCGACGGCAAATGTCAAAAAAATGGAGAAGAGAGATGAACGCTTTTTGACTGCTTCTTTGTCCACGAAAAAATCGATTAGTTCAAAGCCCAATCAATAGGGGTTTTTCCCCATTTTTTCAAGTATTCGTTCGTTTTTGAAAAGTGACGGCAACCAAAAAACTGCGTTGCTGAATAAGGAGAAGGGTGAGCTGCCTTCAAAACAACATGAGGATGACTCGTTTGGCTTAAGATGTTTTCACATTTCTCTTTGGCCGATTTTCCCCATAAAATAAAGACAAGAGGTTCTTGCCTTTGACACAAACGCCAAATGACCGCATCGGTAAATGTTTCCCACCCTCTTCCATAATGAGACTTCGGGTTGCCAGCTTGTACGGTGAGCGTCGCATTCAGCATGAGCACCCCTTGCTTGGCCCACTTTTCTAAATTGCCGTGATTGGCCGGTGGAATGCCCAAATCATCTTGCATTTCGCGGTAGATGTTTTTGAGCGAGGGAGGGGTTGTAATTCCATGTTGTACGCTAAAGCAAAGTCCGTGGGCTTGATGCGCCCCGTGATAGGGATCCTGGCCCATGATGACAACTTTCACTTGATCAAAGGGAGTTTGACGAAACGCGTTAAAGACTAACGGTTCGGGGGGGTAAACCGTGACGCCCCGTTTTTTTTCTTCACTTAGAAAAGTTTTGAGTTCTTGGATGTAAGGTTTTTTCAGTTCTTCATCAAGGGCTTGATGCCACCCTTTTTCAAGCGTCATTGCCATAAGGCGATCCTCTTTAACCTGAACTCTGAGTTCAGGTTTTTAAGAAAAAAGAATACGCATCCTAGAACTTCCAATCAACGTGAATTTTTGCGCTCGTGATGTAGAGCTTGTCGAAGGCGCGCCCTTCACAGCTGACACCTGCTTCATACAAGTTGGCTTTTTTATAAATGAACTCAAAGCCAAACGCGCATTGATGAGCTGTGCGATCAAACGTTTGCACAGTAAAGTTTGACTCACAAAAGTCTTCATCACCGACAAACTTAGATGTGTATGTAGCCGATGAAACGGGAATATTTGCAACATAGCCTAGGTGAAAAGAAGAACTTAAACAACTATCAGAAAAGTAAACTTCTCTAAGGACTTTGATAAGAAGTTCTGGCTGTAAAAAGGCGGTGTACTTACTTGAAACATCTAGGTTGATACTTTTAGCACCTGTTTCTTTGTAACTTTCTTCAAATACATTCATGTAGCTGAGACGAACTGTGGGAATGAAACTCATTGGATAATCGTTTTCTTGAGTCACAAATGTGAGTTTGTATCCAGCATCGGCTCGCATGAGTAAACCAAATGAGTAATGATCATTATGCGCATCTAGTGAAATACCAGGGATGCGGATTTTTCTTTCAACCGAATAAAAGTTAAAGTTTCCTTGCGTGAGGAAATTGAAGTACCAGTTTTGATTTACAAGACCAACAGAGGGACCAACATAAACACTATGCCAATGCGCATCGCCACCATTTTTTTTCCAACCTAAATTGGTGTAAGTGTAACCAACACCACCTCCAAACTGTAACCAAGGTAAAAAGAGGTGGTATGCTCCTGCTCCAAACCCGTAGGTTCGTGTAATAAATTCGATTTGCTCCTCATACCCCCTTTGTCTTTGCCACTGTCCCACAGGTGCAAGCCAAACATAGGTTTCTTTGAAACTTTCTGGACATTTTGTTAAGTGAACACAGTCATCACACCAGAAGTAGTTTTCTGAATTTGAGACGATTGTATCTGCAATCAGGTGGTTGTTTTGAAGATCTGTAAAAGGAAGTGCTCCAAAAATAGAAGGTCCAAGTTGTGTAAGGCTGCTAACAAACTTTTTAGGATGAAGTGTGAGCAAAGTTTGCATCACATTAAACAGGTCGGGGTTTTCAGGAACAAACCCAGGACAAAACAGGTAATTTGCAATGTTTTTTGCGTTAGGTGGAAGGTCGTTGATCGGAACGGGAGTTACAGATCCTGCATAGGGCACATTGATTTGAACATTTGTTAGATTATAAACCACATTCACAGGAACGCCAACAGAAGAAGACGTCGAATCAAAATTATTATTGACTGTGGCAGCGTTAATAATGGTGTAGACGCTTGTTCCATCATAAACCCCAGGAAGGAGCGTCACATCTAAGTTTCCACCAAGATCTGCAGAGCCTCCTCCTACGACGTTTAAAACATCGTTATTGCCCAAACTATCGACTTCAATCTCTAAGTTTCCTGAGGGGTTTTGTGTGTAAGTCCCATTTACAGTCATCACCCCGATCCCATTTCCAACAGAAACCGTGCCACTATTGGTTAAACTAACCACTGAAGCATCCCCAGAAAAGGTTCCCCCACTGTTAACAACAACATCTCCACCAAAAGATCCCGTAAGATTTAATCTTCCTCCATCAATAGTTGTGGTGCCAGTGAAACCAGCAAAATTCCCAACAAAAAAAGTGATACCAGACCCTGTTTTAGTCATGGTTCCAGCAACTGTCAGCGTTCCGTTAAAAAATCCATTGAAGTTTTGATTAAACGTCAAATTCGCCCCAGCACTTATAGCAATGGCCCCTTGCAACGACCTTGTATTTCCTGTAAGCATCCCAGATAAAACATTTGTCCCACCTGTGTAACTATTGTCTCCAAGCAGAGTCACACTCGCTGCATTATCAACATTTACAGTTCCAGCCCCTGAAATATCTCCCGAGTAGGTTCCGTTTCCATTAAACGATACGATCCCCGCATCAATTCGTATATCACCTGTAAATCCACCAAAATTTTCTAAAGCAAGAGTTCCTATTCCTGCACCAAAATCATCTTTGATTAAACGTCGATTTCCAGTCAGAGGTCCGCTTAATGTGAGTGTTGTTCCTCCTGTTGTGAGAATTGTTGAAGAGGCATTCACAGCAACTGCATTTGTCTGGGTAAATGTCGCTGTTGAGTGGAGAGTTCCACCGTCAAGGGTGATTTGTCCCGTTCCATTCAAGTTTGCTGCTTGATCGATTTCAAGAATGCCTTCTCGGATGATCGTGCCACCTGTAAAAGTATTGTTTGTCGTATCAAGGTCATAGGTCCCTTCTCCTATTTTCACCAGAGTTCCCCCTCCGCTAATCGTAGCCCCTTGCGTTAAGGTTGTGCCTGCATCGGGGCTGATAAATCCTTGGCTTCCCGCAGTGAGTGTAATTGGATGAGAGAAGGGATTAATGTCAGCTGAGGTCTCAAGCGTTCCATTATTGAAGGTAATTGGTGTTGCTGCTGCTCCTATCTGATTGTCTGCACTAATCCGAAAAGCTCCACCATTGATTTCTGTTCCAACACCGTAGCTATTAATCCCAGTTAATGTAACCGTTCCTGCACCGACTTTTCGAACAGTACCTCCTGCTCCAGAAATAGTCCCACTAAACGTCCCATCAAAGTCTTGAGCAAAAATGAGTAAAGAATTATTGACAATCGTTCCTTGAAGACTGTTTGTCGTGCCCTGGACCGTTCCCATCGTAATGGTGGTTGTTCCTAAATAACTATTTGTCCCACCTAAAATTAGGGTTCCGGTGCCAGGATTCATTGTCAAACCTCCCGCTCCGGAAAAATCGCCATTCATGGTCAAAGTTGCTCCGGCCCCAACATTGATCAATGCTGTAGAGCTCATCGTCCCATCGTTCTCAAGTGTGACATTTCCAGAAGGAAGCTCGAGAGTTCCCCCACCAAAATCTATCGGTCCCGTCCCTAAATTCCCAGAAGCGACTAGCTGTATTGTCCCCGTGTTGAGCTGAGTTCCACCAGAGTAACTGTTTGCATTCGGCCCCATGTTTAAGATTCCAGTCCCTTCTTTGATTAAGATACCAGACCCACTCACAGCTCCTTGCAAGGTTAAGACTAATGCACCATCAACATCAAATGTTCCGTTTGTCCCACCAATAACAACCGTATTGGGGATAAGTTCATCCATTGGAGTTGAAACCTTCAATGTGCCGCTGTTAAACGTGATCGTCCCCGTTCCAAAGTTCCCATTTTCACTGATTTGAAGGGTTCCTGAGTTAATTTCTGTCCCACCAGAGTAGCCATTGGTGCTTGCCGCCATATTGAAATTAACAGTTCCGCTTCCAGCTTTGATGAACGTCCCAGGACCACTGATCGCTCCAGTCAATTCCAAATTGTTGTCTGTTCCCACTATCCCGGTTGTGTTGATTGTAAACTCATTACTCAAAGTGACCGAAGCCCCTGTAGAGTTGAGGTTTCCCCCATTCATCGTGATTGTTCCTGTTCCATCAATGGCAGAAGCTGCTCCTATCTGCAAGATCCCATCATTGATCTGAGTCCCCCCCGTGTAAGTATTTGATGTTGTCCCTAAATCGTATATTCCAGAACCCGCTTTGATTAGCCCTCCAGCATTACTAATAGTGCCAGCCGTCTGAGTCAAAGTTGTTCCGCTTGCAGGGCTAATGATCCCATTCCCGGTTAAAACAATAGAGCGATCGTTGTTCATCGAGTTTAATGTTTCTAAGTTCCCTCCATTAAAATCGATGTTGCCCATTGTCAGATTGTCAATCACATTGATTTGAAGAATCCCAGCATTCAACTGGGTATCCCCAGAGCTTCCACTATTAGTCCCTGTAAAGTTAACTGTTCCACTTCCCGTCACTTGAATGACGACAGAACCACTAACATTTCCCGCGTATGAAGGCGCAGTTGTTGACCCTTGATTAAAGTTTAAATTCCCATTCCCATTGACATCGCCTTGAATGCTTGTTGTCGTCCCTTGAACTGTTCCCCCAGTAATATTTGTTCCGCCTGAATAGGTATTGGCTCCTGCTAAAATAACATTTCCTGCTGTCGATTGAAGCTGAAAGGCTCCCGAAATCACTCCAGAAATCGTCAAAGGGTTAGAGGTGGAATTAGTAATCGTGGCATTCGACTGCAAAGCAAGATTCGTGTTGATTGTATGCGTTCCATTTGGCAGGTTAGCAACTATTGTCCCTGTATGAAGATTCAAAGTCCCACTGCTGAGTGTATAACTGTTGAAGCTAGCAAAATTTAAGCTCATTACATCGAACGTCCCATCGACTGTGATTGTTCTAGGCTGTGTGATGAGGTTTGGGAAAGTGGCCGTATCAGTGGCCGCATTCGGAACTGTTACAGGACTCCAGTTTGACGCAAGACTCCATGATCCACTTTGGTCTACATTCCAACTTGCACTCCCACCAAATAGGGACGCACTTAAAGAGAAAAAAAGGGAAAAAACTAGCTTCTTTGGGCCGCGCATATTCATCCAATAGTCCGTTATCCAGACTATAGGTCGAACTTAAAAAAAAAACTAGAGCGATGAAATAATATTTACCAACATTGACAAATTCCCTCGTGCCCCCTAAAATTTAAGCTCTTTTCTGGGTGTAGCGCAGCTTGGCCAGCGCACTTGCATGGGGTGCAAGGGGTCGGAGGTTCGAATCCTCTCACCCAGATTTTCTTTGATTACAACTTACAATGTTGAAAACTCTGTTCACAACCTGTTCATGTGTTGATCATAAGTTGTTCGAAAGCGTTAAATTGACAAGTTTATCAACAAATCAACATCTTTTGCACAGCTTGTGAACATCCTCATTTCTCACCTAAAAAATAGAGTTATCAACAGATCCACAGCGAAAGAAGAAGAAGAGTATAAATATATAAATATTCTTTTCTTCTCTTGAAGAGATGTCTCGTGTTTCAGTATTCTTAATGGCATGAATCGATTAACGCATGAACTTTTTTTTGACCTAAAGTCTTTTGAACATCAGGTCCTTTTTGAAGAGGGGCAACCTGTGTGGAATGCTTTGAAAAATCTTAAAGCCTATTTGGAAAGTCTTTCTTTAGGCAAAATTGAATGTGATATACCTAGTTCTGCCATTTTAGAGCATCCAGAACTGATTTCCATTGGCGCTGGAACGGTTGTCGAACCAGGCGCTTACATTCAAGGACCGTGTATCATCGGAAAAAATTGCCAAGTGCGTCACGGAAGTTACATTCGTCCTTATCTTTTGGCAGGAAATCAATGTGTCATTGGGCATGCAACTGAAACAAAACATGCGATCTTTTTGAATGGAGCTAAAGCCCCCCACTTTAATTACGTCGGAGACTCCATTTTAGGAAGTGATGTGAACATTGGTGCCGGAGTCATTTGCGCGAACTTTCGTTTAGATAAAAAATCGGTTCCCGTAAGGGTTTGGGGAGAGCAATTTTCTTCTGACCTCAAAAAGTTTGGGGCTATTATCGGTGATCGATCACAAATTGGGTGCAACACTGTTTTAAATCCAGGGGTTCTCTTAAGAAAGCGAAGTTTAATTCGCTCGTGTGAGTCTGTTTCCGAATCAAATCTTAGAAAGGAAGTTTCGCATGTCTGACTTATCGCTGATCAAACCGTACAAAGTGCAATTTGAAGCGCATTTGAAAAAAGCTATTCCTAATCTTTGCGAAAAAAGCAAACTACGTGATGCCTGTGAATACGCTCTTTTAAATGGGGGGAAACGGGTCCGACCGATTCTCGTTTTGATGATTGCAAACGCTCTCCAGCAAGGAAGAGTTCCACTAGATGCTTGTTTATCTGTTGAGTATTTTCACACAGCGTCGCTCATTGCTGATGATCTGCCTTGTATGGACAATGATGACTATCGACGCGAGAAACCTTCCACACATAAAGTCTTTGGGGAAACTGTAGCCTTACTCGCTAGTTATGCGATGATCACCGAAGGTTTTGAAATGATTCATCGAAGTGCGCAAGGATTTCCTGGAGAAGTGGGAATGTTAGCCTTAGCTTCTGCGACAAAAGGTTCTGGCCTTCAAGGAGCAACAGGTGGGCAGTTTTATGACCTTTTCCCTAAAGGAAAAACACTCGATGACATCCGAGAAATTATTGAAATGAAAACCGTGACCTTGTTTGAAGTTGCATTTGCTTTTGGGTGGTTATTTGGTGGAGGGGACATCCGGCTTTTAGAAGAAGTCAAGAAGGCTGCGTATCACTTTGGAATGGCCTTTCAAATTGCTGATGATCTCGATGACTTAGAGCAAGACAATTGGAACGATGAAACTCCCAACCTCGCGCTTTGTCTTGGACAAGAACAAGCCCTGTTTTTGCTCGAAGGGGAGCTAAATGCATTTCAATCAAGAATGAAAAAACTCCAGATCATGAATCCGGAGTTTCAACAACTGTTAAACTTGCTTAAACGAGAGCAGGCTCTTCCTGTTTAACGCCTTGGACTTTTTCAAAAATTTGCGTTTCAATTTCATTGGCTAAGTCAGCATTTGTTTTAAGCGTTTCACGTGTCGCTTCTTTTCCTTGACCTAAGCGGTTTCCTTGGTAGCTGTACCACGTTCCTTTCTTTTCAACGATGCCGTGTTCCACGCCAAGATCAATAAGCGAACCTGCGCGCGAGATCCCTTCATTAAACAAGATGTCAAACTCAGCAATGCGGAACGGAGGCGCCAATTTGTTTTTCACAACTTTGACTTTGACCCGGTTTCCGACGTCGAGATTGTCTGAACCTTTCAGCGATGCAATGCGTCGAATTTCCATCCGAATGGAAGAATAGAATTTGAGTGCACGTCCACCTGAAGTTGTTTCAGGATTTCCAAACATCACTCCCACTTTTTCACGGATTTGGTTGATGAAAATGGCGCATGTTTTACTTTTTGAAAGAGTCGCTGTCAGTTTACGAAGAGCTTGCGACATAAGACGCGCTTGAAGGCCGACATGTGTGTTACCAATTTCACCTTCTAACTCCGACTTTGGCACAAGAGCGGCAACAGAGTCGATGACAATTAAATCAACAGCGTTGGAACGCGCTAACATTTCAGCAATATTCAGTGCATCTTCACCGCAATCTGGTTGCGAAATCATCAGCTCATTGAGATTGACTCCAATTTTAGCTGCATAAGCAGGGTCTAATGCATGCTCAGCATCGATGTAAGCTGCAGTTCCACCTGCTTTTTGGCAATTTGCTACAATGTGCGTTGCAAGAGTTGATTTACCAGAAGATTCAGGTCCATAAATCTCGACGACACGTCCTCGAGGAACGCCGCCAATTCCTAACGCTAAATCAAGTGAAATCGCTCCAGTTGGAATCGTGCTAATTTGCCGTGTTGATGAATGATCACCAAGCGACATGATAGCCCCTTCTCCAAACTGCTTTTCAATATGAGAAATGGCTAGTTCTAAAGCTTTTTTCTTTGCTGCATCTTCTGAGTTAGACATGGAATCACCTTTTTCTTTTTCCTAAATATTTTCCCCAGTGTAACAGATTGTTTGTATCAATTGGAGATAAAAATTCGGAGATTTGTTAATGAGGACAGAAGGAGGTAAATATGTCATATCTTGCAGGCGACATTGGTGGAACAAAAACGCATTTGGCCTTATTTCAAGACCAAAGCGGAAAAACAACCTGTGTTAAAGACCAAAAGTTTCCAAGTAAAGACTATCCCAACTTAAGAACCATTGTGAAAAAGTTTTTAGTGGGTGTGGGCTTTGAAGTCGAACGTGCATGCTTTGGAATTGCAGGTCCTGTTGAAGACGGAAAAAGCAAAGCGACAAATTTACCTTGGATTATCGATGCTCGCCAACTTGAAACAGAGCTCAAAATTGAAAAAGTTGCCCTCATTAATGACTTAGAAGCCAACGCATATGGCTTAAAAGTTCTTTCAGATGATGAGTTTTTTGTACTAAACGAAGGAGATCACGACGCAAGCGGCAATCAAGCCATGGTTTCTGCTGGAACAGGGCTTGGTGAAGCAGGAATTTACTCTGATGGAAAGGAGCTCTATCCGTTTGCCTGTGAAGGAGGGCATACTGACTTTGGTCCACGGAATGAAGTGGAAGATCAACTGCTCCACTACCTGCGGAAAAAGTACGAACACGTTTCTTATGAACGGATTTTATCCGGTCCAGGGCTTTACAACCTGTACCAATTTGTTGTGGATACCAAACAAGAAGCTGAAAATCCTGAAACGGTCGAACTCATTCATAGCGGAGATTCTCCACGACTTGTTTCTGAACTTGGTCTCAGTGGTGACTCCGCCGCCTGCGCGAAAACTTTGCAGCTTTTTGCCTCCATTTATGGAGCAGAAGCTGGCAATGCCGCGCTCAAGTTTTTTGCACTTGGTGGTGTTTTCATCGGGGGGGGCATTGCTCCTAAAATCTTAGCAGTGATTAAAACCGGTGAATTCATGGAAAGCTTCAAAGCGAAAGGGAGATTTGCACAGCTTCTCTCTACAATTCCCGTCAAGGTGGTCCTCAATGATAATACCGCCTTACTAGGTTCAATGTATTACGCGCGTAACCTCATATAAATAGGAAAACAATGAAAAAAACTTTTGCCTTATTTTTGGTTTTAGGGACGCAACTTTTTGCTGGAATAGATGAGCGGTTGGAGAAGCTCGAACAAGATATGGACCAAATTTCCCTTCAGACATCAGAGGGGGCCTACGGCGCTTCTTTTCGAAGTGCAAGCCCAGAATTGAGGATGACCACCTGCTTATCTCTCTCGATATTCTTTATTGGCATCCGAAAGTGGGGGGAACTGAATACGCTGCAACCAAAAACTTCCCTGTCAATCAACTTCCTCAGAAAGGTCGTGTTAAAGACCATGATCTCTCATGGGATTGGGGCTTTCGCGCCGGAGTAGGCGGCAAAGTGCCCCATGACAACTGGGACCTCTACTTCAACTTCACGTACTTCCACAATAATGACACAACTGGCACGCGAAAAATTCCCCCAGCAACTGTTTTTGCTCTTGCTGGATTTTTTGGAGGAAACTTTCAACACGCCAAATCGAACTTTCATCTTCTCTATTTAAATCTCGACCTAGAGCTTGGTCGCAATTACTTTATCAGCCGCCGTTTATCCTTGCATCCTCACATGGGAGTCAAGGCCATGCGCATGCACTTAAGAGAAAAAGTTAAATTTCTTTTCAGTCCTTTTCAACAACAAGGACAACTCGTCGGAGAGTTTTACAAAACCGCCTCTCGCTCAGATTCCGATGGCATTGGTCCACGAGTTGGCGTGCAAGGATCATGGTTCTTAGCAGATGGTTTCCGCCTCTTTAGTGAACTATCTGGCGCCCTCCTCTATGAGTACGATGAAGTAACTCAAAGGGAAAAGTCATCTCCCAATGCTTCTGATGACATCACCAATATCCGCCTCATTGGAAATAAGCACCACTTCACCTCATTTTTTCAAATGTACTCAAGCCTTTCTTACGGCCGTTACTTTCACCACGATAGAGTCTACCTCCTCGTAAAACTTGGCTATGAAGTCCAATACTACTTCCGCCAAAACCAAATGCTGAACCCGAACAACTTCCTCTTTGGCGCCAATAACCCTAGGCCTCTGCGCCTCGACTACGACCGCAAAGGAGAAGATGTCTCTTTTTATGGCATCACCTTCTCAGCAAGGCTAGACTTTTAGATTTAAAACTAATGTAAAGCGGCTTTATACTCCCAGGGTTCTTGCTTTAAACCCCAACACGTCCTAACATGTCCACCTACATTGAGATGGACGATGAAAAAACTTTGGATTTTACTGCTACTACCTATCACTCTCTTCGGTGCCAGTCTCGAGGAACGGGTCTCCATGCTGAAGCAAGAAATGGGGCAAGTTTCAACCGAAACAGCAAACCAGACATTTGGCGCCAACTTTGTTCCCACTAACTTTCAAAAAGGGTGGATCGGCCTCTTTGTTCAAGGCGATCTCCTTTACTGGCACCCTAAAGTTGGAGGCACCGAATACGCCTACAAGTTCATCGGCAACGCCCTTAACCTTCCCCAATCAAGTGACATGGATGACCACAGCTTCAATTGGGGCTGGGGAGCCCGCGCCGCTCTTGGCATTACTTTCCCTGGCATTGGATGGGAGTTCGTTGGCAGCGGAACTTGGTTTTCAACCGACCAAACCGACAGCCAAACAGCAGGGCTTCCCACCATTCTCATTAACCTCAAAGGAGCTTTTTTAACTCCTTCAAGTAAAGCCCGCTCTAGTTACGACCTTTCTTACGACGAAGTTCTCGTCGAACTGCGCCGTACCTACTCAATCAGCCGCTTTTTAAACACCTACACTTCGATCGGAGCCAAACGCAACTGGATCGACCAAGAACAGCGACTCCACTACACAGTTGCACCCAACCAAACCTACAAAGTGAAAGACCTCTGTGATTTTGAAGGAACCGGGGCTCGCCTAGCCTTTGGAACCCAATGGCACCTCGTCTATGGCTTTAGTTTCCTCATGAATGCCGGTGGATCGCTCCTCTACGGTAAGTACGAAGTCAAGCACACCGAAACCCTGACACCGATGAGCGCCATTCACCTTCATGGCACCACACATCTCTTTTCTCCACAAGTCGACTTTGCCCTAGGCCTCGGGTGGGATATCTACACTAAAAGTTACCACTTTGGTGTTTCCTTAAGCTACGAAGCCCTTTACCTCTGGCGTCAAAATCAAGCTCTCCAACTCGATGACACCGTGCAAAATCGGCTTCAAGTCGTTCGCTATGCTGACGACATCACCTTTTACGGCGTCACCTTCAAAGCCAAACTCGAGTTTTAGCTGTTTTACAATCGGGCTAGGGTAAGGAGACACAATTCCTCCCTCCGATTTTTTTGCAGTATTTTGAGCCAACGAGATGATTCTCTCAAAATACTGTTTTTCATAGGGGCGGTTGCAACTCATAGTCCCTATATTCATTTCATTGTGATTTTTTCGATTAGTAAGAGAGGCTTATGCTTAAGTAGGGGCCTGAAAAGCCAACAGAGTCTTCTTCACGAAGCTGGGCGGCAAGGACGGGTTGAGACTTTTCCATTCTATAGTTGATTTCCCGGTTGAGATCGTAAATATCCCAGAATGTCAGGATCCGGTAGCCCACTGTCAAGCCAAGGATCACAGTTTTACTGCAGCAATATTGGTATTGGAGTTTGGTGTCGAGGTTGAGGTTGGGAAGGAGCGCAAACTCGGGAGAGTCTTCCCAATTGCGGATGAAATTAGTGGAGTAAGTGATGGTTCCCACTTGGGTGCCTTGGCCGCGGAATTTGCCCCGTCCCCATTTTTTGGAGAACTGCATGGAAAACTCAAAGCCAACATCAAAGTTGAATTTGTGGTTCCAAGTCATTGGGAGGAAATTGTACTCAAAGCCAAAGGCAATTTTGGGACCGAGGCCCCAGATGCGGATTTTACGGTGGCCACTCAAGTCGAGAGTTGTGGAAATGGGAGTGACAGAGGGAACAGCAATGTTGGAGTTGAGAATTTGATCATCGTTATGAAAGGTGAAGTGGTAGTGGATGTCATTGAAGCAAAGGCCGGCTGAGATGTAAAAGACGGCGGTTTTTGTGACGTTGTAAATGTGGCGTAGGAGAAGATCAGCGGTGTGGAGGTGGACGTGCTGGCTGCTACGGTCGTTTTGGATATTTTGTTGGACCATTCCGTCAGGTGAATTGGTGGTGGTATTTCGTTTAAGGTGTCCGTCGGCATCGTTGTGAACATAACGGTAAGTTCCGACGAGAAGGTGGTTCGAAGAAGGGACATGATAACGGAGCTCGGTTTGAAAACCGGCGTTGTATTCGGGGTCGACGGCCTTGGTTTTGAGGTCGAGGATGTCGGTAAACTGGGGGAAGAGAGCGGAGTTAAGGAGGAGGAGTTCATTTGAGAAAGGCGAGCTAATCGTTGAGGTGAGGTAAAGTAAGGAAGCTTCTGCTTCGATCATTTCTTGCCGATCTTCAAAGCACCAAAACTTGCGCTGTTTTGCTTCTTCGAAAAGTTGCATAGCGTTTTCGGCAAAGAGTGGAGAGATAGAGAGGAAGAGAAGAAGTAGAAATTTTTTCATGTCACCTCGTGGGATTAAAACCCAAATGACGGCCTATACACACTCATCTGAGTATCCCTAGATCGTCACATGAGTTTAAATGGAGCGTAACGGAGTCGAACCGTTGACCTCAACAATGCCATTGTTGCGCTCTACCAACTGAGCTAACGCCCCAAATGAGGACAGTAATGGTACTAGCTTTTCCCTATATTTTTCAATTGTTTCTAAGTGAAATGTCAGTGTATGCTAGGGCTTTTAAAAATGCGGAGTGATGGATGAGTATCTTAGAGCACGTCGAAGCCCTCCCACCAGATCCGATATTTGGGTTGGGGGCAATCATCAAACAAGACCCTAGAGAATGTAAAGTCGATTTGACTGTTGGGATCTATCACAACGAAAATTTGCAAACCGTCACGATGGAGGCGGTGAAGGAAGCGGAGAAGCGACTGCTTGAGGTCGAGAAAAATAAAGCTTATCTTCCAATGGGGGGCAAGGAGGATTTTGTTCAGTCAAGTCGAGCGCTCGTGTTTGGAGATGAGTTTGCAAAAAGTGAATGCAAGCGGTTTATGGGAGTGCAAAGTTTAGGCGGAACGAACGCCTTGAGAATCGGTGGTGAGATCTTGAGCGCAGAAGTGACCAAGCAGATTTACATGTCCGATCCCACTTGGCCTAATCATCCAGGAATCTTTAAAGCGTGTGGGATGGAAATCAAGACTTATCCCTATTACAACCATGAAACCCATTCAATTGATTTTGATCGGATGCTTGATACTCTTGCAAAAGCTCCTGAACGAAGCACTGTTTTACTTCATGCGTGCTGTCACAATCCGACGGGATGTGATTTAGAAAAAGAGCAATGGAAAGAGCTTTGCACGTTCATGCTGAAACGTAAACTCATTCCGTTTTTTGATTTTGCTTACCAGGGATTTGCTCAAGGGGTCGAAGAAGATGCGTGGCCGATCCGTCACTTTGCTGAAATGGGCCATGAACTGTTTGTGGCGCATTCGTTTTCAAAGTTTTTTGGGCTTTATGGTGAGCGGACTGGAGCATTGCACGCGTTAGTGAAAGATGAAGGAACTGCCAAGCGCAGTGCGACGGTTTTAAAGCAAGTGATTCGCGAGTGTTTCTCAAACCCTCCACGTCATGGAGCAAGTTTGGTTGCGATTATCATGCGCGATGAAAAGCTTAAACAGATGTGGCTTGATGAACTCACGGACATGCGTCATCGGATCAATGAAATGCGTGGGGAATTCGTTGATGCACTGGAACACAAGGTGGGTACGAACAAATTTGGTTTTTTAAAAAACCGTCACGGCTTATTCTCGATGCTAGGTTTAAAAAACGAAATTGTTGACCAGCTTGTTGAGAAATATGGTTTGTATTTAACGCAAAGTGGTCGGATTAACTTGTCGGGATTGAATCGAAAAAACGTTGCCTACGTTGTCGATGCAATCGTAGACATTGTCAATCTCACATGAAACGAAAAAGCTACCGCCCTTACGTTCTTCTCGCTCTTTTTTTATTCGGGTGTTTGAATCTTCCCTCGTTTGTGATTGCTCCATTTCAATCGGGAGCTGTGCGCCTCAGCCATCCTCTTTGGAAAAAGATGTCTATACTTGGCCAATCGTTTGTTATCACTCCCAGTATGAGTAAAGAATCTCGCGATGAAGAAGTGCTGAAACTCGAAGCTGAAAATGCCAAACTCATGCGTCAAAATGAGCAGCTGAAAAAACGACTCCTTTCAGATGATCGAATTGAATCTCACTTTAAAAGCCTTAAACATCAATTGACAGACCCGTTTTTTGTGAGACGTCAAACCCATTTAAAAACGCGGCTTGAACTCGAAGCGAAATCACTTTTTGCACAGGTGGTTTATCGTCAGCCTTCTGCTTGGAGCAGCTCAGTATGGATCGATGTGGGCAGGCGGGACAATGAGGCGGTCGGGTTTACAATTGTGAGTGAGAACAGCCCCGTTTTATCAGGAGAGCACCTCATCGGCATTATCGAAGCTGTGGGGGAAAAACAAAGTCGCGTCCGGCTTGTCACCGACTCTTCTCTAGTGGTGTCTGTGCGAGTGGTACGAGGAACTGCCCAAAAACGTGAGATGTTGCAGCTTGTAGATCAACTTGCTTTAGAACTCGCCTTGCAAGGAAATGAGTTGCTTCCGACGCAACAAGAAAAAATCCTCGCTGAAAAATTAGGTGAGCTTAAGGAAGGGCTTCAAAAAGATGCAAAAACGAAATATCTAGCGAAAGGAGAACTTTTTGGAACGAGCTCGCCGCTCTGGCGCTCACGCTCACCCGTCTTAAAAGGTGTTGGATTTAACTATGACTTTGAAGACTCGGAAGGGCCAGCGCGTGAACTGCGCACTGGGAAACCGTATAGCCATTTAATTCAAGATGGGGGCATTGCACTCATTCAAGAAGGCGATCTACTTGTGACAACGGGGATGGATGGGATATTCCCTGCAGATCTTCCAGTAGCATTTGTTTCCAAAGTGGAGCCATTAAAGGAAGGCGAAGCCACCTATTCGATTGAAGCAAAACTTTGCGCGAGTGAAATCGAAAGCATCTCTTCTGTCGTAGTTCTCCCTTCATTGGAAGTCATGCGGGAGGAACTCAAATGATCGTTTTTGAAGGTGTTTCGAAACGGGTCTTGAAAAAGAAATATGCTGTTGAAAATTTGTCATTTCGTGTCAATGAGGGAGAAACTCTCGTCTTGCTTGGCACGAGTGGATGTGGCAAGTCAACGACTCTTAAAATGATCAATCGCCTTGTTGACCCCGACGAAGGGTCAATTTTTGTGCAGGGAGAAAATATCCTTGAGCAAGACTTGATTGAGCTGCGGCGAAAAATTGGTTATGCCGTTCAAGAAATTAGCCTTTTTCCTCACTTGACAGTTGAAGAGAACATTGCGATTGTTCCCAAACTTCTCAAGTGGCCTGAAAGTCAAATTGACGAGAGAGTGGACCATCTTCTCACTATTTTTGGAATGGATCCTAAAGTTGTTCGGAAGCGATATCCAAGAGAATTGAGTGGCGGGCAACAGCAACGTGTAGGAGTCGCACGAGCATTAGCCGCAGACCCTCCTATTTTACTTATGGATGAACCCTTCGGCGCTCTAGATCCCATCACACGTGAACAGGCGCAAAATGAATTTCGAGATCTTGAAACGAAAATCAAAAAAACAGTGATCTTTGTCACACACGATTTGTTTGAAGCGGTTGCCATTGGAGATCGCATTGCGCTAATGGACAAAGGAAAACTCGTGCAAATCGCAACACCACGTGAGTTCATTGAAAATCCCCCATCAGCTTTTGCCGATCAGTTTGTAGGGAAACATCGGTTTCAATTGTCGCTTTTGACTAAGCCCATTGTTGACTATGTGGAAAAAGAAACTCACCATGAAGTGGTGCCTAATGTCAAGCGGCTTGACACGCACAGCTCCTTTTTCGAAGCTCTCAATCTCTTTCGAGAAACGCGTCAAAAAAGTCTGCCCGTATTTACTGGCTCTCGTTACCAAGGGGAACTGAAAAAAGAAAAACTACTCGATGAAGTTCTCGAACTTTTGATGGAAACCCCTAAAGCGCGGAGCGGAAAGTGAATTTGTTATTTATCAAAATTTGGGAACATCTAGAGCTCACTTTTATCTCTTTATTTTTTGCGATGCTCATTGCGATTCCCTTAGGGATTTATCTGACGCGATTGAAGAGTGAGCGTGTAGCAAGTGGGATCATGCGCCTGACCGCCATGATTCAAACCATTCCGGGACTCGCGCTCATAGCGCTCATCGTTGTCACACTTGCAGTCATGCGGGCCATTTTGCCTTTGCCGACAACCGGTTTTTTGCCTTCTGCAATCGTGCTTGTGCTTTATGCGCTGATGCCCATTCTCATTAACACATATACAGGGATTAAACAGGTCAGTCCGTCGCTAAAAATGGTGGCGCGTAGCATGGGAATGACGTACCGCCAAATCTTTTTCTACGTGGAACTCCCCTTGTCTTTGCCCGTTTTACTCACTGGGGTGCGCATCGCCTTTGTGACAACAGTTGGGATGGTGACTCTTACGAGTTTAGTTGGTTCTGGAGGATTAGGTGATTTGATTGTCCAAGGTTTGCGAACGATTCAAGTGGATTTGGTTTTAGCAGGAACGATTCCAGCCGCTTTGCTGGCCATTATTTTTGATATGGGGCTGCTAAAGCTCGGGCGCTATCTTGCAGCGCACACCTAATCGATTCAAATGAAAGTTCTTCACCAAATGCGTAGTGGTAGAGCGCTTTTCTTTTTTCAGAAAGGGTTTCTTGCTGTTTAAGGTGCTTGTCGATGAACTGAAAGGCTTGCATATATTGATCAGTAGGGATGACAGTGCCGCACGAATGAAGCTGAGAGTCATTTTCGCGCAAGTGCAACCTTTTTTCAGAATCAAAAAAGAACATCGGCCGATCATAGCGGAGAAAGTCATAGCCTATCGATGAAAAGTCGCCAATGTAGAGGTCCGTTCGCTCTAAGATTGGAAGGACAAGAGGGTATTGACAAAGGATCACAATGTTCGGTCGATCTTTGTATTTTTCTTGAATGAGTTTCACATGCCCTGGCTGATTCTGCTCAAGCCAAGGATGCATTTTAACGATCAAATTGATTGAATCGGGAAGCTCGTCGAGCAGAGGAATCGAAGCATCAAAAAGAGAAGAAGAATATTCACAATCTTGCCATGTAGGAGCGTATAAATACGTTGTCTGAGCTTTGGCAAATTTTGCAAAGACCTCTTTTTCGACAAGGTCATCATAAAAAGATTTAAACTTATGATAAAAAGAAACGCGGACGTTTCCTGTTCGCAAGTAAGACTTCATATAGGGCATATGCCCCCCATTAATGAGGCGCTCTTCCATCTGATCACCATAGATAAATGCGTGCTCTTGCATCTCAAAGTGATTTAATCTTTTATCAGAGTTTCCATGAGGGCAGTACCAAAATTCCATCTTCTTTCCATAGAATGCTTCAATTAATGGAGAAAGATCTATACGGTATGGAGCAACTGAAAAGAAAACCCGCCTATAATTAAGAGCTATATGATCTAAGATTTGCTGATGAAAGTGGATGTAAATTGGCTTGACTTGCGGATAGTATTTTTTAGTTGTTTGATATAATAATTCTGCGTCACACACCATAGGCGCGTCTATGATGTATCCAATCACCGCTAAGTGATCCAGATGATGCAATGAAAAATCTGCAGAACCAAGACACACATTTTCTGAGGGGATTGAATTCGTCTTCAAGGAACCGTTAGGTTTTTTTTTCCAAAAACGTAGATATACACTTCTTGTTGAATTTTTTGAAACCGACTGAGGTTTTCTTCAGAACCAACTTATACCATTTCGGAAAAATAACTTAGTGAATATAGCTGGACTTTTTTCGGTTAAAATTGAGTTTTCGATTTCGCTAACCAACAAGTGGTTAGCATCAATCTCCAAACTGAATTTTCCCTCGAAAACCTCTGCGCTAATTCTGTAATTTATTTTTCCGAAATGGTATTACTTGTAGCTTAAATGACCCAATTTTAAATCAGTTTAGCTATAACCCGGAGTTACAGAAGCAGGGGCGCTATCTTGTAGCGCACATTTAATTGATTCAAATGAAAGTTCTTCACCAAATGCGTAGTGGTAGAGCTTTTTTCTTTTTTCAGAAAGGGTTTCTTGCTGTTTAAGATGCTTGTCGATGAACTGAAAGGCTTGCATATATTGATCAGTAGGGATGACAGTGCCGCAAGAATGAAGTTGAGTGTCGTTTTCATGAGAACGCTTCCTCTTCTCAGAATCAAAAAAGAACATCGGACGGTCATAGCGAAGAAAATCGTAACCAATTGATGAAAAGTCGCCAATATAGAGGTCTGTTCGCTCTAAGATCGGAAGCACAAGAGGATATTGGCAAAGAATCACCATGTTCGGCCGATCTTTGTATTTTTCTTGAATGAGTTTCACATGTCCTGGCTGATGGTGCTCAAGCCAAGGATGCATTTTCACAATCAAGTTAATTGAATCGGGAAGCTCGTCAAGCAATGGAATCGAAGCATCAAAAAAAGAAGAAGAGTGGTCAAGGTCTTGCCATGTGGGAGCGTATAAATACGTTGTTTGAGGTTTGACAAACTTAGCAAACACCTCTTTTTCGACTAGGTCGTCGTAAAAGGATTTATACTTGTGATAAAAAGAAAAACGCACATTTCCTGTTCGGATGTATGACTTCAGAAAAGGCATATACCCTTCATTAATGAGGCGTTCTTCCATCTGATCACTATAGATGAGAGCGTATTCTTGTAATTCAAAATGTTTTAATCTTTTATCAGAGTTTCCATGAGGGCAGTACCAAAACTCCATCTTCTTTCCATAGAAGGCTTCAAGTAATGGGGAAAGATCTTTGCGGTATGGGGCGACGGAAAAAAAGAGCCGGTTGTGATGCAAGGCCAAGTATTCCAAAATCTGTTGATGAAAGTGGATGTGAATTGGCTTGACTTGCGGATAGTATTTTTTTGTTGTTTCATACAGCAATTCAGTATCACACACCATGGGTGCATCCATGATGTATCCAATCACAGCTAAATGATCCAGATGATTCAGTGAAAAATCTGCAGAAACAAGACAGACATTTTCAGAAGAGGTGAAATTCGTCTTCGAGGAATCGTTCATAGGTTGACACAATCTTTTGTTTGAGTTCGTCTTTTGTCCGTTTTTCTCCAAAGACGTAGGCATACACTTCTTCTTGAATTTTTTGAAACCGACTTTGGTCTTCTTCCATCAAAGAAAAGACTTTTGCGTACTCTTCAGGTTTAAGTGAAACACCACAACGGAAAAGATAAAGTCCTTTATCTATTGCGACATCCCGTTTGTTTTGGTTTAAGAAAAACATGGGTTTCTTAAACGTGAGAAAATCATACCCAATTGATGACATATCGCCTAGGTAAATATCGATGCCATTCAAGAGAGGATAAATGGGGGGGAAAGATTCGAGGACTAAAACATTTTTTTTCTTTTCGGCTAAGTGGTGAATTTTTTCAACTTCATGAGGCTGCTGCAATGCATTCGGATGTAGTTTCAAAATGAGATTCCAACGGTCTGGAAGTTTTTCGAGCAAAAGAGGCCAAGCCTCTTTCAAAGACGATGAGTTTTCTGCATCTTGCCACGTGGGAGCATAAAGAATGGTTTTTTCCCCTTGCGGAAGTTTCGAAAAGACTTCCTTTTGCGCAAGTGGGTCGTAAAAAACTTTGTGCTCAGAGTAAAATTCCCAGCGGTAGTTTCCAAGTAAGATTGCTGCGTAGAGTTGGTCGTAAACTTTTTTTTGGATAAAGAAATCAATCATCTTTTGTCCGTAGACAAGAGCGATTTTCTCTTTAATCAGCCCTTCCATGAAGTAAGATGCGTGCCCTTTATCTGAGTTGCCATGGGGAACCCAAATACTTAGAAGTTTTTTCTTTTGCATGTTTTCTGCAACAAAGAAAATTTGATCGAATAAATCTTTGGGCAAAGAAGAAAAAATCACATCATATGTTCGGGTGACTTGCTCAGCTAAACTCAGACTTTCCATGCAAAATGTGACAAGCTGGGGATAGTAGCGATTCGCTTGCTCTTCGATTTCTGGTTCGGTCACGATGAGGGGGATATCGAGCAGGATGCAGAGGACTGCCAAGTGGTCTAAATGGTGGGCATGTGGACCGTAGATAAGTCCTGAGCAGGAGTACTTTGTCATACTTGTGATGTAACGATTTTTTTTAAAAAAATAAAGATTTAAATCTAAAAGGCTTCTTCTTATAATTGATCCAAATTATTACAGGGAAGTTTTTTATGGTTTCAGCAGACAAAGCCTTCACATTCGGTTCAAGTGCGGTTCTTTCGGCCTTTCTTTACATCTCTCTAAAAGATATGGCACCAATGGTGACAACGCGTGCTTTGCAGTGGACTGCGGGTGGCGTCGCTGCCTCGACTTTATTTCAAGCCTATTATCCAAACTATCATACGCAAATGCGTGAAACATTCGGCGATAACTTCACAAAGGCCGTGACATGGCTTTACCCTGGTGTCATTTTGCTTGCCGGCTACGTTGGAGGTTTGCCCCGTGACATCAATCTTTTTGCCGGTTCAATGTTTTTTGGTTCCCAGCATTTTATTTCGAGCATCACTTCCAGAATGGTAAATGACCAACTCTCCTCAGCCTCCGAACTTCTTTGTAGAGATGTAGAAAAAGCGGTTAAAGATGGACTATTAAAGGATGCTGCTAAAAAGCTTGATGAAGTCGAAGACCTTTTGAAACAAAGGACAGCTTCCGGAAACGAATCCCATCGAGATTATACTTCTGACCGTTGTAAAAGCGATTTGTCACAGGCGTTTTTAGAACTTTCAACTCCTAAAATCGCAGACGCAGAAAAATGGGCCCTTGCGATTCACTCCAATAGAACAAAGCTCAAAGCATTGAAGCGAATCATCGATCATTTACTCAAGACCAATGGAGATGAGACAAAAGTTCTCGAGCTACTTGGGACATGCAAAACTCTTATTGATTCTGATTCGACAAGTCTCTTGGTTTTGATGTTTGAAATTGCAGTTCAATATGAAAAATCAAGTCTTTTGAATAAAGTGAAAAAACTGATTCCGAAAGTGGGCGGACATGAGCAAGACATTACAAGATTACTTACATTGCTCAATAAAGCAATTGAGAAAGATGACTTCGAAATTGCGAAGCTTGCTCTGAAAAAAGCAAGTGAGCTTATCGAACACGCAGAAGTGAGTGATATGGATTTTTGGGTTTGGTATAACTTCCGCCCATCCGAAGGGGTATTCAACAGTCAAATCCCAGTCCATGGGCAATCTCCTGAAAGCGACATCCTGTACAATTTGGTTGTAAATGCAGCAAGGCTCGAAGAGTGGTCTGAAGCAAAGCAGTTTTTGAAGCATAAGAAACTCACCTATCAAAGACGAGTTGCAGCCCAACTTGATTTGGCTCATCGCTTAGGTCAAGATGACCAGATAGAAGAAATGCGAATGCAATTAAAGGAAGCTTCCGACTTCATAACGACCTTTACCTATCCAAAAGATATGGAAGATCGAGTAGTCAATGCAATTGCTTTTCGCCAAAAATGGTTTGCTGCGCTTCTCAGTGTTCAACTCAAGTTTGATTTAGATGGAGCATTTGACACCATTGAAAAACTCCCACAACACCACGAAGAAAGTTACTTAGTCCTTGCTAGAAAGGCCTTTGATGGTAACAAAGAGTTAGCGAAAAGAGCTCTAGCAAAAGTGACGCCTCTATTTAAAGAATTATCTCCTCTAGAGCAGCAGGAGTACGCAAAGATTCAAGCGACTCTCGCCCCAGAAACCCTCTTTGTTGTCTGTGGAGATGCTGCAAAGCTTTCAGAAGTTGTTAAAGAGAAATCGGCTTGTACAAGAGTGCTTCTCACCCTTGCAGAAGCGAGACTGAAGCGTCAAGAGTATGATCAAGCAGATGCACTCTTTGAACTGATCACGCAAGATGAGCCGTGGGTCAGGCTTAAAGTTGAGCAGCTTAAATCATGGCCACGCATCCCTGCCCGTCGATTTGGGTTTATTTAATTTGATGCTAATAAGTTGGAAGCCTTTAAAGGCTTCCAAAATAAAGTCTCATTTCTTTTATCATTTTTTCTAAAAATTAGTGTTGGAGGGAAACAATGCTATCAACAGATAAAACGATTACAATCGGAATGGGTGTTGTCACAGCAGCAACGCTCTATTATTTGGGTGGGAGGAACCTTCCGGCAAGAGCTCTTTATTCGTCTTTAGGAGGAATGACCGCCACAACACTCTTTCAAACGTATTACCCGATATATTTGGAATCTCTTAAGAGCGTGTGTGGTGAAAAACTTACCAAAGCACTGATTTACCTTTCACCCGTAATGGTTTTTGTTGGAGGTTATGTTGGAGGGCTTCCCTTTCGAGTGAATTTACTCGCCACTGCGGTTTTCATGGTTACACAGTTTATTGCGGCGCAAATGGCGCATCCTTGTATCAGCAATCAGTACAAAGAAGAAGTGAAAACTCTCTGTACTCAAGTTGAACGTCGGCTAGCAGATGCAAAACTTTCAGATGCCGAGAAGTTCATTGAACAAGCGGACAACATTGAATCGAGACGATCTGACCTAAAGAACTATGCATATGTTGATTTTACAACTGCGGTAACAATTATAGATAAGGTGAAAGTAAAACTCATCGAGTCTTATTTAACACAAAAGCCTCCAAACATCGAAAAAGCAGAAAATTGTGCTGACAGCATCAAAGATGAAAGTCTACGAATAGAAACCCAAGTGGCAATAGTTGCGAAGAAGATCCAACTCGATCCTAAGGCCCAAGCCTGGCAAGTCATCTTAGAGAAAATGAGAAATGTCACACCCTCAAAAGAAGGCATGCAAAAACTCATAAAATTGAAAGATGAAGGACATGCGGATAAAGATTTTGTTTTACTGCTTTTGAATTATGGGTTGAAATACGTAAACAGATTTGGTGACACAGAGATTCCTGAATGCAAAGCTCCAACAGACTCCCACGATCCTGAAGATGGTGTGGATGGTTTGATCGACCTCATGGATCAAAGCTTATACCTCTATTTGCTGCGCACTGCGATGGCTAATAAGCAAGATGACATTGCCAAAAATTTAGTCGAGTGCTCTGGAATTAATATCTTAGAAGATCCGTCTTCAACTGATTATGTGAGGCTGGAAGCATACATCCTTTTAGTCGGGCACTTTGTTCATGAAAACAATTTAGATGATGCGAGAACTTACTTAGAAAAAGCTTTAGATGGGGTTACAGGCCTGTCTGATGAGTCTCAGAAGCGTGAATTTTTACTCAGGTTGTTAAGGTAATGCGAGGCTCAAATCTCGAGGTCGATTACTTACTAGAGTGTGCTAAAACATTCTCCTATTTTAAAACTCATATGCTTTTCTTGGTTGTAGATTTATTACTTGAAGCAGGAAAAATAGAAAATGTCGAGCAAATCTTAGCAGATTTAGAAAACGAGCTCGAAAGTCTTAGTGTTAAGGATCGCCTTAAATATATGAAATTCCAAGCGCATATCAATCCAGAAACTTTGTTCACGTCATTTGAAAGATATCAATCGACACTTTGGGAAAAAGAAGATGATGATCACTACTGTCAGGTTTTAATGGTTCTTGCTCAGGCTCGATTGGATCGAGATGAAATTGAACAAGCTAAAGAGCTTGCGACTGAAATAGAGAGACTCCAAAAACGATCCGCACATTTGGAGCCCCCGAAAGATAATTTTGATAAGCTAACTTATTGCCTGTTTGAGTAGTCGATTGTGATGAGCAAGGACTTTTGGCTCTTGCTATCGTAAATCATGTGTGAGCGGAGCGCTGGATTCATTGGATCAAGCGTTCCTTCTTTTTGGATCATTTGCTGCAGACTGTTGTTGCGCTCTTCTTGGCCACTGATCTTTTCGACAAGTATTTGGTATTTTTCTAACAGAATTAGCGTTTCTGCGTCGGCCTCATCGGTGGGATCTAGAAGATCTGCCAGGGTAGAATGCAGAGGAGCTAGGTGAAGAAGCTCCTCTGTGAGAATGTTTCTTTTCTTCTCGAGTGTGTTAAGCTGCTTTACAAGTGGCTTGAGGTCATAGTCTAGTTGCTGACGCATCTCAAGTTCCCCGATTAACATGAGATACTCTTGCTGGCTCATTTGACTCAAGATTTCATGGCTCAAGTTAATCTCTTGTTTGAGAAGCTCTTGCATTTCTGCATGCTTTCTTGAATCTTGTCGTTTTTTCGAACTAGACATACAATTCTCCCTGGCACCCTTCGTTCTCTCCCCCGGCCGTCGCACTTCATTAAATGCAACTTCCGTGCCAAAGGAGGTAAAGGGTTAATAGTGAGGCAACTTAATGAATCAGCAGCCTTTTGATTGTGACAGTTTGAAGAAATGGTTTTTCCTAAACCGCCGTCAGCTTCCTTGGAGGGAAAATTCTTCCCCCTACGCCGTGTGGATTTCAGAGGTGATGCTGCAGCAAACGCAAGTGGCTGTGGTGATTCCTTACTTTGAAAGATGGATGCGTCTTTTTCCTACAGTCGAAGCTTTAGCTCGAGCTTCAAGGGAAGATGTGATCAAAGCATGGGAGGGATTAGGCTATTATTCTCGGGCGCGGAACTTACATGATGGAGCCCGCTATCTTCTTGAAAACCATGGCGGGGAGCTTCCCGAAGCAGCCGAACTCCTGTCCAAGGTTAAGGGAATTGGGCCGTATACAGTTGGGGCAATTCGAAGCTTTGCCTTTAAGCAAAAGGCAGCTGCGGTCGATGGAAATGTGCTTCGCGTCATGGCGCGTGTTTTTGGAATTGAAGAACCGATTGATCAGGGAAAGACCCGAAAGCAGATTGAAGAACGGGTTGAAACATTATTGCCTGAGGTGGAGCCGTGGATTGTGATGGAAGCGCTTATTGAACTTGGCGCTCTTGTCTGCCAAAAAAAAGCGAACTGTCAAAGCTGCCCCTTAAAAGCGAGTTGTTTAGCTTATAGCCAAGACAAAGTGGCAGAGCTGCCGAAAAAGGGGAAAAAAATTCCTACCACCTTGTTGCACCGACTTGTCTCAATCATTCAAAGTGAGCAAGGGGTCTTATTGAAGCAAGGTGAAAGGGGGAAAGTGATGGCTGATCTATGGGAGTTCCCCTATTTTGAACACTTTGAGCCGGTGACAGAGATTGAAACATGGCATGAGACAGTCGCGAGCCATTTTTCTCTTTCCCTCTCCTACAAAACAGCTTTGCCCGAAGTTTCTCATGGCTTTACACGGTACAAGGCCTTTCTCTATCCTCATGTGTGGCAGACAGAAGCGGCAGTCGTTAGTGGCTATGAATGGGTGGAGCTCAAAGACCTCAACAAGATTCCCTTTTCCTCAGGTCACCGCCGTCTGTTGACTTTCCTGACCTAATCTTTTATTGCTCTATTAAATATTAAGGGTGATTCGATGGCATTTTTTGATTTACATCTTCGGAATATGAATTGTTCATCTTGCGTTGCTAAGATTGAGGGACGGGTGGCGAAAATTGATGGGACAATCAATTGCTCGGTTAACTTTGCCACGGGGCAAGCTCGCGTCGAATATGAAGAGGGAAAAGACGTCAAACAAACAGTTGCCGATGCCATTACAGAATTGGGGTATCCTGCAACAGTCATCGAAGAAGGACAAGTTTATGATGAAGAAAAAGATCACTCCTTTTTTTGGCTCAAAGTCCGCACCATCTTTGCCATTGTTTTAACCCTCCCCCTCACCGTTCCGATGTTTGGAGAGTTTTTTGGAATCGATGTTCCCTTCCCCCATTGGATTCAACTCATCTTGGCGACAATCGTTCAGTTTGGTGCCGGATATTCATTTTATATTGGATCGTGGAAGTCGATCAAAAATAAATCGGCCAACATGGATGTTCTTGTCGCATTGGGAACAACTGCCGCCTTTTTGTTTAGCGCAGCTGTTGTGCTTTTTCATGTGCGCGGTTACCTCTACTTCGAAACAAGTGCGGTCTTGATTTCTCTCATTTTACTTGGGCGCGTGATCGAACATCACTCCAAGCACAATGCCCAAGGTGGAATGAAAGCCTTACTCAAAATGCAAGCCAAATCAGCGCGCGTTAAAAAGGGAAATGATGCCTTAGAAGTGCCGATTGATGAGGTGCAAAAAGGCGATGTTGTCGTTGTCAAGCCAGGTGAACGGATTCCTGTGGATGGTGATGTTGTGGGGGGAGAGTCGCATGTCGATGAGTCGATGCTCACAGGTGAAAGCCTTCCCGTCCGCAAAGAGAAAGGGGAAAAAGCTTATGCAGGAACCGTTAATGGCGAAGGAATGATCGAGGTCCAGTCTTCCCGTTTAGGAAAAGAAACTAGTTTGGGCAATATCATTCGTCTTGTCGAAGAAGCCGGGCGTTCGAAAGCCCCCATCCAAAAATTGGCCGATCGGATTTCGGGTGTGTTTGTGCCCATTGTTTTAGGCATTGCGATTCTCACCTTTCTCTTGTGGGGATTCATTGCAGGTGATTGGGAAGAAGGAATTATCAGTGGGATTGCTGTTCTCGTAATTGCCTGTCCCTGCGCCCTTGGTTTAGCGACGCCAACCGTGATCATGGTGGCTTGTGGCCGCGGTGCACGTGAAGGTGTCCTTATCAAAGATGCCGTTGGTTTGGAAAAAGCAGCTAAAGTTGATGCTATCATTGTAGATAAGACAGGAACGGTCACCGAGGGAAAACTTTCTGTTGATGAAATCGCCTCTGAGGACGACAGCCTGCTGCAAAAAGCGGTGAGTTTAACAACACTTTCTGATCACCCCATTTCAAAAGCCATTACAAATCATGCCAAAAATCAAGACTTGCAAATTCAACTGTGTGAAGCTTTCCATTCTCATACTGGGCAGGGAATCAGCGGCAATTTCCAAGGAAAGGCCTACTTACTTGGCTCGGCCCGTTTCATGAAGCAGCAAAACATTGATCTCGGCTCTTTCAAGGATGAACTGGAGACAGATGTACGGGTGATTGCAGCTCTAGCTGAGGAGGGAAAGTGCATCGGATTCATTGCACTTGCCGATAAATTGAAAGAAGGCAGCCAAGAAGCCATTGCAAAACTTCATCAACTGAAAAAGAAGGTCTACCTCCTGAGTGGAGACCGCAAAGCAGTGGTCGAATCAGTTGGCAAACAGCTCAATGTTGATGGATCATTTGCAGAAGTTTTGCCTGAAGACAAGGCCTCTTACGTCAAGAAACTTCAAGATGAGAAAAAGATTACGGGGATGGTCGGTGATGGAGTGAATGATGCACCCGCGCTTGCTGCAGCCGATGTCGGATTTGCCATTGCTGATGGGACAGATGTTGCGATGGAAAGTGCGTCAGTTGGGCTCATGCACAGTAGCCTGGCGAACCTACTGACAGCACTGTCACTTTCGAAGGTGACCTTTGTGAAGATCCGCCAAAACCTCTTCTTTGCCTTTGTCTATAACTGTGTGGGAATTCCCCTCGCAGCCTTCGGATTGCTCAATCCAATGATTGCCGGCGCTGCCATGGCGATGAGCTCGATCTCGGTCGTTCTCAATTCAATTACTCTTCAGAGAAAAAAGCTGTCATAGCTTCATTCTGGGAGTAAAGAGCCTATCCACACGACCTGAAGTGAAACTTGGGCATGTCATTGGCTAAAACTAGTTGTCATGCGCAGAAGGGTAATAGACTAAATAAAGGAGCTCGCATTCCAGTATAAACAGCGTAGTTCCTCTGTAGAGGCATTAACTCTCTCATTCTCTTGATCCCTATGTGGCGCTCTTTGGGGCGGGGGATCACTTTCAGATTTTTGTTGCTGCGATGAGATGGGGCGCTTGTTTGAAGCTGTACCTTTATTGCTTGGAATTCCGTATATACTGTCGTTTATTGCGTGTTCAAATTGATAAAAGTTATCATCTGGCCTTTCAGATAACTTGTCGAGTTGTCCAACAAATGGGACTAGATAATTTATATTTGTTACAGATATGAAAAAAGTGGGTTTTTCATCTCTAAAAAAGTATATGTGAAAACTTTGCCCGGAAAAAACAAATACGGCAAATGTGTGAGTTGATTCGGCGACTACTTTGAAGTAGGATCTTTCTAACTTGAGAGGTTTTTGCTGTAATGCTACTACTCCAGGGCCTTGCTGCATGGCTTCAATTTCCTTAGACCCAAATTTAGGAAGGTTAAAAGAATAGCCATCACAAATTTGATTCCATTCGGACTGACTAAGAATGACTTGGTTCTTAAAAAGATTTCTTATTTGATCAAGTTCTTCATGATAGGCTTCTTTCAAAGCAGAATCTCTCGTAGTAAGGGAGTAAGAAAAATTACTACAAATTCGATCCCATTCGGGGTTATGAGAATTGATTGCTGACATGGTTTCCTCCATTTTTCGTGGGATAAATGATACCAGACGATGTAGAAAAAAGCGATCAAGCATTTAAAGCATTGAAAAATAACAACTTAATGTAATTAGTGCTGAAAAAAAGGGATTTTCGCTAGAATAAGGGTTTTTTTGAAGCACCTAGGTGAAACATGGAAACACTTGAGCCCTCTATCCCGCTACGCATGCGCATTGCCCCATATAAGAATAGTGTTTTTGTTGGGGCCATAGTTTTACTTCTCGTGATGGTTTTTGTGATCAAGCTTGGAAATAAGAAGCACAAAAATGAAGCTGACTTTGTCTCTGCCACAAATGCCTTTGTGAAATGGGAGCAGGTTCTCGATTCTAACAATGATGAGCTAAAGAATCTTGCCTCCTTGATGAAAAAACACCCCGAACTCAATGCTGAATATGAAGCTAAACTCGCTCAAGATTTCATTGCTGTGCAGGAAAGTAAAAAGGCCCGTGAGTTTGGGAGCAAGGTGATTGAGCGCACCAATCAGCCTTACTACAGCGACTATGCGCAAGCTTCCCTTCTCCTCAGCGAAGGAAAATTTCTAGAGGCTCTTGAGCAAGCACTTTACCTGAAGAGGCAAATGCTTGAAGACGAGGCGTTTTGGGAGAAAAGCCAAGGCGTGAAGAGTTATGGCTCGGGACTCTTTGCCTTTAACTTGATGCGGATTGCAACACTTTATCAAGAATTGGGCATGAAAGACCGTGAGCTTGAAGCTTGGCGTGATCTCAAAGCGTTTGCAGGTTGGAACGCTACGCAAAAAGATACACGTATCAAGCAGGAGGGATTTCAGTCACTCCTGAATCACTTTACGGTCCAGGACATGACGCTCCTGGATTATATTTCTGCAAGAGAGGCGGAACTCACTCGTTAGAGTTAGAGTCGACTCTAAAAAAGTCCCTTCGGCAAAAAAATGCTCTTTTTTGAAAAATAGAAATAACGCTTCTTACCAAGCCCTCTGAAGGGGCTTAGTGCGTCGCGTTGTCTCGTTTTTCGGGCAAAATAGCTATTTTTTTGCTTTAGAAGGTTCGATTTCCAATCGACAAAATTGCAAGGAAATGAATACGTAAATTTCAAATTCTTGCAGATTTAAGGTATTAATCTTCCTCGAGAGAGCAATTTTTTCTCCTAGGAAATCTTACTTTTTCAGGGGCGACTATTGGTGCCCGCCGCCTTCTCCTTCATCATGTTTTTTTGGCACAGCAGCTGATGCACGATTCATTCCAGCTCCTCCCATCAATCCCATAACGAAAAAGACGAGTGGTGGAAGGAAAAATGCAATCACAGCACCGACAATTGCCAAAATGAGGCGAGTGACTTTTTCTTGCTTATAGACGAATTGGAAAGCTGCTTTAGCTGCTTTTTCTACCTTTCCTGGTAGCCAAACACCTAAAATTCCTCCAATACCTGCAAGGAAAATACTCCATGTTGCGCCGAAGAAGAGAAAAGTTAAAAGAGTCGCAAGGAGAAAATAAAGGATGAAAAAGATCTCAAAACGATACTTTTTCCCAAAATTTTCCAGTTCTTGGACACTCATGCCTTCTTTAAGTTTTTTGTCCATTATTCTGACCTTCTCAATTTTACTAGTTGCGTCACATGTTGACACAGACATACGCGAGAGATGAGCATCCACCTCCCCCTATATCCCTAGGTTAAAACTTATAATAATTTTTTTGCAATCGGATCGATAATCGTTTTCTTTGAAGTTTTTCGGTAAAATCAATAAAATAAACGCGATAATCAAGCGATTTTTTTTTGAGACAACATTTGATTGCGAAAGAACTGACATTTGTACACATCCATAAGATTCTTAAACTGTTAACCAGTGGAGTGCTTCTTCTTTTTCTAGGAGCGATCGTCTGGCTCGGACTTTTGCTTTTCCAATCAAATGAAGAAAATGGCTCTTTTTCTGAAAAAATTCCCAAAACCAAAGCGGCAGTTAAAACCTCAGTCACTTATGAAAAAATTGGCGAGGGAGCTCTTAAAATTTCTTCCGAACTCAAGAGTTTTCCTCTTCCCGACTTAAAGCGGGAAATGCGCTTTTTGGGAAAAAATACGAGACCCGATGCTACAATTTACGATCTGCTTATCCATATAGGCCTCAAAGGAAGTGGACAATCCCTCAAAGTGGTGTCTGGGCAGAAGCTCTATTTGACTTATGTTGAAGGAGAAAAGCCCTATCTGCAGTTTTCAAGTGAGCCTACCCCTTTATGGATCATGCCCCATCTTTCTGAATCAGGCGAAACGCTTGTCGAACTTGGAGTTCGGCTGTTGACAGAGGGGAACGAAAAGCTCGTCGAAGAAAAGAAAACGTTTGAGATTGAAGATCTTCTACAAAAAGAAGACCCCTCGAAAAAAGACTCTCTGTTCCAGGAGGCTGTGGGTTTATTGCAAAAGAGTCATTGGTGGGAACCCGATCGCCTGTTCGAACTTTACGGAGGCGCTGAGTATCAAGCCTTAAAGAACCATGAGAGGATGGAGTTTTCTTATGAAGGGAAGCCAAGTGTTGTCCATATCAGGCAAGGGGATACTCTTGTTTGGAAGGAAGGTAAATGGAGACGAGAAATTGTGGGGAAAGAAACCCGAAAAGCTCCGATTGCTCGGGCAAAAATGGTCACTCCACACAAGATCGAATGGGAACTTTGGAGCAGCGATGGGCTGGAAAAGGCAAGCGTGGCTCATGAAAAAGAGCGAGCTCAGACCCTCAACTTTCGCATCGAAGAGGTTTTTTCACGTGTACGTCAACGGACAGCCTCTCGCATTTCTTGTCGGATTGGAAATAAAGCAACGATTTTGAAGGCAGGCGACTGGATTTTGCATACCCCTTCTGGGTGGCGGGTTCTCAAGAGCTTGCGCGAAGTCGAAGAGGTGCTAGCTTTTCAAACCAAAGGCGAACTCTTTGTGTTTGATGGGATTGAGAAAAAAGAAGGAAAGCCTGTTTTCTCTGGAACGCTGTTTGATCCGATGCGCACTCAGGTGCAAAATGTAAAAATTCCAATTGCCATGCAAAGCAAGCAAGAACATTCCCCTCACAAAAAAAAGGTGATTTCGACTAAAATCCGTTCATCTTCTTCAGAGGAAGTCTCCCAAGGAGAGGCTTCGCTTACCAAAGAGATGAGAAGACGGCCCCGAAAAAAACCGGTAAGGTCACCAGAAGGATTCTGATAAGGTGTGGATTAGGAAAAAGGTTTCAATCTCTATTTTTACCCTCTTGCTTTGCGCTAGTGGGCTCCTTTCTGGTCAAACGATTGAAGAAAAGCGGGAAGCCTTTCGCCTGCAAAAAGATCAAAAAGAGTTGCGCAGCTTTCTCGACGACGTCAATAAACAGCTGCATAAATTGCGCACTGAACTTGAAGTCAAGTACGAGCTTGTCGCTGACTACTATAAAGAAGGTGCCAAAGAAGAAGACTTTCAAGAGCTTCTGCGAGAAGTCAATGAAATCCGCACAGAAATCGTCGATTTAGAAAAAGAGTGGAGAGGACTTGCTGTTGAAGAAACCAAAAAAGATGATGAAGGCTATGCCCTTTGGGACCAAGAAGAAACGACCTTGTCCCAACTCATCATGGAATATGGTTCCACCGATTACCTCTACATTGTTCCGCCAGAAATCCTCTCGATGAAAATTCACATGCATTCGAGCATTCCCATTCCACGTGAGTCGTGGAGCGAGCTTTTAGAGATCGTCCTTTCTCATAATGGCATTGGAGTGAAGCAACTCAACCCCTACACTCGTCAGCTTTACATCTTGAAACAAGACCTCATTGCGGTCGACAACATCATCAACTCCCCCCGCGATCTGATGCGCGTGCCTGCAAAGAGCCGTGTGGTTTACGTTTTCAACCCTCCTCCGGAACGGATTAAGGGGGTGAGCCACTTTTTTGAAAGGTTCCGCGACCCCAAAATGACCTTTGTCTACCAGGTGGGATACAAAATTGCGATTATCTCCTCAAAAGAAGAGGTTGAAAAGCTGCTGGCCCTCTACGACGCCGTTTGGGAAAAAGAAAACGAAAAAATCACTCGCATCATTCCGATGGGGCGTATTGCTCCTGAGGAAATGGAAAAAATCTTGAAGGCCTACTTTGGCGATTCAGCCCAAAAGCCTCGCATGGGATTGACCAAAGGAGAAGGTGACGATTTGATCATTCTTCCGCTCAAAGGAGAGGGATCGCTTGTGCTCATTGGCCCGAAGGATATGGTTGAACGGGCTGAAAAACTGATCGATGATGCTCAAGGGCAGATCGAAGATCCGATGGAAATGACGGTCTTTTCCTATACCTGCCGCCACAGTGACCCACTCGAAGTTTCAGATGTTTTGGAAAAAGTTTACGCTTCACTCATCTACTCGGGAATCCGAGGAGAAGATCCGAGGCCGCCGAATCAGCCGTTGCCACCCACGCGACAACATGATGATCCCCGTGAACCGGCTGTTCCTTCTCAATATGGTCCGCCTCCTTATTCTCCAGTGGTTTCTCCTTTGCCTGCTATCGCTGGGAACATCCAGTCGCAACAGGATAAGTCGTTTACCACTAACTTCATTCCCTTCCCCAAGACAGGGACCATCATGATGGTTGTCAGACGTGACACCCTGTCCAAGATTAAAGATCTTTTGCGCAAGCTCGACGTTCCTAAGAAGATGGTTCAAATTGAAGTTCTCCTCTTTGAAAAGCGGATCCGCAATGAAAACAATTTTGGCCTCAATATTTTCCGCTTAGGTTCTGCAGCAACCGATCGGCATGAAACCGGATTTCGCTACCAAACAAGTAAAGCCTCAGCTCCCATTCCAGCTGACTCGCCGCCATTGCGTCGTGGCGTTGTCGACTTTTTTCTATTCCGCAAAAAGCCCAATAGCTTTTGGCCTGCTTTTGACATCGCTTACAACTTCTTGATGTCGCAAGAAGATGTCCGTATCAACGCCGCTCCTTCGGTCACGACATTGAACCAAACCCCCGCGCAAATTTCACTTGTGGATGAAGTCTCGATTGCCAATGGTGCCTCGCCGATTGATAGCAACGGCGGAACCATTTTCAAAGAGTCGTTTTCACGTGCTGAATATGGAACCACACTTGTGATCACTCCAACCGTTCACGAACCGGAATTTCCTGAAGAAGACACCCACTATGTGACACTTGAAACCAACATCGAATTTGACACGATTAAGAAAACCTCGCCCGATCCTAACCGTCCCGACGTGTTTAAAAGACACATCGAAAACCATGTGCGTGTGGCCGATGGTGAAACAGTCATTTTGGGAGGATTGCGCCAAAAGACCGCTGAAGATTCCAGCAGTCGTTTGCCCTTCTTAGGAGAAATTCCAGGGCTGGGGAAATTTTTCGGAGATTCCCGCTTAACAGATGAAAAAACCGAAATGTTTGTTTTCATCACTCCAAAAATTGTGTTTGATGGAAAAGGGGAACTTGAAAAAATGAGACATGCGCAACTTGTCAAACGTCCCGGAGATCTTCCCGAATTTTTAGAGCGTGTGGAAGAGGCGAAACAAAAGCAAAAGCAACGGCTCTTTGATAACAGTTTACGGCTCCTCTTCGGAAAGGTGCAATGATTGACCAAGAAAAAGAAGACTTTCTTTTAGCAAAACGGTTTGGACTCGAGCCTGTTTATGACCTATCTAATTATCCCTTCATCAAAGAGAAAGTCCGCCGCTTGCCCTACAACTTTGTGAAGCAAAGACTGGCGCTTCCTTTAGAAGAACAGGAGGGAAAGCTTCTCGTTGCGATTTCTCACCCTTACGATTTAGAAGTCCTCGAAGAAATCCGGTGCATGACCGGAATGGATGTCCAAGAAGTTTTCTGTCCCGAGCCCCATCTTAAGCAAGCGATTGAACAGTGTTACCACCAAGGGGAAAAAGAAGCCTCGCTTTACATCGAAGGGCTGAAAAAAGAAGGCAACGGACATAAAGAAGAAACAGGGGAAGAAGAGTACGATCTTCTCAGTGCGCAAGACAACTCACCCGTCGTTCGCTTGCTCAATATGATCATCGCTGAAGCGATCCAACAGGGGGCATCAGACATCCACTTTGAACCTCTCGAAAATGAGATGGTGATTCGTTATCGTATTGATGGGGTCCTGCAGTTTCGTCATTCGCCTCCTCCTGAAATGCAAAAGCAACTCGTCACACGTGTCAAAGTCATGGCCAAGCTCGACATTGCTGAACATCGGCTTCCTCAAGACGGTCGCATCAAACTCAATATGGGTGGGCGGCAAATCGATTTCCGTGTCAGCACTGTCCCCGTCGTTTATGGCGAAAGGATTGTTTTGCGTATTTTAGATAATAGCAACATCGTTCTCGGGCTAGATAAAATCGGCATGGCCGAATCGACCCTGACCAATTTGCGCAAGTACCTCCACCAGAACCAAGGGATCATCCTCGTCACCGGCCCCACGGGGAGTGGTAAAACTACAACTCTCTACAGCGCCATCTCTGAAATTCATTCGCAAGAAGTGAATGTGATGACGATCGAAGATCCGGTCGAATACAAACTCGCCGGCATTGCTCAAATAGGAGTGAATCCCAAAATCAAACTCTCGTTCGCAACAGGATTGCGACATATTCTCAGGCAAGATCCGGACGTGATCATGATTGGGGAGATCCGTGATAAAGAAACTGCCGAAATTGCCATTCAGTCTTCTCTAACCGGTCACTTAGTCCTCAGCACTTTGCATACGAACGACGCTCCTTCCGCACTGACCCGTCTCGTCGACATGGGTATTGAATCTTACCTCCTTTCCTCCTCCATTTTAGCAGTCTTAGCGCAACGTCTTGTGCGGCGCATTTGTGAAGACTGCAAGGTGGGATATAAGCCCTCTGACACGGAACTTTCCGAACTGGGGCTCAAGCGCAAAGCCTTAGAGTCAGGCATGCTTTACAAAGGAGAAGGATGTGGCAGTTGCTATGGATCAGGCTATCGCGGCCGCTTAGGGATCTATGAGCTCATGCCCGTCAATCATGCAATCAAAACGCAACTTCTTCGTTCTGCAGATGCAACGCAGCTCCAAAAAGCCGCCGTTGAATCGGGAATGAAAACATTGCGCGAAGAAGGCGCAATTTTGGCAAACCAAGGAGTGACCACCACAGCTGAAGTCCTCCGCGTCACCCGTCAAATTGAACTTTATAGCTGAACTGATTTAAAATTGGGTCGTTTATCCGGATCCTTCAGATGTCCTTTAGCTTCTTAAAATCTCTCCTTGTCATATGGACAATGGTTTCGATTTTAAGAAACCAAAAACCATCAAAATATCTCGCCTAAATAACCCAATTTTAAATCAGTTCAGCTATACTCATTGGCTATGGCACTTTTTCAATACTCAGCACTTAGTCCTAATGGAAAAAAGACAATCGGCTTAATCAATGCCGACACCCTTGAGCAGGCGAAAGAGCAACTCCGTCGGCAAAAGATCTTGGTCACCAAACTGGTCCTGTACAAAAAGCAACCCCGTGATCAGACCTTATCTCCTCCTTTGCTCTTGAATTTGACCCGTGACTTGCATGTCCTGCTCCGGGCAGGTCTTCCGCTGTATGATAGTTTACTCACGCTTCAAGAAAAATACTTTCGCACCAAAGCTCACTCTCTCTTACTAAACTTGTGCGACCAGGTTAAAGAAGGGCAGCACCTGTCAGAAGCTCTCGCCCGCTATCCTCGTATTTTCGATGACGTTTACATTTCAATGGTGCGCGCTGGAGAAGAATCAGGAAGCTTAACTGAAAGTTTTGAAGAGCTCTCCAAATTGATTGCCCGCGCGCAGGGACTGAAGAAAAAAATCACAACTGCAATGATCTATCCGATCTTTTTGGGAAGTTTTTGTCTCGTTGTCATTGGAGCTTTGCTATTTTTTCTCATTCCTTCAATGCAAGAACTGTTTGAAGGGCGCTCACTTCATCCACTGACACAAACTGTTTTATCCCTCAGCTCCTTTTTGAATGAAAATGCTTTTTGGATTTTTTCTTGCTGCGGCCTCCTATTTCTCTTGGGGACTTTTTTCATGAAGCAAAAATCAGGCAAACTTTTCCGGCAGAAAATTGCCTTGCGCATTCCTGTGATCGAACGTTTAACAACGGAAGCGGTGATGACCCGTTTTTGCCGCGTCGTTTCTGTTCTACTGCGTGGGGGCGTCTCGCTACTTGACTCCCTTAAATTGGCCAAGCTTGTGATGCACCACCACCAATTTGAAGAGGTGATTTCCAAAGCAGAAGTTAAAGTTGTCGAAGGAAAAAAACTTTCAGAAGAATTAGAAAAATCTCCACTCATTCCTCATTTAGTGATTCGGATGATGGCCATTGCAGAAGAGTCGGGCAACATGGCAAAAATGATGCAGCACGTTTCTGAAATCTATGAAGAAGACCTAGAACGGAGTTTAAGTCGATTAACTTCGTTTCTCCAACCTGTCATTCTTCTCTTTTTAGGACTTGTTGTTGCCGTCATCTTACTTTCTGTTCTCTTGCCATTAACCGATGTGAGCTCTATGATTCAGTGAATGTAAAACAGTTTTACAAAAAAAGTGGAGAAACAGTGTCTGTAAATAATTTTTTAAATTTCGCGCGAAATTACGACAATATTCTTTGGGGGATCGGCGTGGTTGGGACGCTTGTTATTTTCTGGCTTCAAGCGATGCGCAAAAAGAAAAAATCCGAAAAATCAAAACTTACACAAAGTCATCAGGAAAAATATGATTACTAAAATTCTTATCGCAATCAACCTCATTGTTTTTGCTCTCATGAGTCTTTCAGGCGTTGCACTCGTCAGCCCAGAAGTGAAAGACATTCTTCGGTGGGGGGGGAATAGCGGCTATGAAGTTCTCAGTGGTGAATGGTGGCGGCTTTTGACAAGCTTGTTTGTTCACATCGGAGTGATTCACCTTCTAGTTAATATGTATGCCTTGTTTTCGATGGGAAGGTTTCTCGAGTCCGCCATTGGGAGCTATCTATACTTTGTTGCTTATTTGGTTTCTGGACTACTTTCAGGGGTTGCAAGTTTTCTTTTCCATCAAGAAACGATGATTGTCTCAGCTGGAGCGTCCGGAGCAATTGCCGGAATTTTTGGAATGGGCTTTGTTGTTCTTTTCACAATCCCTATGTCTGTGGAAGAGCGGAAAAAAGCGCTTCTCAATTGCATGTATGTGCTCTTTGCCAATGTGATGTATGCTTTCAAAAATCATGATTTGGATCACAGTGCCCACCTTGGTGGGCTTGCTTGCGGAGTCGTGCTTGGACTTGGCTATTACCTGGTCAACCGGTCGAGCGTTGCTTTAAGAAACAAATCATGGCCCCATCTTTATAGCGGCTCAGCACTTGTCGTGACTCTTCTTGTCGTATTTGCAACCGTGCTCGGACGAGCGCCGTCAGATAGGCAAACTTTTTTTCAATTGCTCAGTAAATATTATGAGCATGCAAATAACATCGACACAAATTTGCCTGAAATCGAAACCGACACGACGTTTAATTTTGTCAGCACCGAAATCGAAGAAATAAAAAAACTTTTACCTCAGATGGTTGCCTTAAACCTCAGTGGTGATGAGGAGCTCTACCGCAATGATTTAGCTCATTACTCCGAGCTCTATGTTCGAAGATTTCACCTGATGTATTTATCTGACGAAGCTGAACTTCTGCGAGCCATCGAAATCCGAAAAATTGACGAAGAAATGGATACTCTATTGAAACCCGAAGAGATTGCCGACTAATTTTACGAAGGGTATAATAGCTCAACTTATGAACACTAGGGACTACAAGATGAAGAAACAAAAAAAGCGCCCCATGACCCTTTTAGAAGTGATGATTGTCATTTTCATCATCGGGATCATTGGCAGTGTCATTGGCTACAACATGCGTGGGAGCATGGACCAAGGAAAAGCTTTTAAAACGAAAGAGGGGATCACAAAGCTTTACAACATCGTCCATCTCGAAATGGATTCCAATGAAATCAAAGCCTTGGAAGGGGCCAATACCGAAGAAATCGCTTTGAGAATTGGCAATGTCCTTACTGAATCTGGCCTTGTCAATAAGCCTAAGCAGTACCTGATTGACGGGTGGAAAAACGACCTTCAATTTGAAGTAGTTGCTGTTAAGGGAGCCTATGAAATCCGTGCTCACTCCGAAAAGTACGAAAAATTCTACGAAAAGAAAAACAAAAGCCCCGAATATCCTTGGGATGAAGAAAACGCTGACGATTCTTGAGCTGTTTTTCTGCGTTGCGATTTTAGCGCTCGTCGGCTCGCTTGTCATTTTTAAAGCAAAGCCGATGATCGCTCAGTATCGCTTTCAAACGAGTGTGCATCGTTTAGCAAAAGAACTCGAATGGTCTCATAAAGTGGCCATGAGCGCCGAAGCAGATATTGATTTTCACATCCAAAAAAAAGGAAGCGCTCTTTATTGCACGCGTATGACAGATGAACCCCTTGGATTTCGAGGGGGGAATAAAGAGCTTAAGATTGAGCAAATTGCTCAGCTCTTCTTTGATGATCAAGAAACATCGGAGCTCAAACTCACCTTCACCCGCTCGGGCTGGATCATTCCAGAAGGAAACATCCAACTCTCATCTTCTAAAAAAACATTTCAGATTTCTCTCAATCCTGCTGAAAATCGGATCATTGCAGCATCCGAAATTTGACAATCGGAACCCCAACCTTTTTGCCTTGAAAAGGATCATTTGGTCCTTCCCATCGGCAAAAATCTCGAGAATTTAAGAGAACTCTCTCCTGAAAATAAGCAAAAAACCCAGAGTTCAGGTTGACAACAGATCGACCTTCAGGCTAGCGTGAGGAAAACGATGTGTTGTAGGAGAAACATATGGCAACCCCAGTCGGCCTTGCAGCAATTTTTGGCCCCATTCTTTTGATTATTGGAGTCTGGACCTTGCTCTATCAAGAGAATGTCAAAAAGATGTCTGAATCAATCAAGAAAACCCCAGGAATCATGTACATAGGTGGGGTGATCAACCTCATCATTGGCTTGACAGTCATTAATATTAGTCCTCAATGGCAGCTAGAGCTTTCAGTGCTTGTCACGATTTTTGGATGGGTCTGCTTCCTTCGTGGACTGATCATCTTTTTCCTACCCAATCTCATGACCAAGGTTTCGAAAGCACAAACAAACACCTTCCTCTTCTTTGGACTGTTATCAGTTGTATGGGGCTTAGCCCTTTGCTGGCTTGCATATCTTTAGTAAGAGTGATACGGAAACTGAGCTAGAGAAAGGGTTTTAGAGACGAGTTCAAAGACCCCATCTATATGAGATGGGGCTGTATCCATCCACAGCTTCTAGAAAAACTATGAGTTGTGGTCTTTTATGTGTTGGGGAGAAGGCATACGTTGAAAAATTTCAGTAACACACCAATTTATTCTCATTAAATAGTCCAAGCTGTTATCCATCGGTGCGTATTGCATTATTGTGCCCATCTGTCTGATATAAATATTCAATCTTCTGATAATTAAAGCTGCATGAGCAAAATCCTTCTTAACCTCGCATTGCGCTGGATAGCGATCAAAAATATCTGCTAAATTATCTTTAGACGAATCTTCAAACGAAGTAGCTTTGTCCACCTCTTGGCAAAATAAAATTTTTCCTAAATCTTCTAACCAAGCAGAAGTTAGCCTGTTGAATCTATTAGAGATCTCGAAGAAATCCTTTTCTATAACTTTTACCTCTTCGATCAAGTCTGTATATTCATTATTTCCTTCATCGAACTCTTGAAAGTACTTTGTAGATTTGCAAATTGGCTCTATTTTTTCTCGAAGTAAGCTTAGAGCCTCGTTTGAGCTTCTAGCAAAGTCATCATAACTCTCCATAAACCATTTAGTACGATAAGAATCTTCATATGGCTTTAATCTTTCAAGACACTCATCTTTTTGATGAACGGTGAGATCAATATACTTTTGAAAGTAAGGTTCTATTAAACTAACGAATTGAGCAAACTCTTCTGGATGTTTCGGGTAGTTGTTGTCTACCGAAGGAGATAAGGCCACTTTGTTTCCTCTTTTTTTAGACCTCTATATAAAACGGTAGGCCCAATCCTAAAAGAATTGGGCCTAGCCATTTTTCCCTGGCGGAGAACCAGAGAAAGGGGTTAGAGACTGCTAGTCTTTTTTTTAAAGATTGAATAGAAACAATCTAAAAAACTTAAAAAATCTGTTAGGATTTGAAGATTTTTCCCTCCAATCTTCAGAAAATATTGAATTTTCATCATCAATATATCCAAACCCCTGATTTTTTGGTAAAAAACCTCTCTTTACATCCCTATAGAAAGAGAGTATGATGACTCACTTAGACAAGAAAATTCTAGAGGAAACAGCATGATGAAAAAGGCGGCTACTTTATTACTTGGTGTGATGACACTTATGACCTGTGCCTATGGAAACACAGCCGAGCAGCAGGAAGTGCAACCGATTCAAACTGAACTCAAAGCTCGATTGCCAGAATGGCGTCCCCGCGTATTTGAACACTTTCCAAATGGTTCACCCCGTCTTGTAATCTTTTACGACGAAGGTGAAAAAGGCGAAGAACAAGCCGTCAAACGGATCCATTTTCATGAGAATGGGCGCCCTCTAGAAGAAACAGATTTAGCCACGGTTGATGAAAAATCGCCGGGATATGAAGCGTGGAAATCAACCATCGTCCCTCATGGAGTGAGCGTTCGCTTCCGCGAAAATGGAGAAATCGAACGGGTCGGTTATTATGATCATGGGCTTCTTCATGGCCCCCTAAAAATCTTCTTCACAAAAGGGCGGCTGCAACATCTTACCCACTATAAAAATGGCATTCCTCACGGAAAGATCCTTTCGTATCATGAAAATGGACAAATTCTAGCTGAAGGAAACTACCTCGAAGGTAAACTTGAAGGAGACTTCACCCGTTACTACGAATCGGGTGAGCAAGAAGCCCTTTTTTCCTACCAAAATGGGGAACTTCATGGAAAAGCAATCGAGTGGCATGAAAATGGAAAAGAACGAGCGAACCGCTTTTACAAAGATGGAAAACTCCATTCAGAAAGAAGCCAACCTGCCATCATCCTCTATACAGAAGATCATTCGATTCTGGAGATTCAAGACTACCGCGATGGAAAGCCTCATGGAAATCATGTGAGGTATCACACCAATGACCGCAAACAGTACGTTGCTCACTATGAAGAAGGGAAAATTCATGGGAAGGAACAATACTTTGACACCAAAGGAACTCTCCAAGGTGAAGGAGAGTACATTCAGGGCACAAAAGTTGGAAAGCATTGGAAAAAGCACGACAATGGAACTTACTCCTATCTCGCACATTTCGATAAAAAAGGTGTTCTTAAGGAACCCGTTCGGGAGTTTGCGGAAAACGGTCAAAAAGTTGCCGAATACACGATTGATCAAGACGAAAAATTCGAAGGACCATTTTCTACATGGTATGAAGACGGCACTCCTCGCATGGACTGCAATTACAACCATGGAGAGTTCGAAGGCAGGCAACAAGAATTTTACGCGAATGGCCATAAGCACTTTGAAGGCTACTACGTCAATCAAGAAAGACATGGCACATTTCGAGAATGGCATGAGAATGGAAACCTCTCGTTTGAAGGAACCTTTGACAAAGGCAACAAAGAGGGAGCTTTTAAAGAATGGTATGTATCTGGCGCTAAAAAAACCGAAAAGAACTTTAAAAACAGCCTCTACGATGGCATCCAAAAAGAGTGGTTTGAAAGTGGAAAAAGCCGCCTAGATGCCCGCTTTGAAAACGGAAAAAAAGACGGTACACATCGGATGTGGAATGAACAAGGGACTCTTATTTTCGAGGGTGCCTACGATCAAGATATGCCGATTGGAACTCATGTCGCCTACTTTCCAGGCGGCGAAAAAAGAGAAGTTGTGCACTACCTTGCTGGAAAAAAAGAAGGACTGCATGAACTCTACTACGAAAATAAGCATACGCAGCTGATTGAAACCTATCGCAATGATCTCTTAGATGGAGAAGCAAAAGGGTACTTCGAAGATGGGACACTTGCATTTATCCGTACTTACAAAAAAGGTAAGCCTGTCGGCACCCATAAAGACTTCTTTCCTCCCCACATTGAAACAGAGAATAAGCATCAAGTTGCCAGTATTTATCACTATAATGATAAAGGCGAGATGGATGGCGAGCAAAAGACCTTCTACCCCTCAGGAACGACAAAAACCCTCATTTCCTACGACAATGGCAACCTTCATGGTTTAAAAGGACTGTGGGATGAAAACGGGAACATCTTGGAAGAGTCGAAATACCTTAAGGGAAAACTCGAAGGTCGCCACTTCCAAAAAGACCCTGAAGGACGCGGAGTGGTTTACCACTACAAAAACAATCGTAAAGAAGGCCCTCACTACATCTATTACCCTGAAGATGTCACAGATGGCGAAAAGGTCAAAGCGATCGAAGCCAACTACAAAAATAACCAACTTGATGGCAAAGCAAGCGAATTTGATCCAAGTGGAGCGCTCATTAGCTTTACCACTTATAAAGCTGGCATCAAAGAAGGACCAGCAGAGCTTTTCCATCGCAATGGAAAAACAGCTCTTAAACTCACTTTCAAAAAAGACAAACGTGAAGGCCTATCCGAGCAATTTTATCCCTCTGGTAAGCTTTACAAAGAGGTGAGTTTTACAAGTGATCTCAAAGAAGGTGAAGAGAAGTCCTTTTTTGAAGATGGCCGCCTTAATAGCGTCTACCGCTACAAAAAGGGAGAGCTAGAAGGGCTTGCCCAGCATTGGAACCAAACCGGTGTGCTGATCTTTGAAGCCAGTTACAAAAAGGGTGAGCAGCACGGCAGATTCGTGAAGTTCTACGACAATGGCAACCCACGCCTCGAACAAAATTACGTCGATGGCAAACTCGACGGCATCAAAAAGAGCTGGGATACCAGCGGGTCTCTCACAGAGACGCTCTATAAAAATGGTGTGAAAGTTAAATAAGAAAATCTGGCTGCGCTTAGCGCAGCCAGGGTTTGATATCTTATGCAGATTTAATTTTTTCTAAACTTTCAAGTTCTACTGTTCGGTATAAGCCGTAACAGCCTGGCTCCATATCATAGATTTTGTCTTGTTGAATAATGATCTTAGAATAAGCTGCTCTTGAGCAAAGTATTCGAAACGCAATATCTCCTAGGCTGGGAGGAATAGAAGTTTTTTCTGCAATTTTCCAGACATCTTGATGCTTTCCAAGTATTGCGAACTTTCCAACGCTTGCAAGAGCTTCTGCAAATGAGTTATATTTTTTGGAGGAGCACAGATGACTCCTATGGCAGAGCTTCCAATTTTATCTAAAAACTTCAATGCCACAACCCCATCTAAAGCGATCCCTTTGAATGTCCAACTATCTAGCTTTCTTGTTCCTGTTGCGCATGCGATGATGGTGAATGGGATGGCAGGTAAAAACTTAATTGCCATTTTTGCAACTTGAAAAATTGCTGCAAGTGCATAGAATGGTATGCGTACTGCACATGAAATACGCCCAACAGTGTGCCGCCAAGGGCGACTTGTTGTGACATCATTATAGGCTTTTTCGGCTTGAGACCAGAAATCTGTGTTTGGTTTCGTAACTTGTGATGCTGACATAATTTTTACTTCTCCTTTCCCCAGAAACATCTGAATTCTAAAATATAAATTATAACATATAAATTATTATTTTTAAATAATTTGTTAAATATTTATTTAAATACTTGATATCAAGTAATTTGTGTTATTTTTTTTTCAGGTTGAATGGCGTTTTAGAATTTGTGTTTTTTAACTTAAGTAGCGTATTGTGAATGATTTAAGAAAGTTGGCCGCCTGACGAATGTCAGGCGACCTGATGACGTTTATTATCTAATATGTGTAAATGTTTTTGGTCTAGCAGCTTTTGCTTCAGGCTCTCCAAAATAGAGATCGCTACTTTCTCCTCCTAAGACTTCATTGAGTGAGTCCATGAAGGTTGTTTTGGCGGCTTTAAGTGAGTTTCTCACGCCTTCCATGTCATCACCTGTAATCGTGTCTACCTTATTGTCGTACTCTCTGATAAATTTTTGAACATCAGCGGTCGTATGAGGTTGATGTATTTTTGACAAACCAGCAAGAGTGCTATGCAGGCCTGCTTTAGCGTGTGCGGGGGGGGGGTGCGTCCAAATAATGAGTTCCAAATATTGTTAAGACGGAAGCAAAGAGAGTTCCACACACCCTTTTGGTATTTTTCTGGGTTAATTTCTTGATCTAGAGTTTTGTATTGAGGCTCTACAGTATTTTTAAAAGTCGCAAACAAGGTCTGAAAACCGTTGTGCATTTCCTCTGCAATAAGTCCAACCCGTCCTTCTAAAACCTCAACTCGGCCTTCGTAAATAAAGGCATCTCTCTTGGGTTGTCTCATTTCATAGTTAGCTTGTTCTAGAAGTCGGCTTGAGCTCTTATTTTTATTGTCATCATGAGTCACCCAACTCATGACTTCGTTTCCGTGAGCGTCAAGCGCATCAGTATAGGCTTGGACTGTTTCTTCTAATCCATAAGGAATGACCGTCCCTTCATGTAGAAGAAGTTTGTAGTCTGGAGTTTCTGGACTCTCGAATTGAATCTTGAAGCGCAGTTGATTTCGGGCGTCTAAAAGCTTAGCGTAGGCACGTTCTTCAACTGTTGCGCCTTTCCCATCATGTAGCCTTGCTTTGTGTAGATTGTACTCAGCAAGTGCAACTTCAAAGCGTGTCTCTGGGTTATCACGGTGGTTCAACTCTTTAGGTTATCTAAACATTGATCAACGGTTGGTAGGTTTGCCTCTTTTGAATAGTCAATACCGTTGTGATTGAGAACGTCTTTAAATTGCCGATCCAATTTATTCCATGCATCACTTGGCATGGTTTGTTGTAAAGGCTCAAGAACTTTCTCGAGCTTGACTAGATGAGGCCAACTATTGTCCTGGGCATGTGCTTTAGGTAGGTGATCTGCTAGATCTATGCAAAGCTGATCAAATTTTTGTCCGTTTGTTTGCTTGACTGCTGAGCTGGGTGGTTTGGTTGCTGCGCTTGGGCTAAATGTTGAGGCCCAAAAAGAGCCTAGACTTTTAGTGCTCATAATCTCCCCTTATTTCCTTTTTTTTCAAATATGATTATTATTATAACTCAATGTTTAATTTAACAAAACTAAAACAATAATTTTAATTTACAATAACTTATAATCTAAATTTTAATTTTATAGTTCAGGTTAAAATAGGGTCGCAGAAGTGGGTTAGAAATTGAAATGCATGTAATGCCATTGAATTTCCCCCAAAGAAAGTTGTCCATCTGAACCAATTAAAACTATTATTTTAATAATTAATAGTTAGTGGCTTGTGTGTATTGGTAGAGGTGGCTGTCGCCAACGGGACGCTGCTTTTCTAGGGTGAGATGTGTGAGGGCGACTGTGGGGGCGGTCGCTTCCTCTAGGAAGAGGATCCCACTGGGAGTTAGAAGGTTAGAGGTGTCGATAAAGGCCAGGGTGGCATCTAGGAGGGTTTGGGAGGAGCCAGGGACCTTTTGGCCATAGGGAGGATCTATATATATAAGGTCAAAAGAGGCGTTTTTTTGAGCGAGCTTTTTGAGGGAAAGGAGGGCGTCGCCGGGAAGGACGGTGGCGTGGTCTGAGAGTTGGAGATTGGTGAGGTTTTTGTGAATGGCTTGGAGGGCAAGGCGGTTTTTTTCGAGGAAGGTGGCGTGGGAGGCGCCGCGGCTGAGGGCTTCAAGGCCCATGGCGCCGGATCCGGCAAAGACGTCGAGGAAGGTGGCGTCTTCGATGGTATGTTGGCAGATGTTGAAAACAGTTTGGCGGAGTTTTTCCGAGGTGGGGCGCGTAGCGTTTCCTTTGGGGGTGATCAGTTTGTGGTTTTTATATTTGCCGCCGGCGATTCTCATCGTGTTGCTGGAGAGACTGAGTGGGGTGAAAGAATCCGTTCGGCTTCAGAGAGGAAGAAGGGATCGTTTTGCTTAAGGTAGTAGTCATAGCAAACATAGGCTTGCTGAAGAGCAAAGTTCCGCTTGAGTTTGTAGCCGGCTTCTTTGGCATTATGGAAGGAGACTTTTTGTTTGATGTTGATCCAACTGTCACCTGCACGTCCTTGCAAAATGAGTTCAAAGTCTTCGAGTTTGTCAATCGAGCCGTAAAGGGTATAGGGTTGGTCGGCATAGAGTGAGGGGTAGCTTTCTTGGTTGGGATAAAACTGGACGTCGAGTTTGGAATCGGCTGAGGTGACGTGAATGCGGATGTCTTTTGCAATGAGACTTTCAATGTGTTTGACTAAGACGGCAAGTTTACGGGGAAAGGCGGCGTTGGTTTGTGAGTACATGAACTCGCCGTTATTAAAGGTACTGATGAGGTCGAGCATGGCGATGTTGTTGCCTTGGCTTGCACATGCAGTGAAAAGGGAAAAGTGGCCTTTGTTTTTTTCGGCGAGAGTTCTTAATGACTCTTTGTGTTTAGAAATCGTTTCAAGAGAGTGGCCATCCGTGATGAGGATAACGATGTTTTCTTTATTCGGATCAAAGTACTCTGAGGCTCTTTTTAAGAGGTCGAATGCATCGTAGTTTGAGAAGTAACCGCGGTAAGTGCGAGACTGAAGGTAACTGCGGACTTTGCGGATTCCTTGTTTGCTCCAAATGATAGGCTTGTCATTCATCGCTGCAATTTGAGAATCGGCTACGAGAATGTTAAAGGTGTCTCCTTCTTGCATGTACGATAAAGATTTGACGACAGCGTCTTTAAACGTGTTGTAACGGTGTTTTTGAACGGTTCCTGATCCATCCACTACAAAGATAAAGTTTTGCTCAGGAGAGCCAAAATAGAGCTTTTCGTTGGGTTTGATTTTAAGGGCGAAGTGGTATCCTTTGCCGTCAGGTTTTTTGACATAAGTCACAGTTGTTTCAAAATCGTTTTGGAAAGAAACAGTGTCGAGGTTGGCTGTTTCTGGAATTTCTGAAAGGTAACCTTGTGTAAAGCGGTGTGTTTCGTTAATGGTGTGATAGTCTTGTTCGGTAAGTGGTTTTTTCAACTCAGGTTTGGAGACATTTACGGAGCCGTTTTGCGCGAGTGTTTCATTGTAGTGTTTTTCAATCAGTTCTTTTGCTTGCGATTGGATATCTTCTGTTTCAACTTCTTTAACGTTGCGCGTTAGAGTGTAGCTTGTTTGGACATCTTTTTGTGGTTCGCGATGGGGAATGGGACGTTTAGAAAGTATCCGCTTGGTGTTGGGGAAAGCTTCACTTCTGGGAACAAGTGAGATGAATGTTTCGGGGCTGGGAAGGTCTGTTAAAGCTTTGGTCGGTTTAAAGGGAACCTTACTCGATGCCACTCTTTTTTCTTTGAGATAGGGAAGTGTTGGCATGGCAAGAGGTTCTTCAGCTTGGAACTCTTTTTTTACTAGCGTTAGGCTGTCTTGTTTCATGACAGGATCTTCGGCATCGAGATCGAGAAGAGGTCTTTTGGAAGAGCGGGGTTTGGAGATCTTTAATGGAATACTTTCTCTTTTTGGCAGTGCGGCTATAACATCTTGTTCTTGCTTTGGCTTGGGTGTAGGAGATGTTTTTTGCGCAAGAGGTAGTTCGTGATCGGGAATTTGAAGTGCGATTTGTTTTTCTATGACTGAAGGTGAAACGCTAGGCTGAGCTTTTTGAAAGTCTGCAAGAGGTGGAGCGTGGGCAATGTGTGGCGTGGTTGAAAAAGGTGTGGGAGTGACATCAAAAGTGATGCGATTCTCTGGGTACCGTTTCATGAGAAAGCGGGGGAGTGAGGGATTGGCAAGTTCTTTCGCAGGTGCGTTGTCGAAAGAAAAGGCGATAGACTCTTCTTTAGCTTCAACAGCTTTGGCATGAGCCTGACTTTCAAGACTAGATGGTTCGGTCATTGAGGGCTTTTTTTGAATGGCAAGGGCGGATGCGTGCTTTGAAAGCTTTTGCTTGGGCCGCACGGTATGAGAGGGAGAAAGAGGGAGTTCTTCGACATCTTCCGGTTTGTAAAGCCGCTTTTCTTTAGATTCTGTTCCGGCTAAATCGAGTGCCAAAGAGGAGTCATACTCGAGAGGTTGAACTTTTTCTTGCTTGGGCTCTGCTTGTCTAGCTGCAATTCGCATGTCATCACTTGGTGCGAATTCAGGAAGGTCGATGGAACTTAAGTCAGATGATTTGAAAGCGAGCGGAGCCTGAGGAACATCGAAACTTTGCGCAATGTACTTTGGTGAAAAGGCTGGCTGAGACGTTAAAGCAGGTGCGACAGCGGATTCAGACTTGGGAAGTTGCAATTGACTTGCAAGTGCATCATTAGAATAGGTTGCTGAGGATCGATCGACGGCTTCTCTTTTAGGTTTCACTTCTGTTGCGACCATTTGCTCGGGAGCAGCATGTGTACTCCAACCTAATTGAGGAATGGGCACTGCAGAGGAGGTGTAGGTGAGTGGTTCTTTCGGAGGAGTGAGGAGTGGAGCGGTTAAAGTTGCAGAGTCAATAGTGAGTTCAAATGGGAAAGAAGCCTGAAAAGTGAGAAGTTGTTGCTGTCTATGGAAGGTGGATTTTTCTGAGGGGTCAAGATGTTGAACCTGCTCTTTTTCTGGATGGAAATCATGCTTTTGGGACAGAGAGGCCAGCTTTTCTTCTGGAATGTCAGGAAGTTTTTCCGGAAAGGTTTGGCCGATCGATTTCTTTAAGGGAATAGAAGGAGATTTGATTTCTCGCTGGGCGAGCTCTGTTGGCGGAGGGACTTCTACATGGCTAAATTCGAGCCCTGACAGGCGAGATTGTGCTGATTCAACTTGGCTTAGATGAGGTGTTTGGGGGATTGTCAATTGGGCGGCTTCTTCAGAAAGTGGGATAGGGTCAAAGAGAAAGTGCTCTTCTTGAAGAGGGCTCAAATCTAAAGGGGTAATCGACTGAAAAAATGCAATGCTTGGTTGAGCGTGAGGCTCGAGGAGTTTTTTGGGCGAAGAGAAAGGAGTTTGAAAGAGGGGCGCTTTTAATGTGAGATCGACTTCAAGCTTTGGTGAAGGAGAACTTTTGAGTTTTTCATCGTAAAAGTAGTATAACGCCTCGCGTTCGAATGTTTGTTTTGTGAGAGGTTCAGCCTTGGGGTCGAATGGGATGGAGAATGTTTTCTTGGGGTCATATGTTTTTGCCGCAAGTGGAGAAACTTTAAGTGGTTTTTCGATTTGCTCGGGCTTTTGAGGTTTGTGCTTTTCGAATTCATATTCAGAACCGATCATGTCTGAGACGGGACTTTCCTCAAGTTGAAAGGCAAAAGGCGCTTCAGTTTGTGTTTGTGGAACTGCCATGGGGAGTTTGCCGATGTCTTGAATTTGGGCATGCTCTGTTTCTTGTTCCAGTTTGGGTTGGACATAGGAAGTGTCCATTTCATCTTGAGTTGCGCCTGCAGCAATCAGAGGTACCATTTCAACTTCTAATCGCTGACTAAAATTGATCCATTTTTTTGGGCCGAAGGGGCTGGGCTTGAGATGTGTATACTCTTCACTTTCGTTGATGGAGTAGGTGGGATCTTCTAAATGGAACGGGGGTGGAGTTGTCGAAGTGGCGATGTTTGGCGCGTAGGCAAAGTTGGTTAAGATCTTGAGCTCTGTTTTGGTGAATTCAAGATGAGGACTGTCGTGAGATGGGACTTTGTTATCTGCTTCACGTAAAATGAGCCTGTCAAGGGTCTCTTTTAAGGCAAACTCAACTTCGAGTGTTGGCTCAATGGCTTGAACGAGTGTTTGGTCATTTTTTGTGGAAGAAGAAGCGCTGAGAAACGAAAAGGGATGACTTAAGAGGAAGTAGAGGGCTCCAGCATGCAAAGTTAAAGAAGCCGCTAACGAAGTAAGTAGCAGCGGCTTTCTTTTCTGAGACGAGGAGGGACGCTTTCTCATGCACCTTTCCCAATTCTATTAATAGGCGTTCAGGGCGTTGATTTCCTGAATGCTTGTTGTCATCCGCACGTAAAGATCTTCTGGCGTTGCAGGATCATTTTTAATTTCGCTATAGAGCGAAAGGGCAGATTCATGCAACTCTTCCATTTCGCTTAAGCGTTCTTGTTGATACAACTGCTTGGCTTCTAAGCGATATTTTTCTGCATCGATAAACTTCATGTAAGAATCAAACACTTGTTTTTTCTTTGCATGTTGATTCAATGTCACAAGGTAGTCTTGCGTGACGAGGTCTTCTTGAGAGTTAAAATCATCTTGAATGCGTTTGAGGAAAAAGAGATAGCGAGAGTCTCTCTCAGCACTGTCCCCAATTTCCGAACGAATTTTAGCGTAGTCAAGCGCAGCTTCTAGATGTGTTGGCTCAGACGTCACGTTTTTTCGAATTTGAAGCTCTTTTAAGTCGTTTAAAATAGAAAGAATTTCTTCATTTGTTTCGGTTTTGTACGCATCTTCGAGCATATTGAAGTGGAGGCGGGCTGACTCAAGTGTTGCCAGGTTGGACATGCTTGTTGGGAAGTGCTCTGAAGAAGAGTGAATGAAGCTAAACGTTTCAAAAGCTCGCTCACTGTCTCCTAGATCTTGGTACACTTTTGCAAGTTCAAACAGTGCTTGTTTTTGAAAACCCCAGTTGAGCTCAGGCTTAGCGCTTTGTTGCTCAATGAGGTTTTTAACAAGCTGAAGCTTTTGCTTATTTTGCTTTCGGTATTCAAGCAGTTTTGCCAGCTTGAGAAATTCGTTTTCTAAATACAAGTTGTCAGCTGTGAGTTCAATCAATCGACCGTGATCATGTAAGAGGACGTTGTAGTGCTCTGCAGCAAGGTCGATGGCGTTTGCGATCTCTGGGTGATCGGTCACTTGATGTGTCCAGTGAGCATCGAGGTACTCTTTAGTTGATTGATAATAGTAGTTTGCTAGCCACAGGCGATTTTCTCTTTTGATGCTTTGCTCACCTTTATCTATTGCTTCTTGAAGATGATTTGCTGCATGTGTCACAAAATCTTTTTGCTGTTCAGCATCTGCTTGAGCTTTACCTCCATCACCGTAGCCTGCTAACGAGATGTAGGCATTGTAAAGCTGAAGGTGTGTCGTTGGCGTGTCGTACATTTCTGGGTTGAGAAGCATGGCTTGCTCAAGATGCATGCAAAACGCAGAGTAGTCGGCTTGCATTTCAGCATGACAAAGTCCTGCAATGAAATGAGCTTCTGCGAGCGCTAGAGGATCACCTTCTTCTGTCACTTTTGTGAACAGGTGGTCTTGAAGTACATGTAATGCAGAAGAGTAAACTTCGAGTTCATAAGCTGTTTTTGCATAAAGCAAACTGTAATCTTTCATTTCTTCTGCTGTAAGGAAGCTGTGGTGGTGGAGGACCTTTTCTAAATCGCTGAAGAATTCGCGTTTTCCATAAAAGCCTTCTTCACCACTGCGCTTGTAGTAATTTAAGCTCGATGAAAGGAAAAGTTTCCAAGCTGCATCAACACGTTGACTATCTGGGAACATGCCGATGTAATCTTTGAAAGTCTTGTAACTATCTTCCCATCGTTCATTTTGATGAGCGAGAAGTCCATATTCGAAAAGAAAACTTTCTTGATCTTCAAAATTGTTGTACTTGTCTTTGATTTCTTTTAGTTTTTCATCTGCACGGCTAATGGCGCCTTGCTCTTTTAAGATCATTGCGTGCATGAAAAGCGCTTTTGGAATTTCAGCATCGTTGGGGAAGAGGGTGTCGAGTTTTTCGAAGTTAAGATTAAACAGTTCTTCATTTCCGACTTGATGAGCGCAAGTCATTTGAATCAAAAGAGCGTTCTTGAGTTGGTCATTTGGAACGTATTGAGATTCAATGTAACGGCTTAAAGGCTCGATTGCATTGTTGTAATCTCCAACTGAGAAAAAACTCTTACCCACGATGAAATCAAAGGTAGGTTGATAAGCTTCAGGAACTGAAGAGGCGAGTTTTTCGTAGGATGAGATCACTTGCTTGAAATCTTCGTTTTGAAACAAGAGAACAATCAAATTAAATGAGGCATCACTTGCTTTGTTTCCATCGAGTTCACGGATTTGTGTGAAAGTTTCAATAGCAGCTGCTCGATCAAACTGTGCTTGTAAAATCCCTGCTTGAAAGAGTAGATCTTCTTTCATTTCAGGATGTAACTCTACGAGACCAAGGTAAGTCTCTGCACCTTTTTCATGCTCACCTAAGATGGCGTAAATTTCAGCGAGGGAAAAAGTCGATGCTTCAGCGTAGGGTGTGTTATCAAGTTTATCGTAGTAAGAGCGCGCTTCTAGCACAAGTTTCGATTTGAGATCAGCATCTTCTTCTTTTAAAGCTTGTCGGAAGCATCCTTCCGCAACGAGAAAGTAGAGTTCATTTTTGCGGCCTTTAACAGCTTCGATATCCTTTCCAATAAAGGGACGTCCTTCGAGTGCTAAGTGATCGTACTGATCGAGTTCGTAGTAGCACTGCAACTTGTTGAGAATGATTTTTTCGGTGATATCGGGGTTGCTGATGGCTTCGTAGGAGTTTAGTGCACTTTCGTAGTTGTTTTCTTGTAGGTAGATGTCTCCTAGGATTCCTAAGAAGTAATCTTTGAGTCTGCTTTTTGGGTATTTATCAAAGAAATCCAGAATTTGTGTTTTGACAATTCCATAATCACCATCTTTCCAGAATTCTGCAATACGACGAATGAGAAATGCTTCTTCATCCGATTCAATTTGAGTCGAGTGTGTTGGGGTCTGTTCAGCAGCAAAGCTGGCTGTTGTTCCAAGTAAAATACAAGAGAAGGCTATCAGGCGCAGACTAGACATCATAACGTTTATTCCTGTCATTTGTTTACTCTGTTGAAGTTATTTTTTGATTATACTCCACTAGAGATTTTTTCAAATCAAGATTCTTTCACCCTTACCGAGTGGAAGGCATTACAGTAACTGATTCACTTTCCATCTGCAAACAAAAAGTTGACCAAAGATCATGGAGTGCGTTAAAATGCTTGCCCTTTCCTGGAGGTTTTTATGAAAAAGTTCGTTTTATTCTTTTTGTTTATGCAAGGTGTTTGTCTTTTTGGCTGGGAAGTATCGGTTTATCCCCGCAGTTACATCTTAAAACAGTTTGAGCAATCTGCAACAGAGTTTGCATGGCGCTTTGAAAAGTATGGAATGCCTCGCACTTTTTCATCTTATCACCCAAACAAAACAGAAGAAGAGTTGCGCGCTGAATTTCGCAGTTTAAAAGATGATCGGTTTCAAATTTGGTACCATGCGGCTCCCGGTTGGTACGATTTTGTCGAAATGAATGAAGACTTTCTTTTTGCAGAGACTCTTTTTTTTGAAGACCGTTTTCGCGCAGGAAACTGTATCGCATTTGCCTACAACAATACTCACCCTTCGTTTAATGCGAGGTGAAGAGAAGGTTCTCAATGGAGAATCTGAGCATTGCTTTTTAGATCAAAACTTTAAACCTCTTCGTATCGATCAACAAACACTCAACTGTCTAGAGAGTAATCTTATTGAAAAATAAAGATGAGATGTGGTTTTTTTCAAAAAACATAAGGAGCGTTTTTTGGAAAGTTCTACTTCAACGCCGAAAGTTTCTGTTTTGTTGGCAACCCGCAATGGACTCCCATTTCTTCGGCAAAACATTGACAGTTTAAAAAATCAAACGTTTAAAGACTTTGAGTTAATCGTTCAAGATGGAGATTCATCTGATGGCTCTGTTGAATATCTATCTTCAATCAAAGACTCGCTTCCATTCCCATGCAGTTTTGAATCGGCACCTGATAATGGAATACGGCAAGCTTATGGAAGAGCTCTGCAGCGGAGTCGAGGGGATATTTTGTATTTTACAGCTTCTGATGAGGCTCTTCCTACAGATGGATTGACACGCGCTGTTTTTCACTTTGATCAAAATGCTAACGTGAAGGTTGTCTATGGATCAGTAAAGACTGTCGATGAAAAGGGAGGTGAAGTTGAACGTTATGTTCCTCCTCAATTTGATTATCATCGTTTTCTTCGATTTGAAAGTTCTTTTCCGATGGCCTGTACTTTTTTGAAGCGCCAAGTTGTTGATCAGGTGGTGCAGGACATGTCTTTTAATGAGCCAACCTTAGCTTGGGATTTTGATCTTTGGATTCGCTTAGGAGAGATTTTGGAAAGCGGAGAGATCGCATATCGCCCAAAGGAATGTTTTGCTGAAATCTTAGCAACTCCTGTTTCCCGGAGCTTTCAAGGAAAAATATGGGAACAGTTTCCTCAAGATGCATGCTTTATGTTTGATTGTTTCATAAGGAGTACTTTGGAAAGGCAACGGCTTTTGGGGTATCCCCTTGCTTATTATCATTCTCTTTACGTAGGTATAGCTTTGAGAAAAGTGATTGAACTAGAGGGAATAACTCCTCGAGCTCGAGAGTTGTATGCGAAGCTAAGGGGCCTTAACTTTTCTGGACATTTAGCTCCATACAATGCGGAAATTTCCTGTGATTATATCCCTCAGAATTTCACAATTTTCCCAGCAACAAAACAATTAAGCCAGCTGTGGCTGTGGAAAGTTATTTCAAATCTTTATGATCAATTAGAGCGATTTTCTATAAAGTGGAGAAGTGAAAGCTCTCACTTTCACTCTTATCCTAAATGGAGAGAAAGAAAAAAGTCTCTGAATCAGGGGTTTGTTAAAATCGGGAAAATTTTTTCTTTCTTTTCGAAAGCTCTCAAGAAAAGACGGTTGCTATTTAGATCAAGTGAGTTCTTATGGGGGTATTCAGTTCAGTTTGATATTGAAAACCGTTTCGAGCAAAACCCTGGAAGGAAACATTGGCTTAAAATTGATTTGCAAGTGTCATCGGGTGCCATAGGAATATGCCTAATGAAAAAAGACGCAAAAGGTGAACTAGCTATTCGAGAAGAGCAAACGTTTATTCCCAATCAAAAAGTGACAACCTATTTTCATCTGCCAGATGAGGATTTGGTCACACTTATTTTTCGCAATAATCTCACGACGCATTGTTTATATGAAATACATCGCATTGCAATTATTGAATCAAGGTAGTTTAAAGAGAGCCGATGCTGTACTCTTGCCTGAGTTTGCATCGTAGTAATCGATGAGTTCATCAGCTCGTGAAAAGCCCATGTTTTTAAGCTCTTCATAGGTTCGGAGCCCTTTGGCGTTGAGTCCTTGTTGGAAATATAGAACTCCAAGACGGAACATGATCTGTTTATCTTCAGGGCAAAGCCTAAGGATGTTTTCGTAATATAGGATCTCTTCTTTAAACATCTTGAGATCATGATAGCATGAGGCGAGTTGTGCTTGGACCCAAGGATCATTTGGTGAGTAGTGATCCAAAATCTTGAACTCTTGGATCGCTTTTTCAGAAGCTGCTTGGAACTTCTCATGCATTTCTTTTGAATCGCCTTGATAGATTTTGGATAGGGCAACATAAGCATTGGCAAGAGAGGCGTGGGCTTCAAGATCTGTTGGTGTTTCTTTAATAAGTTGGATGTGTTCTGTAATGGAGACAAGCAGTAGAATCTCTTTCATTTTGTGCAAGTCTTTGTGATGGCAAAAGTTAGTGAATTTCCGCATCAAGTTATTGAGTGAGTGAGTGACAGCTGGTAGGGAGTAGAGAGAAGACTCGTGTTTCATAAGATGAGATGCAAAGCGATAAGCAGAGTTAGCTAAAGAAAGGTGGTATTCGGAAGAACCGAGATTTTTAGGTAAACTTTGTTTGCAGAGGCGCATGAACCAATTGCGCAGTTCAATAAACTGTTCGGGCTTTTTCGTTTGAAAGTAAAAGAGGATGACGAGATAAGCAAAGGCAGTCAAAATGATTCCGGCAAGTGAAAAGGCAATGAGCGCTGATTTCGAAAGAAAAGTTAATGAAAGACTAAATGCGATGATTTCACTGATTAAAAGGCCGAGAAAAAAGAGATGAAAAAAGATGTAAGAACGGATGATTTTCTTGAATTGTTTGAGGCCAACAGTGCAATGAGTCTCGACATTTTTTCGAAAACTATCGTGATCAAAACGCCGTGAGATCTCTTTGTATATCTCTTTGACACTCATTTAGCAAAGTCCTGTAGGTGGGCTATAATCTTTCGATCTTTTTTATCCTTACATTCTGCATTTACTGCAAGAATAAATCAAGCCACACATAAAAAAATCTTTGGGAAAGAGGAGGTTAGCTCTCTTTCCCAAATTCCCCAATGACTTAAGTCTTGTACATCATGTAATTGATGACTTTTTCGGAGACCCCGGCGTCGCGTAAACGATCGATTTGGTAATTGTTAAGTGTATAGTGGCTATCAGTCTTTTGAATCAGATCAATGATTTTATCATCACTGATATCTGCTTTACTCAGATTGATGACATCGTTCACACTTAATCTTTCGCCGTTGTCAACGCGTCTGTACGTCTGTGGACTTTGCTTCTGCAAGTTTTTCTGATCTTGGTTATCAAGAGCGGCTCCAATGAGTCCTCCTGCAATCACACCAGCAGCGCCACCGATGAGGGCTCCCGAACCTCCACCAGCAATTCCACCGACCCCAGCACCTAAAGCACCTCCAGCGAGTGCCCCAGTTCCTGTTTTAGATTCACAACCCCAGAAAAGAGTGGCTGCAAGACCTAAAACGAGAATCGAAGTCTTCTTATTAATCATAACATCCTCTTAATTAGGTAATTGTAACATCGACTGAAGTTCAGTCAAATGATATACATAAATAGTTCCTTCCTTAATTATTATTTATCAAATTTGGAAATGAATTAGAAACTATTTTTCTAATTTTGTTTTAATTTGTTTCTGAAAATAAAAAGAATCAATAGCGAAAGTAATAATGAAGAACTCGCAAAAAGATAAATGGTGCGAATGTCAAACTCGCCGATGAACCCTCCAAAAAGAGGTGCGACGAGCATGGAAAGGGTAGCAACCGATTGGTTAATCCCTAAAAGTTTTCCCTGCAAGTAGTTGGGAGCTTTTTGAGAAATCAAAGCAAGACAGTTTGTCCAAACAAGTGATGCGAAGATCGATCCGAACAAAATGAAGTGAAAAAAGAGATAGTATACGCGAACTTCTGAAGCGACAAACAAGCAAAGCGTTGCCAGTAACAAGCTAATGGTTAGGATTTTGAGAGGGGAAAAAACTCGAATGAGAATTCTTTCGAACCACATGTTACTGATGACCCATCCAATTCCTACACTGATGAAAAGAGTGGTGATCATAGTCTTGGTGCCATGAAAATGCTCCAGTAAGAAGCTCGAGAGGAATTGAAGTGAGACGATCCATCCGACCATGAAGAAAAAGAAGATAGGGTAAAGAAAGCGAAGAGTGGAAGCTCGGTAGATTTGGATAAGTTCAACAACCTGATTTTTATAGACTTGGCTAATATTGCAAGGTTGATGATGCGTTTCTGAAAAAGCCTTCCAAATGATTCCAATATTTAAAAGAGAAAGCGCGGTGATAATCCAAAAGGGGAGAGAGGAATTAAAGACTTTAGATAAGGTGTCATTCGACAAAATTCCACCTAGAGCAATTGCGACGACAAAACTGATTCCAGCGACGCTGGCAACAGTTCCAAAGTCTTTTGCTCGTTCCTTCACATCTTGGTGCATATCTGTGATGGTTGTGAGGCAGATTGTAAAGTTGCCGGCAAAGAAACCGGAGAAAAGGCGACTTAAGACGACTAATGGATAACTTTTAATAGCAATCCCAACACCTGTTAGGAAAAAGCCTATGGCTTCACCCAGGAGAGCTATTGTAAATCTAAAACGCCGCCCTTTTTTATCGGCAATGTGTCCCATAATCGGACCACCAATAAATTGCATGAAGGGAAACGAGGCAATTAGAAGGCCGAGAAGGATCATGCGGTGGGCGAGCGAATAAGAAGTGGGAAGAAGTGCATAGATTGGTTGTAAAACAAGAGGAGTGAAGATAGGGTAGACAACCGATAGTCCTAGGTTGTCGAGAAACAAAACAGAAACTGCCGCTCGAAACGAGCGGCGATTAGCTGGTGCGTTTGCTTTAGCCAAACTATTTGCTTTTTATCTGCTTTTGGCGAGTTGCTGCTCGTCTTTTAAGCGGTAACCAACGCCTCTTACGGTCTCAATCCAGTGAAAATTTGGACCGAGCTTTTTCCGCAGTGCAGCAATGTGCACATCGATGTTGCGGTCAACAATAAATGCATCATCGTTGTGAATGTCATCTAAGAGTTGATTGCGCGTGAGCACTTTTCCGCGTTGCAGCAGGAGGCGCTTGAGAATGCCAAACTCAGAAAGAGTGATCGTGATTTGTTGCTCTTTTTTCCTTAGCAAATAGCGATCGATATCGAGGCTGAATTCGCCAAAAGATAGGATGCGCGGTGCTTTTTCTGGTTCACGATTACGTCGAAGTACGGCTTTGACTCGTGAGAAAAGGACTTTAGGTGAAAACGGTTTTGCAACGTAATCGTCTGCTCCAAGTTCGAGTCCTAAAATCATATCGAGCTCTTCATTTTTTGCGCTAAGAATGATGACAGGAATATTTTTGAGCTCTGGATTGCTTTTAATTTTTCTGCAGACGTCAAGGCCGTTTGAGCCTGGCAGCATGACATCGAGAATAACGAGATCAGGTTTTTCTCGCTCCACTGCGCGATAACCGTTCACGCCATCGACTTCTACATGAAGTTTGTAACCTGAAAGATCAGCTTGCAACTTTATCAGTGCAGCAATGTCTTCTTCATCTTCAATTAGAAGGATTCTTTTTTTTTGCGCCATTTAATTACTCCAAAAATAGAGGATCTTTTTCTGAATTGGTTCTTTTACCAATTATAACTATAACTCCCAATAAATTGGTATAGTTACTCAAGAAAAAATTCTTTTACACGAGAGTGCAACTTCAAAGGAAGTTGGATTTCTTGACAGACAACAATTAAGTCTAGCGACAAATTGTTGACTTGCTTGAACGACCTAACGATTAATCGTCTTAGGGGCTTCCCCTATTTTGTAGACCCAATCATGTCCACGTCCACCCTGTTGGGGGGCGTCCATTATGTGACACTGGATCATATTTCAAGCGTACCGTAGGTTGTGTGTAAGTAGAACAGGGGGTAGGGATAGAGTAGGAGGGTTTTGATGATGTTGTCTTTGTTGTTGTTGAAGAGAAAAGAGATGGAAAAGCTTCTTTGAAAACTCTAATAATAACAGGGGTCTCTAAATCGACAGAGTAAGTCACTTCAACGAGCCTGAGAAACTCTTTTTGGTAGTCCAAACTAGAAAAGCCGTAATTAACAAAAGCTTTTGCTCTTTGAGCGATATCATATAACTTGGTCACTTCATTCGGAAGCTTTTGATCGCTAGAATATTCAGTGATCACGATGAGGCATTCTAAAACATCTTGGCCTGAAATTTTAGAGCCTAATTTTAAGCTTCTTTGAAATTCTTGCATTTTCAATTGAACCTTGCAACGGCTCACGTGATTACGAAGTTCGGCAACTTGACTTAAGCATCCTTCTCTTAGGCAACGTTCAAGTGTATATGGTTTGAGAAAGGCTTCTACTTTGTTTGCTGTAACTTCAAATGAATTGGGGTTTTCACGAAATACACTATCTACTTCTCGCTGACATTCAGTGAGATTTTTGAAAGCAATCCCTGACATAAGATACTCCTTTTAAAAGGTAGGTGAAGATATGTTGGACTTTCAAGGTGTTTTTTGACAAACAAAAAATGCGACGAAACAGTGTTTATGGAAGTTGGATTTCTTGGCCGACAACAATTAAATCTGTCGACAAATTGTTCACTTGCTTGATCGCTTCGACGGACGTTCCTTTTTCTCGTGCGATTTTTTCTAGCGAGTCGCCAGGTTGCACGACGTAACGATTAGAAAGTTCTGAAGCGTTTGTAAGTTTTGCTAGCCCTTCACGAAGTTTGACGATGTCTTGAATTTGCTCTTTTTGAAAGGCAATCGCTTTTTCAAATTGGGTGATTTTTTCTTTGTATTGCGCTAAGGCAGTTGTCGTTTCATTTGCATGCGAACTAAGCTGGCGGATATCACTTAAAATTTTGTCTTGCTTTTTAGCAACATGCGCGATTTTTTTATCGATGTTTTGAATTTCAGAGGCAAATGTTTCGAGTTTCCCTTGCTTGAGGTCAGAAACTTGCTGCTTTAAGTTGGCAATAGTTTGTTCTTGATCGATGAGTTTACCCTCTAAAACGTGGTGCTCAATTTCGTAAGTGTTGAGATCGTGTTTGATTTCTTCCACTTCTGTCCGCACTTTATGAAGGCTCATCTCCATTTGGTGTTTGTCGGACTTTGAACTTGAGCTAATTGCACACCCACTTAATAAAAAGAGACTGCACAACGAGAGAGCAAGAATTCTCATTTATCTTCCTTTATTCTTTTTGAAATATTTTAAATTCGACGCGTCGATTTTTTGACCAAGCTTCAGCAGAATGCCCTAAATCTACTGGCATTTCTTTACCAAAAGAAATGGTGTAAATGTGATTGGGATTGACCCCTTTTTTCACGAGTAAACTGCACAGGGTGTTGGCGCGACGTGTTCCCAAAGCTAAGTTGTAAGCTTCTGATGCACGTTCATCGCAATGACCTGAAACAAAGATGTAGACGTTTGGATTTTTTTTCATGTAATCGGCGATGCGATCGACAACAGAATAGAATTCTTTTTTGCGGAGAACATGTTCGTCGGTATTAAAGTAGACGTTTTTGAAGAGTTCTGCAAGATCGGCTTGTGGAGTTGAGAAATGCTCAATGCTCGGGATACTGCTGCCTTCAACGCCGGGTGATTCTGCAGGTTGGGGAATGCTGAGATTTGCAAATTGTGCTTTAAGATCTTCGTCTTTTAAAGGGATAAACTCTTCATCGGTTGGCCCTTGGAAGTCATCAGCAGTTTCAATCATGCGGGAGTCGACATCTTTACGCCATAGGAGTTTCCCTTGACGCTGAATGTAACGGCCCATAGTTTTCGTGTCTTCCCATACAGCTCCCGATGAGTTTTGGCAGCCAGTGAGGAGGTAACAAGCGGTGAGTAAAGAAGAAAAAAAGTAAAGTGACGGTTTTTTCATAATGCCCTCTCTTAAGGACCCCATGCGGGGTAATGCTTTTTGCCAGGTCCTTCTGTAATTTGTACCATTTCTTTCTGTTTTAAATTAATTAGAAATAATTCTGAAGAAGAAGGATCAACGGTGTTAAAAATAATATGCATACTATTAGCAGCCCAGCAGGGATTTTCTTTATGACTTTTACCTTTTGTTAGCTGAATTTCTTCGCGGGTAATAAAGTCGTAAACCATAATTTGTCTGACGCCATCGATCTTAGCACTATAGGCTAATTTTGTGCCATCAGGAGACCATGATGGACAGGTATTTTCTCGATATGTCCGTGTGAGGCAGACCGGATGCGGACGTTTCCAATTTTTAAATGAGGGGATGGAGATGAGAAAAATCCGAGGAGTTCCTTCTTGATCTGAGACAAACGCAACTTTTTTCCCGTCGGGGCGAAAGGTGGGGGAGGCTTGAACGGAACGGGGAAAGGAATAGAGCTGGAGCGGTTTTCCCACAAGGCCTTGGTCCGCGTCGAATGCTTGCAAAAAGAGGTCAGCTTGCCCACCGGCATCCGAGATGAAAGCGATCATGTCGCCAGATTGCGAAAAGCTGGGCAGGAGTTGGTTGCCACGCAAGGGAAGAAAAGGCTTTCCGTTTTTGGCATTGAATGACGAGATGTAAATCTTTGGTTGCCCCAGCTTGTAATTCACATAGAGGTATTTGTTTTTAGTAAAATTTCCTTCTTTTGGAAAAAGGAGGGGGCTAATACAGTAACTTTTTTCTTGAGTGAGTTGGCGTGCATTTTTTCCATCATAATCAGCGGTCCAAATTTCCGACTTCCATTGACTTCCATCGGGGATTTGGACGGCATAAAAAATTTGGGTCTGAGAAATTCCTTGGGTGCCACTAGTGATCTCTGTTACTTGATCGGAAATAGCGTGCATGACACGTCGATCGGAAGCGCGTACCCCTGTTAAATGGTGGGGTTCAAGAGGTGTTTGTTGGCCTGTTTTAAGTGAAAAAAGGCTGCCTGAAATGACACTTTCGTGGATGAAGAGTTTGAGAACATAAGCATAGCCTTTAGGTTTCCAAAAGGAAGGAGAAAGGTCATTGTTTAGAAGGTAGTTTTCTTCTTCTGATTTTCCACTGATCCCTTGGGTGATCCCATTTTGATTGAGGTCAAAGAGGAGGATCTCTTTGAGTTGTGGTGATGAGCAACTGATATAGATCGCAGGGAGTTCTTCGCTTTTTGCAAGGGAAATGACAATTTCTTTATCGATGTCACTGCAAAACGCAAACAGTGGCAGAAAAATGAGCAACCAAAATTTATTTTTCATGGCAGAAATTCAAAGTGAAGGTGTGTTTTACTTTTCCAGCGAGCTCACTTGAAAATGGAGGTAATTCCATGTGGATGAGTTCGCGCTGAAGGTATGTTTTATTATTTTCGCTTTCAGCATACAGGACTTGGACCTTTTCTACACGTCCACTTTTTAAAACGGTCAATTGAATGCGCACTTTTCCCTCTTCTGGCAGCTCGAGATGTGCCTTGAGCGCTTGAACAAGCAGCGGAAGGTAAGAGGCTTCTTCGACAGTCGGTGTTTGCGTGATGTGATCGATGCTGAGCTCTTGAATTTCTTTGGGGTAGGCTAGGGAAATGTTTTTTTCTTGGATGGTTTGTTTCTGCTCAATTTTTGCCAAGGTTTCTTGCAGCTGTTTTAAAACGGTTTGATTTTTTTTCGGTTGGGAGGAGGAAGTTTTTTTTGGTTTAGGTTTGGCTTTTGGCTTGGGCTTAGCAGCAGGCTTTGGGGTGGGTTTGGAAACTGTCTGAAGTTGGACTTGAGGTTGTGGTTTAGGTTTTGGCAAGACATGTGTGTGCACGACAATAGACTGTTTAGGAATGGGAGGAGCATGCGTGGTTTTAAAATTGAAAAAAATGAACAGAAAATGGCCGAAAAGAACAAATGCTAAGATGGCAGTTTCTCTGGGATATTGTTGGATCCACTTTTTGATCATGATCAACCTGGTTTTAGAATCACATCCATTTCATCAAACCCTGCAGCTTCTAAAGCGTTTTTCACTGTTTGATAGGTGCCAAAAAAAGCTTCTTTATCGTGGTAGACTTGAGGAATGGTGTGTGGCATCTCAGCTTTACACCTCTTAAAAAAAGGGTAGAGGTCGTCTGTTTTGATGCAGGTGTTATTGATCCAAACTGTGTTATCTGCAAAGACGTGGATTTTAATGGGTGCGTTTTCTTGGATCGGCAAAGCCTCTTTGTTTCCTTCTGCTCTGGCTGAGGCGAGTGCCACCCGATCGAGCTCAAGCAAAGGAGCGACTAATATAAAGAGAATGAGGACAACGAAAACAACATCAATGAGAGGTGTGAGGTTCACGAGTCCTTCATCATCAATGTCACGACTTAATGTAAAATGGTGTTTTCTCATTCGATGTCCACTTTGCGGTATTGGAGTTCAACAGTTGACAGGAGAAAATGACTAAAGTCTCGCATCTCTGTTGTGAAGTGACGACTACGGTTTTTCAGGTAGTTGTAAGCAATGAGCGCAGGAATTGCAATGAGAAGCCCCAAAACTGTTGTTGTTAGGGCAGTTGAAAGGCCTCCTAAAATAATTGAGTTAGAAGAGACAGAATGTCCGGCTTGGAGTTCTCCAAAAGTGATGAGAATGCCCCAGACGGTTCCTAGAAGCCCTAAAAAGGGGGCGAGTGTGACAGTGGTCGAAAGGATAAAGAGGTTTTTCTCAAGATCTTCACGTTCTTTTGCAATGGAAGATTGAAGGTGAGAGTCAATGAGTTCAACATCGGTTCTAGAAAGAAAGTTTTGATTTCCACTGAGGTAAAAATGGTTTTTATCAAGAATTGCAACCGTGCTTTCTTGAATCGTGCGATAAAGTCGCCGAAAGGGCTCTGGAATGCGACGTTTTTGTTGCACTGCTTCAACTTTGATGTTGAGTAAAGAGTCCTTTTGCGAAGTGATGGCCTTCTTAAAAATTTTAGACTGCCGTTTGACTTGATTGAAGGTCCAAATTTTGTGAATTAAGAAAAACCACGAAATCACCGAAAGGGCGAATAAAGCAAAGAAAACCATCTTGCCAAAGGCATCTGCTTGATAAAAGGCTTGAAAAAATGTTCCCATGGATCCCACTTGAGTTTTTGCCATAGTGATACTTGAGGAAAAACCTAATTGTCAAGGAAAGCTCACCCGTGATATTTTAAGGAGCATGTACTTTGATTCACACGCTCACTTAACTTGCGATTCCGTTTTTGAGGATGTTTCAAACGTCCTGAAGAGGGCAAAAGAAGCAAACGTTGATACGATTGTCAACATTTGTACTGATAAGGTGACCCTTCAACGCGGCCTGGAGCTTGCAGAAGATGTCAAGTGGGTTTACAATGTTGGGGCAACCACGCCTCATGATGTCGAAAAAGAAGGTGGTATTTACTTTCACTTATTCGAAGAGGCTGCCACTCAAGGGAAACTCGTTGCAATCGGGGAAACGGGTCTCGATTACCATTACGAGCATTCTCCCAAAACGTTGCAGCAAGCTTTTTTGATCCGTTATTTCGAGCTTGCAACACGATGCAATCTTCCGGTTGTGATTCATTGTCGTGATGCATTTGATGATCTTTTTGCTATTGCCGATGAGCATTATAAAAAAGGCCCTCTTCTCCTTCATTGTTTTACAGGAACACTCAAAGATGCTGAAAAAGCATTAGATCGCAATTGGCTCATTTCTTTTAGCGGCATTATCACCTTTAAAAAGTCAGATGAGCTTAGACATGTGGTCAAAGAAGCTCCGATTAAGCAACTGCTTGTCGAAACAGATACTCCCTACCTCGCTCCTCTATCCAAAAGAGGCAAACAAAATGAACCGAGCTATCTGCCTGAGACAGTCCAAACAGTGGCAAACGTAAAGGGGCTTGCATTAGACGAAGTCGCTAAAGTGACGCGCGAAAACGCACACGCTTTTTTCGGAATCGCCTAGGTTGTGTTTTGTTTTCCTACGAAAACCGAATTTGAACTTCCTAGCAACTTGACAGTAAAAAAGCTGCTACTTAAAATTTTTCGATTAAAATGGAGGTTAAAAAATGGTAGCAGAAATATCTGAACCTGGAGAATCGGCTTTTCAACCATTTAGCACCCCAGAAGAAAATGCTTCAGAGATGTGGAATGGACGAGAAGTAAGAGTTGCTGATAGTTCGGAAACCAATAAATTTGCAATGCCAAAGAATCTTCTCTCGATGTTCATGAGAGCAACCCTATGCCGCAAAGCATTTCTAGATCTTCTCCGCCTCCAAGAAGATGGAATCATGAAAGTTTTCCAACGCCACCAACAAAGCCAATCCTTACTCCTGTTCCAGATGGTGATGTTTGCATGAGATTTGCGAATGGTTTTAAAAATCATCTGCTAGAATGGATGCATAATAGTTTTATTCGACAAGGCTTAATGAACAACAACGATTACCATCATATAGCAAGTATTCTTCAGATGCTTGTTGATGAAGTTCAAAACTATGTTTCAATGTCTGGGCTGTATAGCACTAACGTCGACTGGAAAGAGGTTTTGCATCCGCTAAATAGGCTGCATCAGTTCTGGAAAAATAAATGGCAAATTTACAACATACCACCCAGTCCATATGATTATCCTTTACCTTAAAGGAGAAGGAGGTTCTCATGAATATTAGATCTTTCTTTATATATTTGTCTCTACTGCTGACATCATCTGTCCTGTATGGTTTTCATATAGAAAAACCTCGGAAGATGGAGGAACTTCCACATTACGGTGGCATAATTAATAGCGTGTCGAGGGTTGGTGCAGCTAATCCCGAGTTTGAAGCTGGAAGCGCGTTAAACGGCATTAATCAAATCGGTTTTTTTGTCATACATTCATTTAGCCACGACAAAACAAGACAGATTTCTTTTATCCTGTGGATGAAACAAAGGCTTGAACAAATAGGGCATGTCATTATTCTAGACCACGCTAACGGTATAGATTTTACAGGAGTAGCGAAAGGAGGGTGGGCTTCAATTGGAAGCCGTGCAGTCCCAGTACATGACTTCAAGAAAAAAACGACAACTTACATAAAAGAACTTCAACATCTATATCTGAGCATTTCGGCCTCAATTCGCATTGAAGAAACTAAAAAACTTGCACCTTTAGAGATCATTTGGAGGCAAGAAATGTTTGTTGATGCCTCGGATAAGGACAACGTTGAGATAGGATATAAGGATCTGGTTGAAAATTTAATTGACGATCTGAATGAAAGTAACATCGGTTACAAACAAACCCCTGTTTTCTATCTCTACACCGATACCGAACATGATCCAGAATTAAAAAAGGCATTTGGGAAATATATCTCTCCACCGCTAACGACGATTCCAGAAAATGTGGTACATCCGCAAGATAAGTAAGGTCACGTCAAAGACTCTCTTTAGAAAAATTCACACATTTTTTTCTTTTTCAAATTTATCTTTATCAGTTTAATGAAAATCATGACGACGAAAGCTTACACTTTCCCTAAAGAGTTTGTTTGGCGAAGACTTCATTCGCTATTTGGTTTGTGGATTGCCATCTTTTTAGTTGAGCACATGCTGACCAATTCTCAAGCGGCTCTTTTGATTGGAGAAAATGGAGAGGGGTTCATTCGTGCTGTGAACTTTCTCAAAAACCTTCCTTACCTGCACGTCATCGAAATTGTTTTGCTTGGGGTCCCGATTCTATTTCATGGAATCTGGGGTATAAAAGTCCTCATGACATCGAAGATGAACGCTTTTCCTGGAGAGAAAAAACGGCCTGTTTTGACGAAGTATGCTCGCAATCATGCCTATAGTTGGCAGCGTATTTCTTCGTGGATTCTTTTGATAGGTCTCATTGCACATGTGGGTTACATGCGTTTTTACATGTACCCAACTGAAGTGAATCTTGGAGACAAGTCTTTTTACTTTGTGCGCATTGGAATGGATCCTGGTTTGTACACGGTTGCAGATCGTTTGGGTGTGAATCTTTATGATGCAGCGGAAATCAAGGAAGCAGAGCAAAAAGTTGATTTGGCAGAGGAGCAGCTTGCGGAAACAGTACAAAAGGCACGAAAGATCCAAGAAAATGAAACAGAGCCTTA